>JAJDOA010000197.1 GCA_022340405.1 Desulfobacteraceae bacterium | reverse complement strand
CTTGTGGCGTCCGGCCGCTTGCACCGCTCCGGCACCATGGCCGTCTTCAGCACAAGGCAACCGTACTCATTTGATCTTGCCCAGCAGCGCCCCGGCAATGGTGTTCTTCTGGATTTCTTTGGTGCCCTCGTAAATCTCGGTGATCTTGGCGTCCCGGTAAAACCGCTCCACCTCGTATTCCTGCATGTAGCCGTATCCACCGAGCAGCTGAATCGCCTCGTCGGCAACCTCCACTGCGGTGCGCGCGGCGTACATTTTGGCCATGGAGGTCAGCTTGGGATCGATGCGACCCTGATCGAAATTCCAGGCCGCTTTGTAGGTGATCAGCCGCGCCAGTTCGATCTTGGTGGCCATGTCCGCCAGCTTGTGCTGATTGGCCTGAAACTGGGCGATCTTTTTCCCGAACTGCTCGCGCTGCTTGGCATGGGCCAGGGCCCGGTCGAAGGCGCCCTGGGCGGTTCCCAGCGCCTGGGCCGCCACCAGGATGCGGCTTTCGTCGAAAAACTCCAACAGCTGGTAAAAACCCTTGTTTTCCTTTCCGATGAGATTGGCCAGCGGCACCCGAACGTCCTTGAACACCACTTCGGCGGTGTAGGTCAGCGTAATGCCCATCTTCTTTCCCACATCTTGAAACGACACACCGGGGTTGTCCGCCTCGACCAGGATCAGGCTCATGCCCCGGTAGGCGGGTTGGACGTCTGCGTCGGTCTGGCACAACACGCAGTAGAAGCCGGCCAGCGGTCCGCTGTTGGTGATGAAGATCTTGGAACCGTTGATGACCCACTCGTCCCCTTCCTTGACCGCGGTGGTTTCGACCCGGGTGATGTCCGAGCCGTGGTCCGGTTCGGTGAAGGCCCCGCAGGACAGGCATTCTCCTTCGGCGACTTTGGGCAGCCATTGGCCCTTCTGCTCCTCGCTGCCGAAATGCAGAAGAATCTCCGAGGCGAAGTCGGCGATCAGCACGCAGGTGCCTACCGTGGAATCCCCTCTGGCCAGTTCTTCGGCCACAATGATGTTTTCCAGACAGCCCAGCCCCATCCCGGAATACTTCTCGGGGAAATGAATCCCGATAAAGCCCAGCTCCGCGGCTTTCTTCCAGATCTGCACCGGATACTCGTGCCTTTCGACAAGGTCCTCGATGACCTCCTTTTTGAACTCCCCTTTGACGAATTCCCGAACGGCCTTCTGAATTTCCTTCTGCTCCCGGCTCAACTCAAAATCCATCGCTTCCTCCTTAGATGTACGGTCTTTTCCCCGTGTCTATCTGTTTCGAATCCATCACACCATCTCGAGGGCACAGGCCATGGACACTCCGCCGCCTCCGCAGAGCGTGGCCAGCCCGAGGGTCTTGCCGCTCTTTTTCATCACGTGCAGCAGGGTCACCATGATACGACAACCGGTGGCCCCCACCGGATGCCCCAACCCGATGCCCGAACCGTTGACATTGGTGATTTCCCGGTTCAGCCCCAGTTCCCTCTCACAGCCGATGTACTGAGCGGCAAAGGCTTCATTGACCTCTATTCGTTCGAAATCTGCGATTTTCAGTCCGCTTCGCTCCATCAGGTTGTGGACAGCAGGCACCGGACTCAGCCCCATGACGGCCGGATGGCAGGCGCCTCGGCCCACCGCTCGGATTCTCGCCATGGGCCGGACGCCGAGTTCGGCGGCCTTGTCGGCCGACAAAATCACCATGCCGGCCGACCCGTCGTTGATGCCGCTGGCGTTGCCCGCGGTCACGGTTCCGGTCTCGGGGATGAACACCGGCGGTAGTTTCCGCAGTTGTTCCATGGTCAGCCCCGGCCGAAAATGCTCGTCCCTGGCGAAAAGGAGCGGATCCATCTTTTTCCGCGGCACCGGAACGGGAACGATCTCTTCGGCAAAGGAACCGTCTTCGGTGGCCCGTTCCGCGTTGTTCTGGCTGCGCAGCGCCACCTCGTCCATCTCCTCCCTGCTGATGCCCATCTTCGAAGCCACGAACTCCGCAGTGTGCCCCATGATGTAAGGCTTACCGAGAAATAGGCTGGCCGGTGCCCGCGTGGTGTCCATCGGAGCGTCCTCGGTCAGCGGAAGGAGGTGCGAGCCGCAGTGCAGCGCGTGAATCAAGGCGTCCACGAAAATGTGATCTTGCAGCCGGCAACCCCAGCGGGCATTGGGCACCGTGTAGGGAACCCCTGACATGTGCTCAACACCTCCGGCCAGGATGGCGTCGGCCATTTCCGCCTGGATCATGGCCATGCCGGAAACGACGGCCTCCATGCCGGAAATGCAGACCCGATTGATGGTGACCGCCGGCACCTTGTCCGGAATGTCCGCCCGCAACGCCCCCACCCGCGTGACGTTCAGGGTGTCGTGGTGTTCGAGGCAGCATCCGTAGCGGACGTCGTCGACAAGGGCCGGGTCGATGCCCGCACGGCGAATCGCCTCCTTCATGGTCACCGCCGCCAATGCGGCCCCGTCGAGGCTCTTGAGCGTACCTCCGAAGGCACCGATGGCCGTTCGGCAGGCACTGGCTATGACGACATCTTTCATAGGCTCCCCCTTGTGATCCGGTTATAACCGGTAGGACCTTTCACCATAGCAAAACGAAGGAATCATGCCATGAAAATTTTTCGAAACGGCCTTTCCGTCGAAAACCCAATAAATGAGCCTTTTGGAAGGGGTCTGTGGTGAGCACCAAGGAAGCGGCCTTTTCCCCAAGAGTCTGTTTGAAAAATGGAGGATCAACCTTATAGTGAAAGGATAAAAAGCTGCTATCCAATCACGAGAGGGAGGGGAATATGAAGTGCAATACCGAAAGCGCGTTCATCATTGCTGTTCTGGTGTTGGGGTTGACCGTCGGGACAGCGGTGGCGGCAGACAAGGCCGATATGGGGGGCTGGCAAGAGGACAGCGCCTACAATCGCATGTACGACCCAATCGAGATGGACAAGTTCAAGGCTCTCGTGGTGGATGTCAGGGAAGTGGTACCGCTGCCGGGCATGTCTCCCGGCGTCGCCCTTGAGGTACGCGAAGGCAAGCGGGGAGGTGGGGATCCGATCCTCGTCCACCTGTGTCCGGTCTGGTTTGCCAAGCCCGGGGAGATCGGCATCAAGAAGGGAGATCAGATCAAGCTGAGGGGGGT
>JAJDOA010000187.1 GCA_022340405.1 Desulfobacteraceae bacterium | reverse complement strand
GGATCGAGGGATCAGTCCACCTTGGGTCGGGGCAGGACCTTGGCCTGCTCGGCGATTTCTGGGACCTTGTGCTCCCACTCGATGGCCATGAGGTGGACGCCGTGAACGCCCTTCATCTCCTTGAACTCCTCGATCTGCTCGCAGGCGATCTTGATGCCCTCGGCTGCGACCTTTCCTTTTCCGGCCCCCTGGAGCCTTTCGATAATCTCGTCGGGCACGTCCATCCCGGGCACCTTGTTTTTCATGTACTTGGCCATACCGACACTCTTCATGGGCGTGACACCAGCGAGAATGTAGCATTTTTCGGTCAACCCCATGTCGTTGGCCTGTCGCACCCACTCCCGGAATTTTTCCATGTTGTAGATGCACTGGGTCTGGATGAAATCCACCCCGGCCTCCACCTTCTTGGCCAGGCGGTGCACCCGCCACTCGAAAGGATCCGCAAAGGGATTGGCAGCTGCCCCGATGAAAATTCGGGGAGGCTCGTCGATATCGGCACCACCTAGAAATTTGCCCTCGTCGCGCATGTTCTTCACCATGCGAATCAGCTGTGTGGAGTCGATATCGAACACACCCTTGGCCGTGGGGTGATCGCCGAACTGGGCATGGTCGCCGGAAAGGCACAGCATATTTTTCACACCGTGGGCGTATACCCCCAGGATGTCCGCCTGCATGGCCAGGCGATTGCGGTCTCTGCAGACCATCTGAAAATTGGGTTCCAGCCCCTCCTGGAGGAGGATCAGGGACGCCGCCCAGCTGGACATCCGCACGACGGCCGTCTGGTTGTCGGTGATGTTCACGGAGTCCACCATGCCTTTGAGGTGCTCGGCCTTGTGCCGGACCTCCTCGGCGTTGGAGCCCCGCGGGGGTCCCAGCTCGCCGGTAAAGGCAAAGTGACCCGCTTTGAGAACCTTTTCCAGGTTGCTGCCCGATTTGTATCCGGTTTGCTCTGCGCTCATATCCCTCACCTTGTCTGTGTTGGCATCGTTTCCCGGTTGGTTGGATCTCCCCTTCCCAGCCGCGCCGTTGTCAAAGCCGATGCTATTCGACCTCTTCCGGTTTCTTGTAGCCCGGCTGGATCAGCGTTCTCGGCGTCGTGTCCACCCAGTCGTAGGGGTCGCGGATTTTCTTTATGTGGTCCAAACGTCCCTGGGCGGCCAGCCGTTCGTAGATCATGTACCAGGCACAGGGCTGGTCCTGGCTGATCTCGCACTTGCCCTTGTTGGTGCCGCCGCAGGGACCGTTGTAAAGGCCCTTGGCGCACATGGTCACCGGGCAGATACCGCCGGTCCATCCCAGAACACATCGCTCGCAGGAGCGGCAGCGCTCCTCGTACCAGCCCACGGCCTGGTTCACCGCCAGCCCGGCCGTGTCGACCGCGGGAAACACCGGTTTGTCGGGAAACCGCTCGGCCAGAAACTGGATGCCGACCCCGCAGGCCATGGAAACCACGGCGTCGTAGTCCTTGACCTTATCGTCCAGCTCGGCGAGATATTCCCGGTCGCACTGCCGCTCCACGGTGTAGGCGCCCAGTTCGATGGGATTGTCCGCGAGCTTGCGGGCCATTTCCAGTTCGGAATTGAGGACATGGACTTCCTTCTCACCGCCGGCCAGACATACCGACACGCAGGTGCCGCAACCGACGTTCAGGACTTTCTTGTAGTCCTTGAGCATGTCCATGATTTCGTCAAAGGGTTTTCTCTTGGCTACGATCATTGTTCCTCCTGTACACGGGGGTGGACGGCGGTGCGCCCCTTCCCGTGGCGGCTGCTGGCATCATTCGTGCTCGGGATGGAAGACGTCCACTTCCTTGAGGTCGTCGCCGAGGTACTCGCGCTCCTTGGGACCGAGAATCCCCATGCTCAGACACAGCAGGGTCCACAGGTGCACCGTCTGCCATGCGTGGTCGCGGATATCGCTCAAATCGTGGATCTGTGCGTGGCAGTTGTGGCACGGCGTGATGCAGTAATCAGCGCCCGTGTTGAGAATCTGCTCAGCCTTGAGCTTTCCGTACTCCCGGCGCTGGTCCGGGTAGCCGGACTGGAGAAAACCACCGCCGCCGCCGCAGCAATAGTTGTTGGAGCGGTTGGGGTACATGTCGATGTAGTTTTCCTCCCCCACCACCGCCTTCACCACGAAGCGCAATTCCTCGGCCACCGGGTCGCCGAAGCTCTTGCGCACCAGCTGGCAGGGGTCCTGCACCGTGAACTTGATCTTGCGCTCCTTGTTCCAGTCGGAGCTGACCGGAAGCTTGCCCTCCCGAATCCACTGCGCGTAAAGTTGGATGATGGACTGGATCTCGAAGTTGGTCTCGATTTTGAATTTCTGCAGTCCGAACCGGACCGCGAAAAGTTCGTGCCCTCATTCGGTGTTGAGCCACACCTTGCAGCCCAGATCCTCCACCGCCTTCACCTTCGTTTCGACGATGTTCTTCCAGTTCTCGTCGTCGGCCAGGAACATGCAGTAGTTCTCCGCAGCCCAGCCCTTGGTGCCGTAGGTCCAGTCCGCGCCCGCCTTGTGCAGGATCTTCCACAGCGGCACCATCTCGTCGGGCTCGGTCACCGGCTCCCGCGAGTTCTGGTTGAGATAGTAGTATGCGCCCTGCTTGTTCACCGGCGCCTGCATGTCGGCAAACTCCGGTTGCGCCTCCTGGTATTCCTCCAGCACGTCCTCCACCACGAACTGGAAGTCTTCTTCCGTGGCGCCCATGGCCGAACAGGTGTCGTTTCTAAGCGCCATGTCGCACGAGCCCAGAATCCCCTTGGGGCGCTCCTCCCGCGGCCAGGACTGCCGCGCGTAGAACACCAGCTGCGGTATGTTGATCTTCATCGGGCACACGTAAACGCACCGGGTGCACATCGAACACCACCACACCCACGGCGTGGAGGTGATCTCCTCGTCCATGCCCAGTGCCGCCATGCGCAAAAACTTGCGCGGGTCCATCCCCTCCAGGCCCGTGGCCGGACACCCCGAAGAGCACGCGCCGCAGGTCAGGCAGAGGTTCAGGTTCCCCCCCTCCGGCAGCAGCTCCTTCACCTTGTCGATGAAGCGCCCTTCCTTTTTCTTGCCAAGTTTGATCGCTTCTTCAGCCATTCGCTATCCTCCGTATGGTGACGTTAGCCTTTGTCTTTCAAAGGATTGGGACCGAGTTCCTTGATGTTTTCAGTCATTTCTTTGGCATAGGCGGCGAAGGTCGGTCCCTCGCCGGAGGACAGATTGTACATGCGAACCCGCTCCGGCTCAAGCCCCACCTCCTCCATCAGGGTCCGCACGTGCTCAACCCGCTCCCGGGCCCGGTAATTGCCCTCGTTGTAATGGCAGGTGCCCTCCAGGCAGCCGACCACGTAGACCCCGTCCGCCCCTTTTTGAATGGCCCGCATCAGATGAAGCACATCCACCTTGCCCGAGCAGGGGACGAGGATGATCTTGACGTTGGTGGGGTACTCGAGTCGCATCGAACCTGCCAGGTCCGCGGCTGAATACCCTCAGTAGTTGCAGCAAAACGCGATGATCGTCGGTTCGAAATCCGCCATTAGAATCCTCCTGCCAGCAGCGCATCAATTTTGCACGTGATCTGATCGTCTTCATAGAATCGGAGCTGAATCGCCTGACGCGGACATACACCGGCGCAGACCCCGCACCCGTGGCACAGCGCCTCGTCGATCTCGATCTCTCCTTTTTCGACGTTGAAGCTCGGCACATCGAAGGGGCAGGAACGCACGCAGGTGAGGCACTTCACGCAGTTGTCCACGTTTACTTGGGCCTTGATGGCCGATAGCTGGATCTCGTCCTTGGCCAGGAATGTGACGGCCCGGCTGGCCGCCCCCTTTGCCTGGGCGATGGTCTCGGAGATCAGCTTGGGCCCGTGGGCGGTCCCGCACAAAAAGACGCCCTCGCTGCCCATGTCCACGGGCCGCAACTTGACGTGGGCTTCGAGGAAAAAGCCCTCGGGGTTGCGGTTCAGTTTCATGATGTTGCTCAGTTCGCCGGTATCGGATGCGGTCACGCCGGCGCTTAAGGCCAGCAGGTCTGTGCCGATTTCGACATCGCGCTGAAGCACATGGTCTTTGACCTTCACCGCAAGCCCGCCGCCGTTGGATACCACCTGCGGCGGGTTGTCCCTGTCGAAGCGAATGAAGATGACGCCCTGGTTTCGGGCCTCGGTGTAGTAGTCTTCCAGGAGTCCATAGGTACGCATGTCCCGGTACAGAACGAACACTTGGCTGTCCGGATTTTTCTTTTTGATCGCCAGGGCGTTTTTGACCGCCGACTGGCAGCAGATCCGGGAGCAGTTGGGATTCTCCTCGTTTCGGGACCCGACACACTGGATCATGACCACCGTGTCGAGACCGGCTGCATCGTCTTTTTCCAGCCGTTCGGAAAGTTCCACCTGGGTGACCACCCGCTCGTCTTCACCGTACAGAAACTCCTTGGGTCGGTATTCGCTGGCGCCGGTGGCCACAATGATGACGCCGTGGTCGATGCTCCGGTCCCCGCCGTTTCCGTTTACCTTGATATCGGTGACGAAATTGCCCTGAAAACCCTCGAAGCCGAGCACCTCGGCTTCGGTAAGGATCTGGACCTTATCGTCTTTTTGCACTTTATCGACGAGATCTCCGAGGTATGCCTGAATATCGGCGCCTTCGATCGTGTGGTGCAACCGTCTCGCCATTCCGCCCAGTTCGGCCTCTTTTTCCACAATCACCGATTCGAAGCCCTGCTTGGACAGATCCAGGGCCGCATTCATGCCGGCAATACCGCCGCCGAGGATCAGGGCCCGTTTGTTGACCGGGATGACCCGCTCGTGGAGCGGATGCAGCGTCCGCGCCCGGGCGACGGCCATGCGCACCAGTTCCTTGGCCTTTTCCGTTGCAAGATCCGGGTTGTTGACGTGCACCCAGGAATCCTGGTTGCGGATGTTGGCCATTTCAAACAGGTACTTGTTCAGGCCGCAGGCCTCCAGGGTCTCCATGAACATGGGGGCATGGGTCTTGGGGCTGCAAGACGCAACGACCACCCGGTTCAGGTTTTCTTCCTGGATCTTTTCCTTGATCTTGTCCTGGGTGTCCTGACTGCAGGTGAACAGATTGTTGTCGGTAAAAACAACGCCCGGCAAGGTCCCTGCATACTCCTGGACCGCCGGCACGTCCACCACCCCGGCAATGTTGATGCCGCAGTTGCAGACGAACACCCCGACCCGCGGCTCCTGCCCGGAAATGTCGATCTCTTCGGGGAGCTGAAAACTCACCGTGTCCTTGTCCCGGGCTTCGGCCACCTCGGCACCGGCGGCACTGGCCGCGGCGCTGGCCTCGGTCACCGAAGCGGGGATGTCCTTGGGCCCCTGTAAAATACCGCAGGTATAGACCCCCGGCCGGGAAGTGGCAACCGGTGTGAACGGATCGGTCCGAACGAAATTGTAATGGTTCGTCTCGATGCCGAGCCTTTCGGCCATCTGTTTGGTTCCCTCTCCGGCCTGGAGACCGACCGAAAGGACCACCATGTCGAAGGCTTCGTCGACCATGTTTCCCTGTTCGTCGGCAAACCGGAGGATCAGGTCCCGGCTTTCCGGATCGTCGTAAATCGAGTGGACGCGGGCTTTGACAAAACGCACGCCCTCTTTGTCCCGGGCGCGTTCATAGTACTTTTCATAGTCTTTCCCGAACGTGCGGATGTCCATGTAAAAGATCGCAGCGTCCAGCTCTTCCGCGGAGTGTTCCTTTGCGATCATGGCGTCCTTGATGGCGTACATGCAGCACACCGAGGAGCAGTAGCCGTTCCCGCAGCGGTTGGTGTCGCGGCTGCCCACGCACTGAAGCCAGGCGATCTTCTTGGGCTCTTTTTCGTCCGATGGGCGGACCAGGTGGCCCATGGTCGGCCCGGAGGCCGACAGAATCCGCTCGAACTCGAGGCTGGTCATCACATTCGGGTTTTCACCGTAGTGGTAGAACTGGGCCAGCTCCGCCGGGTCGTAGAGTTCCGTACCGGCCGACAGAATCACCGAACCGACGGTGATCTCCTTGTCTTCGGGCTGCTGGGTGTGGTCGATGGCCTCGGCCAGGCAGGCCTTGACGCACTGGTAGCACTCCGAGCAGATGCCACAGCGCAGGCACCGGTCGGCCTCGGTTTTGGCCTCGTCCTCGTTGTAGCCGAAGGAGACTTCCAAAAAGTTGCACTCCCGGGCTTCCGGATCCAGGCAGCGGACCTGGGTCCGCGCCTTTTTCGCCTCCATGGAGATATCCGGCTTTTCAAACTCCCACTCCTTCTCCCGGCCTTCGGCCAGATCGAGCCCGTTGATGAACCGGTGGATGCTTTCGGCCGCCTCTTTGCCGCAGGCCACCGCATCGACCACCGATTTGGGGCCGTAGAAGGCGTCGCCCCCGGCAAACACCCAGTCCACCGAAGTCTGCAGCGTCACGGGATCGGCTTTGATTCCGCCCGGCGGTGTGGTTTCGATGCCGGCCTCTTTGATGCCGTCCAGGACCGTGCTTTGCCCGATGGACACGATCACCGTATCGCCGAAAAACGGCTGGCAGGCGTCGTCGTCGTACTGGGGAGAAAAGCGCCCGTCTTCATCGAAAACCGCGGTGCAGGTCTTGAATTCGATCCCGGAGACCTTGCTGCTCTTGTCGATGAAAAAGCTCTTGGGACCGAAGCTGTTGACGATCTGGATTTCACCCTCCAGGGCCTCTTCGATCTCGTGCTCCCAGGCGGGCATCTCCTCGCGCTTTTCGAGGCAGATCAGGGTGACGTTCTTGGCCCCTTTTCGCTTGGCGGACAAGGCCACGTCGATGGCCACGTTGCCGCCGCCGACCACCAGCACGTCTTCGCCGATCTCGACTTCCTTGCCCATGGCCACGTCCCGCAGAAAATCGACTCCCTGCAGTACGCCTTCGGCGTCTTCGTTCTCCACGCCGAGCTTGCGGCCGCCGTGGAGCCCGATGCCCATGAACACCGCCGAATAGCCGTCCTTTTTCAGGCTGTCGAGGGTGATGTCGGTACCGAAGGTAACCCCGGTTTTGATTTCGACGCCCATCTTTTCGATGACGCCGATCTCGGTGGCAAGGATGTTTCGAGGCAGCCGGTATTCGGGGATGCCCACACGCATCATGCCGCCCGGTTCGTCGAGCTTTTCGAAGATGGTGACCTGGTAGCCGGCCAAGGCCAGATAATAGGCCGTGGTCAGACCGGCCGGCCCTGAGCCGACGATGGCCACTTTTTCGTCACGTTTTTCTTTGATTTCGGGAATGTAGGGTTCGTCCTGTTGCTGCTCCCAGTCGGCCAGATAGCGATGGAGTTCGCGGATGGCCAGCGGCTCGTCCAAGTCTCCCCGGGTGCAGATCTGCTCGCAGGGGTGGTGACACACCCGGCCGCAGATCCCTGGGAAAGGATGGGCCTCCTTGAACAGCTCCAGGGCCTCTTTTTCCCGTCCGTCGTTGATCAGGGCAATGTAGCCCTGGATGCTCACGTGCGCCGGGCAAGTGGCTTTGCAGGGCGCTGTGCTTCGCTTGCTGATGCCGAAGGCGCCGGGGATGGCCTGGGGGTACTGCTTGAAGGCCGCTTTTCGATCGTTGAGTCCCTCGTTGTACTCGTCGGGTAGGGAAATGGGGCAGACCTTGGCGCATTCGCCGCAGCTGGTGCATTTGGCCAGATCCACAAAGCGGGGTTCCTGATGGACGCTGGCTTTGAAATTGCCGGGTTCGCCTTCAAGGGAGAGAAGTTCTGCGTTGGTAAGTATTTCGATGTTCAGGTGCCGGCCGACCTCGACCAGTTTGGGCGAGATCACTCACATGGCGCAGTCATTGGTGGGAAACGTCTTGTCCAGCTGGCTCATGAGCCCGCCGATGGCGGAGGACTTTTCCACGAGATACACATAGTAGCCGGACTCGGCCAGATCGAGGGCGGACTGCATACCTGCGATTCCCGCGCCGACCACCATGACCGACCCACTCTTGGAGGCAGCCGTTTCGTTCATGAAGAGCTCCTTCGTTGGTTAGGGGACAAAAAGGATTGCATCAGAAATTGCTGTAGATTTTCGACGCCACAAACAGGGCACGAAGGTATCAAGCTGCCACAAACCTACCAGGGTGTCAAGGAAAAACACGACCCGAAAATTGTCGAAGATGAATAGTTATTCCCAGCAGTTATTCGATCCCAACCCTTTCGGTCGAACCGGCTCGATCGGCAGCTGCCCTCACGCTTCCGCTCCGTAGGCCCACCGGTAGTAGACGCGCCCCAGCAGCTCGTGCAAGGCGTTGGAAAGCTCCCGAAAATCCCCAGGAAGCCATTCCGTCCAACTCCGATGGGTCACTTGCGCTGCATGCAGCGAGACCGGAACCGCCGTCACGGAAAACCCCTGCTTTCGGAAGGCACTCTCTGCGCGTTTCATGTGGTATCCATGGGTGACCAAAAGGGGTCGATCCCATCCACGGGAACGGCAGAGCCGCGCCGTGTGCATCGCGTTTTCCCACGTGTCCCGGCTCCGCTCCTCTTTCCGGATGGCAAAGGGAGGAATACCCAGCTCCTCCAGAAAACGGGCCGCCAGTTCGGCCTCCGAGGCGCCCGGATAAAGCGGCTTGCCTCCGGACAAGACGATGGGTGCGGGATGGGTCCGGTACAGTCTTGCAGCCGTTGCCAGCCGGACGATGGTGCCCTCGGTGGGCCGGCCTCTGCCGTCCAGGTCGGGGGCATCCGGTACTCCGCCGGCACAGAGGACGACAATGACATCGCCGGAAGGATTCTCGGGAAAGGAGAGGCCGGATTCGAGGTTCACCATGAGTGCACCCGAAAGGATGGGCAAGGAGAGGATCCACATGGCCGCCCCCAGTGCCGCGGCAACGCCTCCCAATCTTCGTTGCCGGCGAATCCACAGCACGGCCCCAAGGATCAGCAGCAGAAAAACGAAACAACCCGGCGGCACTGCAAAGGGTTTGATCAGCTGTTTGACCCAGAACATGGAAGACCTCCCACTCCAAAGGGGCGTATACCGTCGTTGAAAAGGAGACCACGCTTTGGTTCGGATCGACGGCGCGATGGTCTCGATCCGCAGGTGCGAAACATCAGACTTCTTGGGCTTTTTTCCGGCGGCAGCGCTGGTAGAGGTCGTAGAGACGAACCGCAACGACAGCTGCCACCAGGCGCGGGATCCACAGCCAGAAGGCATGGATGCCAAACGGCAGGAAGACCGCAGGATCTTCGATCACCGAATGATGCATGCCGATGGAGACGTGAAGGCGCTCCAGTTCCTGTTCGGACAGACCGCTCTCCTCTGCCTCCTGTACGATGAGGGCCCCGCCGTAGGAAATACCGAAAACCGTAGCGGTCAACCACAGCATGCCGACGTTTCGATCCAGACCGAGCAGCCGCAGCAAGGGTGTCAGGAACACCACGGTACGGTCGACAAGCCGAAAGATCTTCAACCAGGACAGCAGGACCATCAGAGTTACGATAATGAGAAACATCACGGCCGAAAGGCGCAGCAGTCCGGCGCTCCAGCGGGAAAGGGCGGCCCCGAACGTTCCGGTCCCGGCGGCTCCCGTCATATATACCGGAACACCGCCGGGAACGGGCAGTTCGAGGAAGAATCCGACCCACCACACCGTTACCACCGAGGCCCCCAGCCGCCAGAGGGTGGCCTTCACCGGATGGAGGCCGGACTTGCCCTGAATGATGCCTTCTTGTATGAGGTTGTGGGAAATCAACAAAAACAGGGCCACCAGGGTCATTTGAGAGACCGTAAGCGGCAGAACGGACATGGCGGCGATGCCGCCGTAGATGCCGGTGAGCAGGCCCGCGGCGAGCGCGACGGCGGCCGAAGCCGGCAGCCGGAACAAGGCCATCGCCGGGCCCACCACCGCATCGGCATACTGAAGCACGCCGGTCCATTCGATCACAAAGGTCAGGAAGGAGACGGGCAAAAGAATCTTGAGCATCCATACGAACCCGTCCCAGCCTCTTCTCAAGCCGTCGACCAGACCGGTTTTCAAACCCGGGACCCATCCCGGATGGGTGGACTTCGACAAGGTGACCTCCTGCACTGCCTTCCGACGGATCGGGGAAGCCGTGGATGAAATGCATCCCTCCCTATAGAAAAAGCACATCCAAGGCAAGAGGATTGATTCGCCGGATTTCCGTCGTCATCCCCGTCTACCGGGAGCGGGAGCACGTCAACGAGGCGATCTCGCATCTGCGTCGCCAGGGGTGGACGGGTGGGTTGGAAGTGATCGTGGTCGACGGCGAGCAGAGCGGCACCACGCTGAGAGCCATCCGGGACGCGGGCGTGAAGACCGCCGTCGCCTCCGGTGGAAGAGGCGCTCAGATGAACGCAGGTGCCGCATCGGCCCGTGGGGAAATGCTGCTGTTTTTACACGCGGACACTCGATTGCCTCCCAACGGTCTTTCCCTGGCCTCGGATCTGTTGGTTTCCCATGGCCGCCTGGCCGGGGCCTTCCTTCTCGGCATCGCCTCACCCCGCCCCGCGCTGCGGGCGGTGGCGGCCGTGGCCAACGTCCGATCCCGGCTGATGCGCATCCCTTATGGCGATCAGGCCCTGTTTTTCCGCACGGAGATCTTTCACGCAGCGGGAGGCTTTCGCAACATCCCCATCATGGAAGATGTGGAGCTGATGCGGCGGCTCCGGCGGATGGGCATTCGCATCGGGTTCGTGAACGCGAGGGTTTCCACTTCCGCGCGGCGCTGGCATCGGGAGGGCGTGGTGTACACCACGCTGCGCAACTGGACGCTGTTGACGCTTTTCTGGCTGGGCGTCTCCCCGCGTCGCCTGGCCCGCTACTACCGGCCGCTGGCCTGAGGCACAGCAAAACGCCCCAGGGCATGGAACCGGCTTCTTGTCAACCGCCGAACCGGCACCCCAGGCAATCCGAGAGTAGCACCGAAAGCTTGTTTCGCAAAACGCTGAAGGAAAAGTATTTGCGGGCCGTCCGATAGTTGTGAGCCACCATTTCCGCGCGCAGTTGTTCGTCCTCCAGCACCCTCCGGGCCTGGAGCACCGTGTCCTCGGCCACATATCCGTCCATCTCCACCACGGAAAACCCCTTGGGTTTGATGTCCATGGAATAAATGGAATAGGTGTTCACCACGATGGGTTTGCAGAAGTACACCGCCTCGAGAAAGGCGTTGCCGAACCCCTCGAAATCGGAAGGATAGGTCACCAGGTCCGCATGCGGATAAATGTCGTAGAGCGTGTAGATTTTCCGGCCGCCCGGGGTGACGCCGCGCCGGTGGTTGATGATGTTGGACACGAAACGCGTGTCCACACCGAGGAGCCGGGAATACTCGCGGATCCTCTGTTCATAGTCATAGCCCTCGTCGCCGGACGCGTGGGAAATGATCAGCTTGGCCCTGGTATCCAGACGGTGGACCAGTTCGATGGCATGCTCGATGCCCTTGCGCTTGACTACACGGGTGGGCTGCAGGATCAGCTTTTCGTTCTCCGCCACTCCAAGGTCGCGGCGCACGTCGGCGGCATAGGGATCGAAGCTTCGATTTGTTTCGTGCCGGATCTCCCCGTTTTCTTCGAAGGCGTCGTAGCCCGGTGGCGGATGGTCGAAATCCATTACGTTGGGAATGACCGTGGCGGAAATCCCGGTGCGAAGACCCAGCTGGTTGTCCGCCGAGCTGTTGATGACCACGTGCTGGATGTGCGGCAGGTGGGGCGGAAACGCCATGTTGAGAAATTCCCACACCGCATTCGTCTTGAAATGCTGCCGCTCCCAGAAGAAGTCGTGATGGTGAGCGATGGTGGGTATTCCGGTCTCGGAGATGATTTCGGTAAGGGCGATGCCCAAGGGGAGATTCAGCGGGATGGTAAGGGCGTTTTCGGGCACCAGCAGATCAATGCTGAACTTCTCGATGAATCGGTACAGCTCGTTTTTCAGAACCCGCTTCAGTTCGTAGATTCGCTGGGTGACGGACCGTTGGCGCACACGGGCGCCGAAGGCATTCCGATGGATCTCTTTTATGTCGGGATGCGTGAAATGGGCCAGCTCGGCCAGGTAAGAGCATTCCGCGGGTCGATCCAGCTCTCCGGCGAAATAGAAACACTCCAACCCCTCCCCCTCGAAGACGGCAGCCCATTTCTCCGTCTCCAGGGAAACCCCGTCGGTGCCCGAGAATCGGGTGGAGACGAACCCAACGCGATGCCGCTTGCCGCAGATTCTGCAACCGCTCATGCCTGCCTCCTCTCTGGATTGACCCGAGGACGCTTGAAGCCATCTCAGAATGATTTCCCCAGCCGCTTCACCTCAGCATGCCGAAAACAGTCCACCCGATGATCGTTGACCAAGCCCGCAGCCTGCATGAATGCATAGCAGATGGTCGGTCCCACGAAACGAAATCCCCTGGACACGAGGTCTCTGCTCATGGCTTCCGATTCGGGAGTTTTTGCGGGGATGTCCGCATCCCGTTTCCAGGCGTTCTGGCGGGGTTCGCCGTCGACGAAGCGCCAGATATAGGCATCGAAACTGCCGCAGGCCTCCTGGATGTTTAGGAAGGCGCGGGCATTGGTCACGGCGGATTCGATCTTTTTGCGGTTGCGCACAATACCGGCGTCGTTCAACAGGCCGCTGATTTTGGGTGTCTCGTAGGCGGCGACCTTGACGGGATCGAAATCGTCAAACGCCTTTCGGTAGTTGTCTCGCTTTTTCAGGATGGTGAGCCAGGACAGGCCGGCCTGGGCGCCGTCGAGGATCAGGAACTCGAAAAGCTTGCGATCGTCGTGTACCGGAACCCCCCATTCGCGGTCGTGGTAATCGATGTACAGCGGATCCGAACCGGGCCATGAACATCGTTGGACCATTTTCTATCCTTCCGGACGGCGAAGGCTCTCCCCGGCAACAAGGCTATCCCGGTCCCAGAACCCGGGTGATCCGGGGCTGGTATTCTTGCTTCCGGGCAAGCCGGTTGCCCCGCAGACGGACGAAAGCGAAGGCGATGACGAAGGCAGAACAACCCAGCAGCGCAGCACCGACGGAAGGGTTCACCCTTAGTGTCAGGGCAACCCATTCCCCGACAAATGCGCCGCACAGAAGGCTGAGGATGGGAAATACATACAGCAGAAAGCAGGCGCGAAGCAGCGGACCGGTATCCATGCTGAGGACGATGCGGTCGCCGACCCGGGCCCCGCCGGGATTGAGCACGCGCACCTCTTTTTCCTCACCGACGCTGTGGCACGATCCTTTGGCACTGCACCCCTCGCAGGCACTGGTGGGAGTGGTCCGCACCCAGGCCGCATCCGCTTCCACCCTGACGACGATGCCCTGCTCGGTAGCCATAATCTCTTTTCGGGTCAGGCGTCCGCAGCCTTTTGGATCCCGGTGTGTTCGTAACAGATCAGGCCGCACTGCAGGCAGCGGGACGCCTCTTCACGGGCTCTCGACTCGTCGAAGCCCTTTTCCACTTCGCCGTAAACCCGTAGGTCCCGTCCGGGAGCCATGGGCATAATCCGCCGGGGTACGGCCTGCACCTCTTGTACCCGATCGACATTTTGCACGATCGTGTCGGGGGTTACGACGTTTTCCGGAAGCCGCAGCGGCATGTCGTACATCACCATGTGGATGCTGGCCGCCCCTCGTCTGCCGGCGGCGATGGCACGAATGGCGGCACTGTAGTCGGTGATGACCTCGTTGCGCCCGAACAGGCCGACCTCGCCGGAAGCGACCGGCGGCTTGTAGGGAGCCAGGGCCAACCATGTCACGGTGCCGGAGGCTTCCGGTTCCGGAAGTTTCTCCGATTCCGGGGCATCCGCCTCTCCATTTGGGCGACGGAATATCAGCTCCGGGAAACGGCCCGCAGCAAAGACCACGGCCTCGGCCTCCAGCGGGGCTGTCATTCGGGTTTCCAAGGAGACGACCTCGACCTCTCTCAGGTTGTCGTCTTCTCCAGACATACCCCGGATGGCTTCTCCGAACCGGATCTGCACGCCGGCTCCATCGGCCGTCTGGATGTCGGCGTCGGTCAGGCGGGCATTTTCGCGGGTCTCCCTCAGCACCACCGTTGCCCGGGCGGCGCCTTCGTCGAGCAGGCGGGCAGCAAATTCGAGGGCCAGCCGATCACCGCCGAAGAGGACGACGTTCTTTCCGGAGAGGCGTTTGCGGTCTTCCGCGGACGCCTTGGCCAGCTCCACCAGCAGGTACGCCCCCGGAATCGGTTGTTCCGGGGCGCCGGCGGCGGATCGGGTCAGACGGCTGTCCCAACCGCCCGAAGCGAGATAGACCGCTTCGAAATCTTCCTTCAGCAGGCCGGCGATCGTCACATCGCGGCCAAGGGCCTTGCCGGTCTCCGCCGCAACTCCCATGGCCAGAACGCCATCGATATCCCATTGAAGAATATCCTCGGGGAGCCGATAGTCGGCAATTGCCGTCCGCAGAAGCCCGCCCAGGCGATCCGTTGCTTCGAAAACCGTGGCGTGATGTCCGAGTCGTGCGGTGAAAAAAGCCGCCGACAACCCGGATACGCCGCCGCCGATAACGGCCACCTTTCGGCCCGTATCCGGCGCCTTGTAAGGGAGAACCCGCTCCTGACGCTCTCTCTCGTAGTCCGCCGCATAGCGTTTGAGAAAATTGATGGCCACCGGTTCGTCGATCAAGTTGCGCCGGCATTCCTGCTCGCAGGGCCTGGGGCAGATGCGTCCGATTACGGCGGGGAAGGGGTTGCGCTCCTTGATGACCTCCACGGCCTTTTCCGGATGGCCCAAGTCGATCTGGCGGATGTATTCGCAGATGTTGATGCCGGCAGGGCATGCCCGCTGGCAGGGCGTGGTGCACTCGGCTGTGGTGTATTCCTGCAGAATACGGCGGGTGACCGATGAGAGCGTAATGATGGTTTTCGGGCAAACCCTCTCGCAGGTGCCGCACCCGGTGCATTTGACCGGGTCCACAACCGGCAGCCCGTCTTCGCCCATGACGATGGCATTGAACGGGCAGGCCCGCTGGCAGGTACCCAGTCCGAGGCATCCGATGGTGCACACCTTCATACCGCCGCCCAGAAGGACGGCCGCACGACAGTCCTTCAGGCCTTCGTAGAGAAATTTGGTATCCGCCATGGGGACTCCGTACGTGCAGCCGGGGCGTGCAATGTCCGGTTCCTTGGCCTCGATGGTCACTCCCATGATCTCGGCGATGGCCAGCGCCGTATCTTCACCCGCCGCCACACAGGAGTTGGGCGCCGCCTTTCCGGCAACGATGGCTTCGGCGTTGGCGCTGCAACCCGGCATTCCGCAGCCGCCGCAGTTCGCGCCCGGCAGAACGTCCTCCACGGCCAGGATCAGCGGATCGACATACACGTAAAAGATCTTGGAGGCCGCAGCCAAACCTACGCCGACGACCAGTCCGAGCCCTCCCATCACCATCACGGCTTCTATCATGTTTGGATGACTCCTGCGTTTGAGATGGTTTTGAATCTGTCGTCCTCTTTGAAGACGGTTTCTGTATCACAGTCGGCAAAAAAAATCGCCCCCAAATTTGAAGACTCCCCTCAGCAAGCTGCGGGGAATGTCCTGCCTGGCGGCAGTGCTGCGCAGCCCGGCAAGGAATCCTGCTGATTTGTATTCGCTCGCTGTTGCCGGTCCGAATCCCGTCCACCGGCTCCCCGGACGGGGAAAGAGCTTGCGACCGTTGGCCCGCAGGCCGGATCCGATCCCCGCTCTCCGGCGCGTCTGCGACGCCGGCGCCGCTCTACCAGGACCCGTCGAGCCCCCGCAGACCGTTCATGTAGAGCCGCCCGCATGCCACAAAAAGGGAATCCGAGGTCATCAGTACGGGCAGATCGTAGGACTCGGCCAGGGCAAGCAGTTTTTCGTCCGGGTGTTTGCCGCGGACGAATACCACCGCACGCACCCCGGCGATGCGGGCGGTCCGAAGGACATGTTCCGTGGTCAGCCCGGTCAGCAGGACCGCGCCTTCGGCTGCAGCGGCCAGTACGTCTTCCATGAGGTCGGCGGCACCCCCCCCGACAATGGTCCGATCCATCGCCTCGTCCCCTGTGAGTACCGTCGCCTTCAGCGTATCACGGATTTCGTAAAGTTTCATGGCGGCCATTCCCCGCTTTCTCCGGCGTCAGCGTACCGCCTGCCGGAGCCTTTGGTGGTTCCGTTTGCACGCTGCCTCCGTTTGTAGGATACGCAAAGCATTGACAAAGTCAACGATATCGTTGCATGGAAGGTCGCAATCGCAAACCGGTTCGACATCAGGAGCAACGGCAATGCCACACGATCGAAAAGCAGCCATGGAAACCGCGGCAGTTCTGCGCAAGATGGATACGACCCAGCCGGCAGCGGGAGTACTGACCGGCACAGGGCTTGGGGACTGCGTGCAGGACCTCGACGTCCGGCGAACTGTCCCGTATGAAGAGCTACCTCATTTTTCGGCTTCCACGGTGGAGAGCCACCCGGGAAAATTGCTGATGGGCCGGATCGAAGGCGTGCCCGTGATGGTGCTTCAGGGACGATTCCATCTCTACGAGGGGTACGGCCCCGAGGCGGTGGTCTTTCCCGTTCGGGTCCTCCAGATGATGGGCGTGAAAAGGTTGATCGTCACCAATGCCTCCGGAGGACTGAACCCGGCTTTTTCTCCCGGGGACATCATGGTCATCCGTGACCACATCAATCTCACCGGCGCCAATCCGCTCGTGGGACCCAACGACGAGCATCTGGGCGCCCGCTTTCCGGACATGAGCCGTGCCTACGACCGGGAGCTGTCAGAGGCCGCCTTTCGGGTCGACTCGAGCGGGGAAACCCTCCTTCGTCATGGCGTCTATGCGGGGCTCCAGGGTCCGTCCCTGGAGACCCCGGCCGAAGTTCGATACCTCAAGGCCATCGGTGCCGACGCTGTGGGTTTTTCAACCGTGATGGAGGTGATCGCCGCCGTGCATGCAGGCATGCGCGTCCTCGGGCTGTCCACCATCACCAACGTCCACAATCCGGAACGCCCGGAGCCGTCGTCCTTGGAGGAGATTCTAAAAGTGGCCCGTTCGGCCATCCCCCGGCTGGGACGAATTCTTCGGGAGGCGATTCTCGAAACGCCGTAAGCCGGGGTCGTTCGGGGGCGCCCCTCTGGTTTCGGTCGCTAAAGCCTCAGGGGTTCGTGTGCGACCCGATCCACCGGCGTACCCGCTCGGCCTTTTCGTTGGACCGGTCCATCACCGCCTCAACGTCCAGTGTCTGAAGCTGCCGGTCCACCATCACGGGACGGCCGTCGATCACCGAATGGACGACATCGGCTCCCCGGGCCACGTAGACCAGATGCGAGTAGGGATTGTACATCGGCGTCATATGGGGTCGCTGGGTGTCTACGGTGATCAGATCGGCCTTTTTCCCCACCTCCAGAGAGCCGATTTCCGCAGCCATTCCCAGCGCCCTGGCGCCTTCGATGGTGGCCATGCGCAAGACGGTCACCGCGTCCAGCACCGTGGGATCCGATGAGTGCACCTTGTGCAGCTTGGCAGCGGTGTCCATTTCCGAAAACAGGTCCAAGTTGTTGTTGGATGCACATCCGTCGGTGCCGAGACCGACGGTGACCCCCTGTGCCAGCAGCTCCGGAACTGGCGATACACCGGAGGCCAGCTTCATGTTGCTCTCCGGGTTGTGCACCGCCCGAACACCGTGGCGCGCCAACCGCTCGATCTCTC
The DNA here is from genome assembly GCA_022340405.1 of Desulfobacteraceae bacterium. Classification (GTDB taxonomy): domain Bacteria; phylum Desulfobacterota; class Desulfobacteria; order Desulfobacterales; family JAJDOA01; genus JAJDOA01. Next base: position 10,499 of record JAJDOA010000187.1, on the reverse strand, counting down.
TTTGATTTAGATGCACGCAATGGTCGGCGATCAGGTCCGGGCCCAGCAGCCCCACAGCGGCCAGATGCTCGACGGGGGACTTGCCGTACCGTTCCCGAATGGTTTCGGTTTCGGTTTCGGTTTCGGCCAGGTGCAGGATCACGGGCAACCCGTTGGAGCGGGCCAGCCGATGGGCCTTGCGCAAGAGGTCCGGGCTGCAGGTGTACAGGGAGTGGGGCTCCACGGCCACCGAAACCAGCGGGTCGCCCCGCCACCTCTCGATCATGTCCGTGACGTAGGCGAGCCCTTCCTCGGGAGGCCCGTAGTTCGGGGAGGGGAAATCGTAGAGCACTTCGCCGACCAGGCAGCGCACGCCGGCCGTACGGGCCGCCCGGGCCACTTCGTTTTCGAACAGGTACATGTCGCAGAAGGTGGTGGTTCCGGACAGGATCATCTCTGCACAGGCCAGTAGGCTGCCGGTGTATACGAAATCCGCGTCCAGCCGGCTTTCCACCGGAAAGATATACCGGTTCAGCCAGTCCATCAAGGGCAGATCGTCGGCAAGTCCCCGGAAGAGGCACATGGCCGCATGGGTGTGTGCATTGACCAGCCCCGGAAGGATCAGTCCCCCACCGGCGTCGAGGGTCCGGTCGGCGGCAAAGGACCCGGGGCCGCCGCTTCCAATGTGGCTGATGCGGCCTTTCCGGACGCAGACAAAACCGTCGGGCACGGTGGAAAGGCCTTCGTCCATGGTCAGGACGGTCCCGTTGGTGACGATCAGATCCACAGATTCCATGCACGCCTTCCCTTTCTCTCTATAAGCCATCCGAAAATTTTGAGATGGCCTTTTTTTGCCGATTCGCGCTCGAAAAATGGCCGCCCAAAACGCCCCCTCTCCTACCCTTATCGGTGTGTTTCGTCAACGGGACCGTGGGGAATACGAAGGATGGGATTGGATTGGCAATCGGTATTGACCTCGTCGATGGAAAAAGCCACCATAGCGCCTGCAGCGCAAAAACGGCAGGGCGTGAAGGACGGAGGAGCAGTTCATGCGAGCGGTGGTCTGCAACGGGAGCATCGAGACGAGAACGGACCTGCCGGAACCGGACCCGGGGCCGGGGGAAGCCCGCATTCGTGTTCGCCTGGCCGGCATTTGCGGAACGGATCGGGAACTGACCCGGGGGTACCAGAGATGAAAGCCGATGGAAACCGTTTATGACACACGGATCGTTCACGGGACGGTCCTCACGGTAAACGACGCCTTCGACATCGTCGAGGATGCGCTGCTGTGCATCGACGGCGGCCGCGTGCAGCGGCTGGAGCGGATGCCGGAGCCGGCCGATCTGCCCGCCGCCACAGAAACCTTGGATGCCGAGGGGTGTCTGATCCTGCCGGGGCTGGTCAATGCCCACACCCACCTTCCCATGACCCTGTTTCGGGGGCTTGCCGACGACCTTCCACTTCAGCGCTGGTTGGAAGAGCACATTTTTCCTGCTGAAAAAAACCATATCGCACCCGACACGGTGCGCATCGGTACGCTCGCCGCCTGCGCCGAACTCCTGCTGTCGGGCGTCACTTCCTGCTGTGACGGCTATTTTTTTGAAAACGAGGTCGCCGAAGCCGTAGTGGAAACCGGCCTTCGTGCGGTGCTCGGCCAGGGGGTGATCGATTTTCCGGCCCCCGGCGTGCCGGACCCTTCCCGAAACATCGACGCCGCTCGGGCGTTTCTCGACAAGTGGACCGGGCGGATTCCTCTGTTGGAACCGAGCGTCTTCTGTCACTCCCCGTACACCTGCGGCGAAACCACTTTGCGAAGGGCCAAAGCGCTGGCCGGTGAACACGACGCCCTGCTGCAAATCCACGTCGCCGAGACCCGGATGGAGCGGGAGCAATGCCTTTCCGCGCACGGGGTGTCTCCCGTGATGTATCTGGATCGGCTCGGGCTTCTGGATCCCCGCACGCTGCTGGTCCACGCGGTTTGGTTGGACGAGGAGGATATCCGCTGCATTGCCGACAAGGGCTGCGGTGTGGTGCACTGTCCCGAAAGCAATATGAAATTGGCATCCGGCATCGCGCCGGTACCCGCGATGCTGTCCCGTGGAATACCAGTGGCCATCGGAACCGACGGATCCGCCAGCAACAACGACTTGGACTTGCTCCGGGAAATGGATACGGCTGCGAAGCTGCACAAAATTCATCTTGCCGATCCTACCGCCATGCAGGCTGAAGCCGTCGTACGCATGGCCACCGCCGAGGGAGCCCGAGTTCTTGGCTGGGCGCCGCGCCTCGGATCATTGGAAATCGGCAAGGCGGCGGATCTGGTGATCGTGGATGCGCGGAGGCCGTCCATGACGCCGATGTATCGCCCAACGTCCCACCTGGTCTATGTCGCGGATGGATCGACGGTGCGGGACGTCATGGTGGACGGGCGGTTTCTCGTTCGAAACGGCCGCATCCTTTCCTTTTCATGGGAAGACGTCGGAAGGGAATGGAAGCGCGTCACCGGCCGGATCGCTCCCGTTTCCAAACCGGATCGGATGTGATAGGCTCCGCGGATGTCGATGAAGATTCACGTCTACCAACATGTTCCGTTCGAAGGGCCCGGGACCATCGCCGACTGGGCCGCATCCCGTAAACACCGGATATCGATCTCCCGCTGGTACGAGCAGCAGGAGGCGCAGGAGAACGCCGACGCTGACTGGGTGGTGGTGATGGGCGGCCCCATGGGGGTGCATGACCAGTCCGAACATCCCTGGCTGACAGAGGAAAAACGGCATATCGAGGCGGCGATCCGATCGGGGAAGACCGTTCTGGGCATCTGCCTCGGGGCCCAGCTCGTGGCGGAAGTCCTCGGTGCCGCAGTCTACCGCAACGGACAGCGGGAGATCGGATGGTGGCCCCTGCAGCGGGATCCCGGGATCGAGGCCTCTCGCCTGTCCGGATTCCTGCCGGAGAGAATGGAAGTCTTTCACTGGCACGGCGACACCTTCTCTCTGCCCGACGGGTCCGTCCCGGTGGGCTCCAGCGAAGCCTGCGCCTGCCAGGGATTCATCTGCGAGGATCGAATCGTCGCCCTGCAATTCCACCTGGAAATCACGCCGGCCGCGGTGGACGCACTCGTCGACCATTGCGGCGAGGAGATCGGCCCCTACCGTTGGGTTCAGACCCCGGACGAGATGCGCTCCCGGCCGGAGCGCTTTGCCGCAGTGAACGAGGTGATGGACACCCTGTTGAACCTGCTGGAAGGCGAGACGCGGCTGCGCCGCAGCGCAGAGCCGGCCGAAGGGTCTTCGGGAAAGGAATCCCATGCGGGTTGAAGGCAAGGACGTCCGGCCCATCTGGCTGTCGGAAGACGGGGCCGCGGTCTGCGTGATCGATCAGCGCATGCTGCCCCATGAATTCGTCGTTCTGGATCTGCGCACCGTGGACGATGTCCTTTTCGCCATCGGCGAACTGGTGGTGCGCGGTGCTCCCCTCATTGGGATCACCGGGGCCTGGGGAGTGTATCTGGCCGTATGCCGCACGCAGAGCGACGGCATCGACGACGAAAGCCTGCACCGGGAGTGCGGCCGCCTGAAGGCGGCCAGGCCGACCGCGGTCAACCTCGCCTGGGCGGTAGATCGCGTGCTGTCGGTGGTACGGCAGGCCCGCAGCGGGTCGGAGCGCCGTGAAGCCGCACGCACGGAAGCTGCGGCCATCGCAGAAGAAGAGGCGGAAAACTGCCGGAAGATCGGAGAGTGGGGTGTATCGATCGTCGAAGAAATCTCGAAGCGAAAAAACGAGAATACCGTGCACCTGCTCACCCACTGCAACGCCGGATGGCTGGCGACCATCGAGTGGGGAACGGCCACCGCCCCGATATACGCGGCCTTCGACCGCGGCATCGATATCCACGTATGGGTCGACGAGACAAGACCCCTCAACCAGGGCCTGCGCCTGACGGCCTGGGAGCTGGGCGCATACGGAGTTCCCCACACCGTGATCACCGACAATGCAGGAGGCCATCTCATGCAGCACGGCATGGTGGACCTGGTGATCGTGGGCACCGACCGCACCACCTACACCGGAGATGTCGCCAACAAAATCGGCACCTATCTCAAGGCACTGGCCGCCCGGGACAACGGCGTTCCGTTTTACGTCGCCCTGCCCTCGAGCACCTTCGACTGGAGGCTGCGGGACGGTGTCGCGGAAATCCCCATCGAAGAAAGGGATCCGGACGAGGTGCGCTATGTGCAGGGTCGGGACGGCAAGCGGACCACAAGGGTGCTGATCCCGCCGGCTGGCAGCCCGGCTCGAAACGATGCCTTCGACGTGACGCCGGCCCGTCTGGTGACGGGCTTCATCACCGAAAGGGGTATCTGCCGGGCCTCCGAGGAGGACATTCGGCGGCTGTTTCCGGAAAAGCGACGTGAGCCGTGAGTCGTGAGCCGTAAGCCGTGAGCCGGCGGCAGGAAAGGCGGAGAACGGCCGGATGTCAGATGTCGGATGTCAGAGAACGGCCGGTGGGCCGGTCGTTCGGCGGGACGGTCAGACAGTCGGACGGTCGGACAGTGAACAAACCCGAACGTATCGGTCATGGATTGTAGGGGAGGGGTTTATCCCCTCCCGCTGCTGAAAAAAGCGAGCCGTTGGCAGAAGAAAGAGGACAGACGAAAGAGAGCGAGGGACCAAAAGTCGTTGCCTACAAAAACTGCGAAATCTGTGACATCCGCGGCAATACAATGCCGTTTGCTGCGAATTTGTGGTTTCTGTGGAATCTGCGGATAGTGACAATGTCATAATCCCGGTGCCGTTTGCCATCCGGCTCGCGGCTTACGGCTCACCGCTCACGTCGTCGTTTTCACAACCAAACAAACCAGACAAATCAAAATGCCAGAAGAACCGACCGAACTCGAAAAACAGGTCATGGCCGCCATCCAGCAGGACATCCCCATCACGGAGCGCCCCTACCGGGAGATGGCCGAACAACTCGGGATCACTGAAAATCAAATGATCGGGGTCCTCGAGGACCTGTGCCGCAGAGGCGTTATCCGACGCTTCGGGGCCACACTCCGGCACCAGAAATCCGGGTTCCAGGCCAATGCCATGACGGCCTGGCAGGTGGATGAGGATCGCATCGAGAATGCGGGGCGGATCATGGCGGCCTCCCCGCATGTTTCCCATTGCTACCGCAGAAACCCCGCTCCGGACTGGCCGTACAACCTCTACACCATGATCCATGCCCCCGACGAGGAGACCTGCCGCGCCATAGCCGCCGAGTTGGCCGAGCGGGCGGGAGTGGAGACCTACTCCCTGCTTTTCAGCCGCAGGGAGCTGAAAAAAACCTCGATGAAGTATTTTTCGGATGAAGAAGAGGTGTAGCGCAGCCGAAGGCAACCCAACCAACCCGACAAACCCGACCCCCGTGCACACCGAACCCATCGCCACAGCGCATACCGACGCGCCGCTCATTGTCCTGGTCCAACCCTGGATTCATGATTTTGCCGCCTACGATGTATGGGCTCACCCACTGGGTTTGCTGCTGCTGGCGGGCATCCTCCGCCGGCACGGATACCGAGTCCGCTTCATCGACTGCCTCGACCGCTTTCACCCCGAGGAGGCGCCGGCCGACCCGAAGGCCCGCTGTGGCAGGGGGCCTTATCGAAAGGCTCCCCTTCCCCGGCCGCGGGGCCTGGAAGATGTACCGCGCAGATTCTGCCGTTACGGCATACGTCCCAATTGGCTGCAAGCGGAGCTGAAAGCAACCCCGGTGCCCGACCTGGTGTTGGTCACATCGATGATGACCTACTGGTGGACCGGCGTTGCGGAAACCATCGCCGCTGTCCGCAGGGTCTGGCCGGAGGTCCCGGTGGTGCTGGGGGGAGTGTACGCGACCCTGTGCCGTGAGCACGCCGAAGCAAACTGCGGGGCCGATCGTGTGGTACCGGGCCAGGGAGAAAGAAAGGTCCTGGAGGCAGCGGCGGAGATGACCGGGTTTTCATCCCCCCCGCGGTTCGATTTCGAAGACTTGGACGCCCTTCCCTATCCCGCCCTGGACTTGAAGCGGACGTTGGCATCCGTACCATTGCTGACCTCGCAGGGATGTCCGTTTCGGTGCGCGTATTGCGCCTCCCGGCTTCTGCAGCCCAGGCGCCGGCTGCGCTCTCCCGCCTCCGTTGTGGAGGAGGTCCGATATTGGCACCGGGATCGGAAAGTGGAGGACTTCGCCCTCTACGACGATGCCTTCCTTGTAAATGCAGCGGACCACGCACTTCCGCTGTTGGAGCGGCTGGCAGCGGAACGGCTGCCGGTGCGTTTCCACACCCCCAATGCCCTGCATATCCAGAAAATGGACAGACAAACGGCCCGTCTTTTACATCGAGCCGGTTTTCACACCATCCGGCTGGGCCTGGAAACCGACCGCTCCACCAGCAGGCGCGATCTGGATGAAAAGGTAAGCGAAGGGCAGTTCGAATCGGCGGTTCGACACCTGAAAGCCGCGGGGTTCGACGGAAATCAAATCGGCGTGTATCTGCTGGCAGGTCTTCCAGATCAGCAGGAGCGGGAGATCGTCGACGCCATCCGGCGGGTCCGGGACTGCGGCGTTTCGCCCATTCTGGCTCACTACTCGCCTGTCCCCGGGACGACGCTGTGGCAGAAGGCCGTCGCGTCTTCCCGCTACGATCTTGACGCCGATCCCGTCTTTACCAACAACGCCGTGTGGCCCTGCCGCAAAGAACCGTTCTCCTGGAGCCTTTGGTCCCGCCTCAAGGCCCTGGCGGCGAAACGGTAACATCCGAAGAATCGTCCGCTTCTTCTTTCGCCCCTTTTCCCTCATCTTTCACCCTGCAGCCTCTCCACAGGGGGGCAATCCAATACAGGGTAACCAGACATAGGCCGAGGATGCTGGCGGTATCCCGATAAAGGGGAAGATGGAGATGGTGGCGGGTGACCGAGAGATAGTTGTCTTCGAGAAACGTTCCCTTCAGGGATACCGTCCCGACGGAGGACGCCGACAGCCCCCGCACCGGGATTTCCTCTCCTGCAAAAGTCCGGACGTAAAGGACGCCTCCGTGGTCAGACACCCGCACCCGGTCCATTTCGACGCTCTTTCCGGCTCGATCCGAAACATGCCGGAGGGTCTGCACGAAATGATTGTCGGCCATGGCCGGCCCCTGAAGAAAGAGGGCAGGCAGCAGGAGATAGGCCACCGCCAGTGCCGTCGAAGCAACCGGCCGCCAGACAAGATCGGGCATGCGAAACGACGCCTTCCTCCACTGCAGGGCGAACACCACCAGCCCGGATGCCGTGAGAATATAGGTGACCGCATTCTCGGGCCAGAAGAGATGGAATCCGAGCAGCTTCCAGCTCAACGGCGCCAGCAGATGCACCCCGTTTCCCCACTTCGTCTGCATCGCATCCAGCAACAAATGCATGAGGGAGCCTGTCGCCAGGATGCCAAACACCGGTAGAAAGGTTTTGGAAAAGGAAGCGAAAAAGAGGCTCAGGACGAGGCAGAAAACCAGCGACGACTGCACGATGGCGTAAAGGCGCAGATCGTAGGGGTTCAGCTCCAGTGCGAAGCCGGCCGCCCGGAGAAGAATCCAGGGAACGTCCGGGATGATGCAGCCCAAAAGGATCCAGCCGAAGCCGGCGTTGCGCATCAAGGCCCGGGTGCCCGGGCCCTGTACCGCGATATGGGCCAAGGTGTTCGGCATGTCATGGCCTTTCTGTTACAGAACATTGAACCGGCCGCGGCCTCCGCCCGCCGGCGCGCCGGCATATGGTGCGGCCGGTGCGCACGTCCGTCTCTCGACGGGAAATGCGCTCGGATGGGTGGTTCCGGGCTTGGACCATACGCCGATCCAGCTTCGAGATCAATCGGGCAGATAGAGTTGCGATAGAATCGGCATGCAGGCCATTGCCCCGGACGCACACAACGGCTATAGTGCGGGCGGCGTGCCGGTCAACGGCCGCCGAATCCAGGAAAGGATCCTACCGTGCGCTATTGTTCGGAATGCGGCGCTCCGGTTGCGCATCGGATTCCAAAGGGGGATGACCGGGAAAGAGCGATCTGTACCGTCTGCGGTACCGTTCACTACCAGAACCCCAATCTGGTGGTGGGTTGCATACCGGAGTGGGAGGACCGGCTGCTGTTGTGCCGCCGGGCCATCGAACCGCGGTACGGCCTCTGGACCCTTCCGGCGGGCTTTCTGGAAATGGGGGAAAGCGTTTCCGAGGGCGCCGGAAGGGAGCTCCAAGAGGAAGCTTGCGCAACGGTTTCCGATCTGGAACTCTTTGCGATGTTCGACCTTGTATTCGTGGGGCAAATATACCTGATGTTCCGCGGACCGTTGACGGGTCCGGATTTCGCACCCGGTGAGGAGAGCCTTGAAACCGCTCTTTTTTCCGAAACCGAAATCCCGTGGAGGAAGATGGCGTTTCCGGTGATCTCGGAGACGCTGAAGCTGTATTTCGCCGATCGCGCCGCGGGCTGTTTCCGCATCCACAGCGGACGGATCGAGAGGAAATCGTTGGAGAACCCATGAGCTACCTGGAAGAATTTCATCGCCAATATGAGACCAGCAAGGTCCCCGTATCCATCAGCGGAAAAAGCTTTCACTTTTTCCTGCCCGAGAATCTGGACCCTTTCATCGAAGGCGGCATCGCCGTGGAGGCTTTTCCGCTATGGGCCAAAATCTGGCAGGCGTCCCTGGTCCTGGCGGACCTGCTGGCGAGGCAAGCCCCGAAGCAGGGCCAAAGCCTCCTGGAGATCGGATGCGGCATCGGAGTGGTGGGAATCGTTGCGGCCGCCTTCGGGCACGAGATCACACTCACCGAACACGACGAAAACGCCCTGGCCTTTGCCCGGGCCAACGCCGAAGCCAACGGCTTGGCCTCACTGACCCCGCGGTCGCTCGACTGGAACGCACCCGATGCGGAGAAACGGTTCGATCTTCTCGTGGGATCTGAGGTTGTGTACCGTGACAGGGATTTCGATCCGTTGCTGGGGCTTTTCGAGGCGCTGCTGAAACCGGACGGCGAGGTGCTTCTGGCGGCGGAGATGCGCTCTTCGTTCATTGCGTTCCTGGATCGAGCCCATGAGGATTTCGGCATCCAGGTCCAAAAGAAAACCCTGCGCTCCGGGGAAGAAACCGTTCCGGTGCTCGTCGCACGCCTTCGTCGGCGTTGATCGGGAACTTTAGGGGCTATTCGGTCTCGTTGCTTTCGTTCTTTCGGAGAATTTCGATCATCCGTGGCAGGTATTCTTCGGCCATCCGGGTGTCGAAGGTGCACCCTCCTGCGGCCCGATGGCCGCCGCCCCCGAACTGAGCCAGCATCAACCCCACATTCACCTGGCAGGTGCGGTTGAAGATGCTGCGTCCCACGCTGACCCGAATCCGGTTGCGGTCGCTGTCCGCGTAACGGATTTTTACACTCACAGCGGTTTCGGGGAACAAGGAGTACACCAGAAAGCGGTTGCCTTGGGGGTCCTGGCCCAGCGGGCGAAAATCGCTCACGGCGACATGCCCTTGAACGGTGGTGTGAGCCAGAAGCTCTTTCTCGAAGGCTTGGTTGCGCTGCTCGGCCCTGCGGCATCGGCGGGCCACCTCGGCGTCGGCAACGACCCCTTCGATGGAGAGCTCGCGGAACAGGTCCACCAGCCGGCTGCAGTAGGCCGCGTCCGACGGTTCCCGGTCTCCGATGGTCATGGAGACCAGCACATAGGGATGATCCTGCGGGCGCCGGACCTCCTCCAATGTCAGATCGGCGGCGTCGATCTTGTCGGCCTGATCCACCAGTTCGCTGAAGTCCTTCCGGAAACGATCCTGGTAATAGGAAAAGATGACACGGGCGGCCGACGGGGCCATGGAAAAAGCGCCCCGGAAAGGACGGTCGATACGGTTGGTGTAATGGTGGTCGAACCAAAGGCGGCAACGGGGATGAAAGGGCAGGTTGGCCAGAATATCGTCTCCGGTCACTTCAACCCGTCCCTGCTGCAGGTCGGAGGGCTGGACCCATCGGACCGGTGCCTCGACGGGTTCGGCCTCGAACAGCAGCACGGCGCAGACAACGCCGTCGAAATCAGGCCGGGTGACAATGCGCATTCTTTTCGCTTCCTCCCGCTTTCGGCTAGAACCCATCTCAAAATTAGGATTTTCGTTCAAGGTCAAGGAGGATCCGAGTTTTCAACCACAGGAATACTCTTGTATTTTGAGGATTGAAAACGAGGACCCGACGCCGAGATGGGGCGAAAAGACAATTTTGAGATGGGTTCTAGTTTACGGATACCATATCGGCAACCTTCAACGAATGCAAGCAATGGAGGATGTCACGGAAACGGAGGGCTTCGAAAGACCCGGTTTGACATGCTTGGATCCGGTCGTTATACATAGATTTTTCGGGTGTTCGCCGGTTCCTGACGCCAGCCTTCGGAGTGGATTTTGCAGGCCTGCCGCAGTGCATCGGCAACATATCAAAAACGAGGACCCGACACCGAGATTTACCCGCCCCTGGCGGGTTGGGCGAAAAGACAATTT
>JAJDOA010000163.1 GCA_022340405.1 Desulfobacteraceae bacterium | reverse complement strand
CGCTGATGGGATCACCTACCCCGAACGGGCGGGGATCAACCCCGCCCCTACGAAAAGCAAGAAAAGGCCGTTCCAATCGGAACATACTTTTGACAAATGCTCTAAATTGTCTTTTGGCCCCATCTCGGTGTCGGGTCCTCGTTTCCAGTCCTCGAAATACGGCAGTATTCCTGCGGCGGATAACTCGGATCCTCATTGATCTTGTCGAAGATCCCGGGTTTTGCCCGGGGAACCAAAATCCAAATGTAGAAAAAGCACCTAATTCGATCGGTAGGGGAGGGGTTTATCCCCTCCCGCTGCTGGGATCACCTACCCCGAACGGGCGGGGATAAACCCCCGCCCCTACGAAAGACAAGAAAAAGGCCATTCCAAAAGCGAAAACCGTTGTGCCATAATGGAGTTGACAACGAAGGGGGCCGGCGGGATTCGTAACGGCTTTCCACCTGCTTCCCATCGGATGTGAGTTGGTCCCCACAACCGGAGGCTCTGCGTTATGGAAGTCGATCTGCTGATTGTCGCCCTTCTATGGGGAGGAATGGAAATGCTTGGGCTCTGGACCGCCTTCGATGCGGTGATGAAGATCCGGCTTCCGGAATCCGCCGTCGCCTGGGCCATATCCCTGATCTTCCTGCCACCGGTGGCGGTGCCCCTGTATCTGATTTTCGGCAACCGCAAACTTCAAGGGTATGCCAGCTCCCGAAAAAGCGGAGATCAGGATCTGCTCCCCGTTGTGGAGGGGTTGGTGTCCCGGCTGAGCCCATATCGTTCTGTTTCGGACGACGGCCTGATCGGAGACAAGCTCATCGCCCGATTGCACAAGATCCCATTGGTTGGGGGCAACCATGTGACCCTGCTGCAGGACGGGCGACGGAATTTTTTTTCGATATTCGCCCAAATCGAGAGCGCCGAACGTTATCTGACCGTTCAGTATTACCTGATTCGGGACGATGCCATCGGCCGAGAATTCCAGGCGAAACTGGTGGCTGCGGCAGATCGGGGCGTTCGCGTCTTCCTGCTGTATGACGAGATTGGAAGTTACGGGATATCGGATGCCTATATCCATACCTTGGAAGAAGCCGGTGTGCAGGTGCGGTGCTTTCCCTCCTTTCGACGGTCACGACGGCCTTTTCAGCTGAACTTCCGCAACCATCGAAAAATTCTCGTCGCCGACGGGCGAACGGCCTGGCTGGGCGGATTGAACGTGGGAAACGAGTATCTCGGCCTGGATCCCCATCTGGGACCGTGGCGGGATACCGGGGTGCGGATCACGGGTCCGGCGGTTCTCGGTGCCCAATTGGCCTTTCTGGAAGATTGGTATTACGTGACGGGATCCATTCCCGAGCTTTCCTGGGAGCCGCAGGCTCCCAAGGATGCCGATGGGGGAAGAAACGTCCTGGTGCTGCCATCGGGCCCTGCGGACGATCTGGAAACCTGTCGCCTTTTCTTCATGCATGCATTCAACCGTGCGCGAGACCGAATATGGATCGCTTCTCCCTATTTCGCGCCGGATGAAAGCGTACTGAGCGCTTTGCGCCTGGCCGGGCTCAGGGGACTCGACGTTCGCATTCTGCTGCCGGAAAGGGCCGATCTGTGGACCGTTCAACTTGCCTCCTATTCCTATCTTGCGGAAACCGAGAGCGGAAACGTTGCCGTCTACCGCTACCGACCGGGAATTCTGCACCAAAAGGTTGTCCTCGTAGACGGTGGTCTGGCCACCGTCGGAACGGTAAACCTTGATCATCGGTCGTTTCGCATCAACTTCGAGACAACGGTTGTGGTAAGGGACAAGAGCTTTGCCGCCGAGGTGGAGGATATGCTGGAAAGGGATTTTGCCCACAGTCGCCGGGTGGACAGCAGCGAATACCTGAATCGTTCGTACGGATTCCGCCTGGCAGCGCGAACCATGCGACTGTTTTCACCGGTGCTATAAAGTGGCAGCCCTGTTTCGGAGCCGACGCATGGTCATTCAGGAAGAGATCGAAATCAACGCTCCGCTGAGCGTGGTGTGGCGGACGTTTTCCCGGATGGAGGATTGGGACAGCTGGAACACGGCCTGCCGCAGCTGCTGCATCCTTTCCGGGGACGAGGACCTTTCCGCCGGGACCTGCTTTTCCTTTGTCATCCGGCCGCTGGCATTCCCGCTGAAGGTCCGTCCCAGGATCGTCCGGTGCGACCCGGGCCGGGAGGTCGTCTGGGAGGGAGGCAAATGGGGCATCAACGCCTCGCACACCTGGCAATTCCGCGAGAAGGACGGCAAGGTACGGCTGATGAGTGTGGAGCATTTCCGGGGCCCCATGGTCTGGGTGGGGCATCTGCTACAGGTGCCCCAGCGGCTCCACCGGCTGACGCTGGAATTCTTGCACACCTTGAAAAGCGCGGCAGAAGCCTGCGGTGATTCCTGAGCCGGGAGGCTGTTTCCGAAGTTTTTCGTCATCGGCACGATTGCCGATGGCTTTCGCTCCGACTCATCCTACCGTTCGTCTCGACAAGCGGCGGGGAATGCGCTCGCTGCTTCCGGATCAACCCTATGCAAGATCTTCCAGGGCCTGCTGCAAGATCTTTCCGATGGGCATGTTCTGGGGGCAGCGCCTTTCGGCCTCATCATAGTCGGCAAGGCGCATTTTGGCTTTTACGCCGGACGGCAGCCTGTGGAAGTGACGCATCGCACGATACCGGTCTCCGTAGCCGTTGTGGTACATGGACCAGCGCATCGCGTCGCTGACAGGGATTCCCGGATCGACCGCCGATTCGCAGACTGCGGCGCATCCCGCGCAGTAGCCGGGCGCGGTTTGCATCGCGTAGTGTCGCAGCCGCTGTCTGTCCCCATCGGACAGCTCTCTTGGGTTCAACGCTGCGGCCACGTTCGCCTGCAGAATGGTCATGTTCGGCATGGCCGAGCAGATGCTGGCGATCTGCGGGTTTTCCCATACCATCCGCAGCTTGGCCTGTTCGGCGGTGTAGCCCTTGGCCATCAGCCGTCGGGTCATTTGCGACGCTTCGTCCGTTTCCGAGCCGATGGAAGCATAAAAGTTGGCGGAGAACGCCGCCTGGGTTTTCATGGCGGTCAAGCCGATCCCTGCCGCAGCACACGCGTCCACGGCCCGCTTCATTTTCTCCTTTTCCATCAGCCGGTAATTGTAGCTCACCATAATGCCGTCGATCCATCCCAGCTGGGCTGCGGCGAGCATGCTGTTTTCCATGTTTTTGTGGGCGCTGAAACCGAAGAATCGAATCTTACCGTCGGACTTGGCTTTTTCGGCCCAGGCTTTGACTTCCGCGGTCAGTTCCGATTCGACGTCGCTGACGTAGTGAATGAAATACAGGTCGACGTAGGAGCTCCGCAAGCGTTGCAGCGACTGGTGCAGCTTCTCGCTTAGCTTTTTCGGATCCGAGCTGCCCCCTTTGGTGACCAGGAACACCTTCTTGCGGTCTTCCGGAAATTTCGCAAAGTACTTTCCGATGGCCTTTTCGTTCCGCCCCCATCCGTAGGAATCGGCCGTGTCCCAGTAGGTGACCCCCATACGGAACGCCTGCCGGAAGATCAATTGGTCGGATTCGCGCAGAACACCGCCCAACGAAAGGATGGAAACCTTCTGCCCCGTTTTCCCGAAAGGGCGCTTCGGCACCGTCGAAAGCGCGGTTGTCGGAGTCGACGTGCCGCCGTACGCTGGTTTGCCGGCCATGGAAGAGCCCAGCACGGACCCCAGGCCGACGGCACCGGCCGTCTGGATAAACGCTCTCCTGGACAGATTTTTCCTGATTCCGGTCATGATGATTTCCTCGTTGTCCGCATTGTTCCGTCGGGTCGTCAGGGATACAGCCGCCTGCGCTCCCAAGGACGCTGTGGATAAACGGCGCCTCCCACCTTGATGCGGCGTCTCCCGCTGTGCGGGATGACACATTGGATCGTACAAAGCAGAAGGAGTGCCTCTCGCCTCGGGTTGATCCTCGACGTAGCCACGCTACGCCTGCGGTCGCCCCTTCGGCTGCGTCTCCCGCATGGCGGGATGACACGGTTGATTCGATGCTTCAAGCAGTGTGCCCCTTGCCTGAAGGCGGGATGCTTGTTTATCCACAGCCTCCTATGGTCAAGAAAGAGGATGGATCCGATTCGAAAAGCTTGAAGAGGAACACGTTACACCGATCGGAGATGGATAAAGCCGGCATTTCGAACGGAAAAAGTGCATTGTGGGGATTTTTTATCACCGCTGGGTGCATTGTCAATAGAGCCGACTTCTACAGCGAACAGAACGTCTCCTCACGAAAAAGCATTCGCCTCCTTCATGGGCGGCGCCTTTCGGTATCCTGCGGGATAAGCAGCAACCGGATGCAACGGGTGGATTTGACATGGACCGGATGCTGCAATACTTTAAAGTATCGTTAAATTTCATATGGTTATAACCTTGCTGCCAACTCCTTCTCGGCAGCGCCAAACCCAGCCATTCCAATCGATCTTCGAAAAGCCACCCGCCGCAAGCGATTGCAGGCTTTTGGCAAAGGAGGTGGGTTCGCTATGGATAAAAATAGTCATAAAAACAGAGGC
>JAJDOA010000161.1 GCA_022340405.1 Desulfobacteraceae bacterium | reverse complement strand
ATCGGCTGTCGCATGCGGCCGGTGCCCGCTGCCGGGTGAAAACCGGGCGGGCAGAGACCGGGGAGCCTCCGATGCCGAGGTCCCGGCTGATATCCGGGCCGCGAAACGGTCCGCAAAAAAACCGGCCAGCTCGGCCACGGTCTGGTACTCGAAAAACAGGGTCTTGGACAGGCTGCCGAAGTCTTTTTCCAGCTTCCGGTTCAGGTTGATCACCATGACCGAATCGAGCCCGTATTTCTCCAGGGGCACATCCGTACCGATTTTGTCTTCCGGGATGCCGGTCTCCCGGGACAACAACTTCCTGATGAAATCCGCAGCGGCTTTCCGGTCCGCCGTCGGCTTTCCCAGCGGTTTCGCATCGGTTTCGGCCGTCTGTTCCAGGGTTTCCGTCTGCCGGAAGGTTTCCGGGATACGCCGGGGATCGCCGTGTGCCACGACAACCTGCCGGCTGTCTGCGCCAAGGGCTGCCGCAAATGCCGCTGTCCCCTGCTCTGCATCGAGGGGAGCCATTCCCGTTTCTTCCGCCAAACGGGCGAGCTCCTGTTCGGAGATGCGCATCCCCCCGTCACGCCACAACGGCCAATTCACCGAAAGGGTTTTTCCATGCCGGCGGCGGTCCCGGCGCAGCTGCTCCCGGTAGGCTGCGTAGTGGTCCATGAAACTGTTGGCAAAGGCGTAATCGCTTTGTCCGATGCTGCCGGTCACGGCGGAAAGGGAGGAGAACAGCACAAAGAAGGACAAGGGGTCTTCCCGGGTCATTTCATCCAGCAGGACCGTTCCCAGGATCTTTGGTGCCAGTACCCGGCGGACCGCCTCCGGTTGTTTCTTGAGCAGAAAGTCGTCCTCCACCACGCCGGCACAGTGGATGACACCGGTAAGGGCTTTGAACCCGGAGCGAATCCGGACCAGCAGCTCGTCCACTTCCCGGGGCTTGGTGATATCGGCGGGGATATAGCTGACAGCGACGCCGCGGGCTTTGATCCGGTCGATTTTTCCGAGCAATGCTGCAGTGGGCGCCGAGCGACCGGTCAGAATCAGGTTTCCCTTGACGTTCTTGGCCAGGAAATCCGCCAAGACCATGCCGATTCCGCCCCCGCCTCCGGTGATCAGGCAGGCCCCCTGTTCCGGTAATCTGGAGGACGGTGCCGTAGTGTTTGGAAGATCCAGGTTCGCGAAGCGGAGCACTTGCCGCCGACCGTTTCGGTAGCGAACGCTACTGCCGTCGAAAAATGCCGATTCCGCCAATGCCGCATCCACAGACCCGCCTGTCTGGGAGAGCCCCACGGCTTTGAAGATCAGGTGCGGGTGTTCCCGGCGCACGGTCTCTGCGAAGGCTCCGAAGGCCGCATGCAGGGGGTGGCCGAAATCCGGGGAATCGGGGTACACGAATACCAGCCGGACAGTGGGCACCGGCTTGAGGGCCAACAGTGCCCGGCTCAAGTGAAGCACCGAGAGCATCCCGGTCTCCAACTGGCGGTCCATTTCCGACTCCCTTCCATCGAAGGGACCGCGGCTCCAGAAATGCAGGATTCTTTCCGGCAGCCGTTTTTTTAGGCTGAGTCGGTTCACGAGGCTCCGGTATCCCTCCGGATCGCCGGGGTTGAGCGTAAAGGTATGATCATCCGTGCTTTCTGGAGCGTCACCCGGTGTGACCAGGATGATTCCGGCATGGATCCGGTCCCGGCATTCGCTCCGGCGGGAATCGTCCCGGTCGAAGAGAAGCACCGCCGGTTGTGCGACGCTCTCGACCGGGGGAATCGCTGCTGGGGCGGGAGTCTCCTGCCAATGGGGTTGAAAATACAGGGTTTCCGTTTCGGGGGCAGGGTCCGATGACTCCAGGACCCGGACCGAGAGGTCCCGGATACGGGCCAGCAAGCGTCCCTGCGCATCCGCCAGATCGACATGATAGCCGGGCATCTTTGCATCCGCGGGACCACCTGCGTGCATGGCATGGGCGTAACAGATTCTCGGCAGCGCCCCCCGGATTTCCATGCTGCCCAAGGCGAACGGAACCCGGACGGTCT
The DNA here is from genome assembly GCA_022340405.1 of Desulfobacteraceae bacterium. Classification (GTDB taxonomy): domain Bacteria; phylum Desulfobacterota; class Desulfobacteria; order Desulfobacterales; family JAJDOA01; genus JAJDOA01. Next base: position 4,579 of record JAJDOA010000161.1, on the reverse strand, counting down.
TGCCCACGGCCGGGTAGATCAGGCCCGTGACCGCCTGCACAGCCGCGTCCAATACCGAAGGATGCAGGACGAACCCGGTTCCGGCTTCCGCGGTTTCCGGGGAGATTTCGATCCGGGCGAGCGCCTCTTTCGGGTTTCGGATGATCTCCGTTAGATTGCGGAAGGATCGGCCGAATTCGATGCCGGCGGTCTCCAGGGAACGGTAGAATGCATCGACGTCGACTGGCTCCGTGCATCGGGTCCGTATGGCCTGGATATCCACGGGGTGTTCGCTATCTGCCGTATCTCCCTGTCCGGCATACGTCAGCTCGCCCTGCGCATGAAGCAACCGGTGGTCGTTATGCGCCAAGGTATGGATCTCAAAAGCCACGCGACCGTTTCCCGGATACAGGGTGATGAGGGTTTTTCGATCGCCGTCTTCAACATGGATGGGGGCTATCCAGACCACGTTGGATAGGCCGGTGACGCCGGTACGAGGCCGGGCCCGTTCGCCGGCAGCCCGGGCCATTTCCATGGTTACGGCGGCCGGAAGCACGGCGCGGCCGCGGATGCGGTGATCCCGTAAATAGAAGTCCGTCCCCCTGAACGTTTTGAGAAAGCATTCCGCTTCCAGCGTCGATTCGTTGCTGTCCAGAAGCGGATGAAGCGGCTCCCGGATCCGCCGATCCCCGCCGTTGTTCACAGTCCCCCTCGCCCAGTAGGATTCCGGTGCAAAGGGATAGGTCGGCAGGGGGATGCGGTGCGGTTTCGCGACGGGATCGGAATACAGCGCACGCCAATCCACCGGAGCGCCCGCAACCCACAGCCGTGCCATTTCATGCAGGTCACGCGTCAACAAGGCCTTCTCCCACCGATCCATGCCGTCCCCGGCATTTTCCGATGCGTGCTTTGGGTCGGGGATGCTACCGAGAAAAAGCCCCTCAACGGACGATTCCCCTTGGACAAAGCGGGCGAGCTTGTCCTTCAGTTCTTTTCGGTCGGTAACCACCAGGGCGAGCCGTGCCTCCATGGCCTCCCGGCCTGTCTGGAGGGTGTAGGCGATATTCTCGATTGTTGATTTTCGATTTTCGATTTCTACATACTTCAACCAAGAAACCGCATACGCCTTGAGGCGTTCTTCGTTTTTGGCCGACAACACGATCAACTGCGGCTTTGCTGTTTGCCGCGCATGACCCGAGGGTTGACGCCCGGCCATCCTGTCATCGGCGTATTCTTCGATCACAAGGTGCGCATTGGTGCCGCTCATGCCGAAGGAACTCACCGCGGCCCGCCTCGGGGCTTGATCCGGCGCGGGCCAATCCCGCAGCCGGGTGTTCACGTAAAAGGGGCTCTCTTCGAAACGGATGTGGGGATTGGGCTTTTCAAAGTGAAGGGACGGGACGAGTTTTTTGAAATGGAGGCAGAGCACCGCCTTGATGAACCCGGCGATCCCCGAAGCCGCCAAGGTGTGACCGATGTTGGATTTGACGGACCCCAGGGCACAGAACTGTCTCCTGCGGGTGGTCGCCCGAAAGGCCTCGGTAAGGGCCTGTATCTCGATGGGATCTCCGAGCTCGGTGCCCGTGCCGTGGGCTTCGACATAACCGATGGTGTCCGGAGGAATATGGGCCTTGGCATATACCCGTCGTTCCAGATCGGTCTGGGACGGAGCGCTGGGGGCGGTGATTCCGTTGGTCCTGCCGTCCTGGTTGACACCGGATCCCCGGATGATGCCGTAGATATGATCCTTGTCGGCAATGGCCGCCTCCTCGGCCTTGAGAAGAACCACCCCGACTCCTTCTCCCGGCACGAATCCATCCGCCCGGTGATCGAAGGTTCGGCAACGGCCACTGGGAGAAAGCATGCCGGTGCTGTCGGTATAGCGATGGGACCGGTCGGTGGTCATGAGCTGCACGCCCCCGGCCAGCGCCATTTCGCTCTCTCCGGAACGAATGCTCTCGCAAGCCAGGTGCACGGCCACCAGGGACGAGGAGCAGGCCGTATTGATCGCGATGTTGGGTCCCTTTAGGTTCAGCACGTAGGAGATTCTCGCGGCCAGGACCGGTGCCAGGTTGCCGATAAAGGCATGGGCATCCGCCGGGATAGCCCCTTGTCGGAGAATCTCTTCGTAATCCACGCTGTTGTACCCTACAAAAACGCCGCACGGTTTTCCGTCCAAATGCCCGGGGCCGTAGCCGGCGTCTTCCATGGCATGCCAGGCCTCCTGCAGAAACAGACGTTGCTGCGGGTCCATGGCCTCGGCCTCTTTGAAGGAAATGTTGAAAAACAGGGGATCGAACCGGTCGATATGCGGCAGGAACCCTGCCTGCAGGCCCTTGGGGTTTGGGGATGGACCGACATCCAGGCGGCTGACGGTCTCCTCCTTTTCGAGGATCCTGCGCGTGGCAGGCGGTTCTCCCACCGAATCTTTCCCGGTGACGAGGTTCTGCCAGAACTGCATGGGGGTGTCGGCATCCGGGAACAGGCAGGCCATGCCGATGACGGCAATGCCGCCGAGACGCTCGGTATCCGCAGATCCCGCTTCTGCAGATCCGGATATCGTGGGGGCTTGGCGGGTCCGGCGCCGGAGGCCTTTCAGCAGGCGCAGCGCCTCTTCGGAGGAGACCGCATGATCTCTGATCCTGCGGAGTATGTTCCGTGTATTCTGATCCACCTTACCACTCTCTATGAACCGGTGAAAGTGAGCGCCACCCCGCAGCAAGCTGCGGGAAGACTTCAATCCGACAGGCGTGCATGCGCCTCGTCGATATCCATGCGTCCGTCCCTGAGCTCTTCGATGATGGTCATCAACAGATGATCTTCTTCCCGGTCCGTTGCGCCGACCCCGACCGGGTCCTCCGGTGCCCGCGGGTCGGAAGCGGTCGCACTTTCCGCCGGACGGGCGACCGGGTCCACCCCATCCAGACCCATGGGATCCCCCCCGTAATGTTCGAGGATATGCCGTGTCAGTCTCCGTATGGTCGGATAGTTGAACAGGTCCGTGGACTGCAGCCGGATATGGGGCAATTCCGAAAGCCGGTCGATGATTTCCACCGCGAGGATGGAGTCCACTCCGAAGTCCGAATGGGGGGCATCCGGATCCAGCTCTTTGGGATCGATCTCCAGGACCCGTGCCATTACGACCTTGACCTGATTCTCCACCCACGCCTCTTTTCGTTTCATGGCCGCCGGATCGGCATCCGGGGCGGTCGGAGAATACGGCCGGGCGTCGAAGCCGGATTTCGCCCTGCCGATGTCGGCGGAGGGGATCGGATACCGCACTTCGCCGTTGCTCTGGGCGATGAGGATATGCTGGCTGACCGGTATCCGAGGTTCCCCCTACACAGCCGTCGCGTCGAACCCTTCCTCCGCCAATAGCCGCTGCCAGTCGGACACCCCGATCAAAGGGCCTCCGGGAAGGCGGTTTGCGCCGTCCTCATAGCGCCACCATCCTTCCGTGAGGCCGAAGGTGAGGGTGGCGAATTCGAAGGGGCCGGTCACCTCGTTGAGCAGGAGCCAGCCGTTTGTCTTGAGCAACCGTTTGGCATGTGAAATCGTCCGGCGGATGGATCGTGTGGCATGCAGTACGTTGGCGGCAATGACCAGATCGAAATGGGCCGGCGGATACCCTTGGGCCACCGGGTCACCTTCGATGTCGAGCACCTGGAACCGAACGAACCGATGGTGGCCGAAGCGTTTTCTGCCGTGTTGCAGGAACCGCAGGGAGATGTCCGTATAGTCATAGGTCACCCGATCCTTGAAATCCGAAATCGCTTCCAGTACGGCCTGGCTGGTGCCGCCGGTGCCGGCGCCGATTTCGAGAATACGAAGGGGATGATCCGAAGCACCGCAGGCGAGACGATCCGCAACAAATGCCTCTGCCGCGGTGGCGGCCATGCGGTTGTAGTGGTCGGCACCCGCGTTTCCCTTGTAGAGGGCGTCTACCCGTTCGGTGGACGCATGGGGAAAGAGGATGTCCACGGCGGCCACGGCGCCGGAGAGCACCTCGGGATAAGCCGAAAGGCAGTTCCAGAGCAGCTTTGCATGGGGGGCTACGTCCGGATGGGCTTCGGCCAGTTGATCCCGGCTTTTCTCGAGGGATGCCGTTTTGCGCCTTGTCCGGGCATCGTCCACAAGCGGCGTGGTTGTGAGCGTCCCATCGATCCGACGGACAAACCCGCTCTCCTCTGCCACACGGATCAGCGCCTCCAGGAGACCTTGGTAGCCGGGTTCCAGGTTCATCCGATCCCGTAGCGCCGACACGGGGTATGTCTCACCCCGGTTTCCAAAGATACCCATCCGCTGGAAGGCATCCAGCAGCAGAAAACGCCCGAATTGCTGCAATTGTGAAAAGGCCTCCCCGAGCTGTCTGATTTTCGACCGGCCCATTTCCGGCGGTGTGATCCGATCCGTGGTATGGGGAATCAGGGACGGCATCTGTACCGGATACCGTTCGATGCGATGGGAATCCGACACGCCGATCCGCTGCAAAAGCCGTTCCGCCGCCTTCAGGATTAGGATCTGATGCAGGGGGCGGGCCAGAATCCGTGCCAGGGCCTCCATGGCCTCTTCCGGTGCAATGGGCTTGAACCCGAGCGCT
>JAJDOA010000158.1 GCA_022340405.1 Desulfobacteraceae bacterium | reverse complement strand
AGGCGTCTTTGAAGGTGCAGGCCGCGGCATAGTTGGACTGGCCCGCGTTGCAGAAAATCGACTGGGCGGCCGAAAAGAACATCATGAAATCCAGCGGCATCCCCGCCACGGCCCGGCTGAGATGAATGCTCCCTTCGACCTTCGGAGCCATGACCGCCCGGAGCGTCTCCTCGTCCATGTTCCGGATCGCCCGGTCCTCGAGAACAAGGGCCGAATGGATCACGCCGTGGAGGGCGCCGAAGCGCTCCACCGCCGTTTCCACCGCCCGATGCATCGCTTTGGGATCCGTTGCATCGGCGCGGATGTAGAGCACCTCGCCCCCGGATGCCTCGATCCGGGCGATACGCCGCTTCTGCCGGTCGCCGAGATCCCTTCGGCCGACGAGCGCCAGTCTCGCGTTTACGGTATTCGCCAGGTATTGGCTCAGTACCAGCCCGATGCCCCCGGCCCCGCCCAGCACCAGGTAGACGCCCCGCTCCCGGAAAGGACTGTCCGAAACCGGCGGCAGCCGAAAGGGTTCCACACGGCGCACATAGCAACGCCCTCCGTATACGGCCACCTCCTCCGGGAGAACTTCGCAGGCCCGGCTTGCGAGTGGGGGCGGCAACATCCCGTCCTCGGCCAATCGTTCCAAATCCGCATCCCCCACATCGATGACGGAGACGGCAAGGTCCGGATACTCCCGGCCGATCCCCCGGGCCAACCCGCTCAGGCCGCCGGCGGAGGGCATCGGCGATCCCTGCCGGGGATTCAGGTGCCCGTGGACGTTATGGGTGACCACCCCCAGCATGGAACAGCCTCGGATTCGATCGTGGCGGTCCAGGGCCTGAATCAGGCGGAAGAGGGACATGACGCCCCGTTCCTGGACCCGGGCATGGACATCCGGATCGTCCGGGTTCATTGGGCCCGGGACGATCCCGCCCAGAAACCAGATCCGTTCCACGCCTCCGATCCGCTTCACGGCACGGTCCAGGGCGGAAGCATCGAAGGTATCGATCTCCCATACGCCGTCGGAAAGGGACCGGTTGCGGCTTCCCAACCGGATGACCGTACCGCTTCCCGGTTCGCGTCGCGCGAGCAGGGCCTGTTCGAGCTCCAGGCTTTCTTCGGAAGACACGACCAGAAGTCGTCCGGTCATTGGGGCCGTTTTTGCGGCACCGTCGCTTTCCACCGATACCTGTTCCGTGGAAAGGGGGAACCAAGAAACCTTGAACAGGGTGTTTTCGAGAAGGTCGGGCACGGGTCTCAGGGCAACGTGGGTCAGTTTGGCGCAGACCCGGCCGGCCTTGTCCGAAAGGACGAGATGAAACCGGTTGGGGCCTTCGGATTCCACATGGGCGAAGCCAGGATCGGCGGGCGGGTGCAGCATCTCCACCCATTCCACGGCGTATGGAAGCAGGTGCGGGGCCTTACCGGCTTTCGGCAGAAGCACCATGAAGGTCTGAAGGGCGGCATCGAGAAATCCCGGGTGCAGGCTGTACCGGCCCAGCTCATGCCGGTGGGGTGCCGGCAGTCGGATTCGCCCCAGGGCCTCCCCTTCCCCGACCCATACCCGGTCGACACCCTGGAAATACGGTCCGTAGTGAATACCGGCGTCCTGGAACCGTCGATAGAGATCGCCTCCGGAAATCTCACGCGTGCAGCGGGACCGGATCTCCCGGACATCGATGTGCGCATCCGGCGGACTTTCTTCCGTCGGATGGAATTCCGCGGTGGCGTAGAGGATCGTACGGTCGTCCCGCCGACTCTCCATGCGGCAGAGATAATGGCCTCCGGAACGGGTCACCGCGATCCGGACCGATTCTGCCCGGTCGGCTATTTCCAGTGGCCGGCGCCAGACCATCCGGCCGATCCGGAACCGCCGTCCTTCCAGCACCACTCGGCCGGTGGCAAGGGCCATCTCCAGAAAACCGGTTCCGGGCATGATCGATCGGCCGCCCACCCGGTGATCCCTCACCAGGGGGATATCCGGTCTCAGGGTTTTGCGGAATACCATCCCCTCCCCCGTACTCCGGGTCGAATCGATTCCATCGATGAGCGGATGGAATCCTCCCCGGCTGTCGCCCTGCAGTGCCGACAGGCCGTCCGCCCAGTACCGTTCCTTTGCAAAGGGATAGGTGGGCAGGGACAAGCGGCGGCGGAGGGGCCCGTCCGGGTGCAGCCGGTCCCAGTCGATGTCCGCCCCCGAAACCCAGAGGCGGGCGAGTTTGTGGATTTTTCGCTCTTTCAGCACGGTGCGGAGATAGTCGGCGCCCTCGGGCCCGTCCAGGAGCATCCCCGCGCCGGTCCCGTCCGTATCCGCATCGCCGGTGTAGCACCCGTCGATGCCGGTCTCGCCCCGGGTGAAGCGGTCGAGCTTCTCCCGCAGCTCCGCCGTATCGGATACCGCGAGGGCCAGACGCTGGGTCATGGCCTCCCGGCCTGTCTGGAGGGTGTATGCGATATCGGCCAGCTCCGGCGGTCGGACGGGTCCGTCGCTGGTGGGGAGGGAGTCTGCGTTCTGGACTGCACTGCCGTCCCGGATGGACGCGCACAGGTATTCGGTCAGCCGCAGGATGGTGGGATACTCGGTGAAAAGAGGAGCAGAAAAATCCGCCTGCCACTCCTCGTTGACCTTCTCGGCGAGGGCTGCGAGGCCCACCGGATCCAGGCCCATGGACGCCAGGGTTTCTCCCGGGTCCAAATCGTCGGCCGCCACGTCGAGGAGGTCTCCCGTCCAGGACAGGAGTTTCTCTCGGATCGGGGCCGGATCAGGGCGCCGCTTCCCCTTGTGGGCCTCCGATGAACCCTCGGAGGCTCGGATAAAGACCGACAAGGCCCCGGCGTAGGCGATAAGCCGCTCCCGGGTCTTCGCCGACAACACGATGAGCTGCGGGCCGCCCTTTTGTCGGGATGGGTCCGAGGGGCGTCGAGCTGAAAGCGTCGGAAGGCCCACGGCAGGGCCGGGTCCCGGAAATTCTTCCAGGACCACGTGGGCATTCGCTCCGCCGAAACCGAAGGAGCTGA
>JAJDOA010000109.1 GCA_022340405.1 Desulfobacteraceae bacterium | reverse complement strand
TGCGGACCTGTACTGATATAGGCAGTCCAACAGCCCCCATTCGCGAAGCGATCGGCACCGTCGGGCCGGGCGGAGCCTTTCGTAAAACGAGAAACTCGTCCGGGCCGACTTCTGTGTGCCTGGCCGTGAAATCCGCGTAATCCGTGCCAAAAGAAAAAATTTTCCGGCATTCCTGAATGCTGTTGCGGGAGGGGATAAACCCCTCCCCTACAGTACGAAATGGAAAGGAGCGCGATCTGCTCCTGCCGCACAATGCAAACGAAAGCCGATCAACAACCCAACCAAGCCAGCCAGAAAAAGCCGGCCCCCCCAAAGAGGGATCCGCGGCCAAATAAAGGAACCCCTGCCCCCTTTCTGCATGAAAACCGCTTGACAGGATGGTACGGATACGGTAGAGGGGCGTTTTACTTTGTACAGGACGCACCGAAAGGAGAACAGCATTGGCGAATCACAAATCCGCACTCAAGCGCGCACGGCAGAATGAACTCCGCCGTCTGCGCAACCGGGCACGAAAAACCCGCCTCAAAAACGCAACGAAAACCGTTCGTACCACCGTTGGTGAAGAGTCGGCGGCACGGCTGAGGGAGGCGCAGTCGATCATCGACAAAGCCGCCAAAACCAGTGCACTGCACCGCAAAACCGCCGCCCGGAAGATTTCCCGCCTGGCCCGCCTGGTCAACAAGCAAAACGCTTCCTAACAAACCCGCCGGCCGGACCGGCGGGTTTTCAGAAGTCCTCGGTCATTCTCCGAAACGCCCGTTCGGCCAGTCGCTCCGAAGCCGCGGCGATGGCTTCCCGTTTGTTCCGTTCGGTGGCCAGCTTGTCGGATTCCACCGGGTAGTCCTCGTTGGCAGTCATGTCCCGGACGGTCCAAATGACACGTCCGTCCGAGCCGGTGAGGGTCAGATCGACGTAGATGGTCACCCGCCGCTCCTGGGCGACGTTCGCGCTGGTAAAAGCGATGGAGTCGACCAGAATCCGGTTGATGACGCCGGACAGGACGGCTTCCGCCCGTGCCGGATCCGTGACGGTCACGCTGCCGCTTCGGGTGAATTCATAGATGATGCTGTTGGTAATCTGGTCTTCCACTCCGGTTTCCGAGGTCCTGTTTTCCAGCATGCTGATCCCGACGAAACGAATCCCCTCCGGCATGCTTCCGCCGCCGGCGAAGCGATAGCCACAGGCGGCGAGGGACAACCCCAGCCAGCCGACAATCAGAACCGTCCAAATTCCTCGAGCCACCGCAACCTCCTCCGTGATGGTTTGATGGTTTTGCGTTCCTTGAGTTCCTTGGGTTTACATGCTCCGGTGCCGCCCGTCAACCAACCCGCACAAGAAACGCTGCGAACCCAACAAACCCAATGAACCCAACGAACCCCCTCACACGACGATGTTCACCAGCTTGTTTTTCACCACGATCACCCGGCGCAGGTCCTTCCCCTCGATGAACCGTCGAACATTTTCGTCGGACAGCGCCTTCTCCCGAATGGCGTCCTCCGAAGCGTCAGCCGGCAGTGTCATCCGGCTGCGCAGCTTCCCGTTGACCTGCACCACAACAAGGATTTCATCCTGTTCCAGCGCATCCTCCCGGTAGTGGGGCCATGCCGCCAGGAGCAGGCTTTCCGGGTTTCCCAATTCGGCCCAAAGCTCCTCTGCAAAATGCGGCACGACGGGGCTCAACAGCAGAATCACCGTTTCCAGGGCATGCCGGGCCACCCGGCACGGCAATTCATCCTGCAGGTCGACCTCGGTGGCATACAGCATGTTCACCAGCTCCATCACGGCGGCAATGGCCGTGTTGAAGTGGAACCGCTCCTCGATGTCTCGGGTCACCTTCCGGATGGTCTGGTGGGTTTTCTTGTACAGGTCCCGGACATCCCCGGTCAAATCGTCGGGGGACCCGTCGAAGGCCGGAACGGAAGAGACCCTATCCCGGTGCTGAAGGAACAGACGCCACACGCGGTTGAGAAACCGGGCGCCTCCTTCCACGCCCTGTTCGCTCCACTCCAGATCCCGTTCGGGAGGGGCCGCGAACAGACAGAAAAGGCGCGTGGTGTCGGCACCGTAACGCTCCAGTAGGATGTTCGGGTCGATCACGTTCTTTTTGGACTTGGACATCTTTTCCACACGCCCCACCTCCGCCGGCCGATCGCAGCGGAGGCAGTGGGCCCGGCCATCCCGGATCTCGGCTTCCTCGGGCAGCAGAAAACCATGCTCCGGGCACTTCAGCGTCTCCTTGCACACCATGCCCTGCGTGAGCAAGCGGGTGAAGGGCTCCTTGTAGGATACCAGGCCGAAATCTTTGAGCACCCGGGTGAAATACCGCGAGTAGAGCAGATGCAGAATGGCGTGTTCCACCCCGCCGATGTATTGATCCACCGGCATCCAGTAGTCCACCGCCTCGGTATCGAAAATGCCTTCGTTCCAGCGCGGGCTGCAGTAGCGCTCGAAGTACCAGGAAGACTCCACGAAAGTGTCCATGGTGTCGGTTTCCCGCCGTGCGTCGTCGGTCCCGCATCGCGGGCAGGCGGTTCGGACGAATTCGTCCAGCGTCGGCAGGGGGGTCCGGCCGCCTTCCAGCATGTCGACATCCTCGGGCAGGATGACCGGGAGATCGGATTCACGCACCGGTACCACACCGCACCGGCTGCAGTGCACCATGGGGATGGGCGCTCCCCAGTACCGCTGCCGAGAAATGCCCCAGTCGCGAAGGCGGTAGTTGACGGTGGCCTCTCCCAGCCCCTTTTCCGCAAGCGCCTTGGGAATCTCCTCCTTGGCCCGCCGGCTGTCCATTCCGTCGAACGCGCCGGAGCGGGTCATGACCCCCGGTTCCACGTAGGCCTCCTCCATGGTGGCGGGATCGAGGTCGCCGTCTTCCGGTCGCACCACCACCACGATGTCCAACCCGTATTTGCGCGCAAAGTCCAAGTCCCGCTGATCGTGGGCGGGAACGGACATGACCGCCCCGGTGCCGTACTCCATGAGAGCGAAATTGGCGGTGTAGACGGGCATGCGCAGTCCGTTCATGGGATTGATGCAGTAGGCGCCGGTGAACACGCCTTCCTTTTCATAGGACTCCACCGCCTGCGAGGTTCTCTCCTGCTGCAGGATGCGCTCGACAAAGGCGGCCACCGGTTCCTGTTGGGCCGTACCGCTGGAAAGCGCTGCGACCAGCGGGTGCTCCGGAGCCAGGCACATGAAGGTGGCGCCAAAGACGGTGTCGGGCCGTGTGGTGAACACCGGGATGGTCTCGTCCGAGCCCTCGATGGGAAAGTGGATCCGGGCCCCCAGGCTTTTCCCGATCCAGTTCTTCTGCATGGTCGTGACCTTCTCGGGCCAGCCGGGCAGCCGGTCGCACCACTGCAGCAGATCTTCGGCATCGTCCGTGATGCGGAAAAACCACTGCCAAAGCTTCTTCTGGCGAACGGGCCGTCCGCAGCGCCAGCACAAACCGGCCTCGACCTGTTCGTTGGCCAGTACCGTCTGGCAGTCCTCGCACCAGTTGACGTAGGACTCCTTGCGATAGGCCATGTCCTTTTCCACCATCTTCAGAAACAGCCACTGTTCCCAGCGGTAGTATTCCGGACGGCAGGTGGCGAGCTCGCGGTCCCAGTCGTAGGAGAACCCCATGCGCTTGAGCTGCTCGCGCATGGCGGCGATGTTGTCGTAGGTCCACCGGGCGGGGTGGGTGCGATTGGCGATGGCGGCGTTTTCCGCGGGCATGCCGAATGCGTCCCAGCCCATGGGGTGAAGCACGTTGTATCCGCGCATCCGTTTGTAGCGCGCAACCACATCCCCGATGGTGTAGTTGCGGACATGGCCCATGTGAATCTTGCCCGACGGGTAAGGAAACATTTCCAGAAGATAGTATTTCTCCCGGTCCGGTTCCTCCTTTACCCGGAACAGACCCTCGCGCTCCCAATAACGCTGCCACTTGCTCTCGATGGCCTGCGGGTCGTATCGCTCCTGCATACCGGTATTCCATCCTTGGAGGCGGTGCACGCATTCTCAACACTGCTTGCACCGGCGGTGTCTTCGGCGCGTCGGCCGGGTTGCGATCAAACCATCCTAATGCCACAACCCGGTCCAAATAGCAAGGGTCGCCGGCGCCCCGAACCCGCCGTTTGCGGAGAAATCGTTTGACTTGACGGCTCCGATTTCATATTCATGCCGAAAAGATCAGTGTATCGAAATTGCAAGGATTCGGACACCATAAGAGGCTGTGGATAAACAAGCATCCCGCCTTCAGACAAGAGGCACTCCGCATGCTTTGTCAAATCAGCCGTGTCATCCCGCGAAGCGGGGGACGCAGCCGATAGGGCGACCGCAGGCGTAGCTTGGGGCTACGTCGAGGACCGACCCGAGGCGAGAGGCACACCGCCCGTTTCTTAGGATCCGGCGTGTCATCCCGCACCGCGGGGGACGCCGTATCAAGGTGGGATGCGCCGTTTATCTACAGCCTCAAAACCCATCAACGGAACGCACATGACCTGCAAAATCCTCATCAACGCTTTAGACCCCGAAGAGTGCCGCATCGCGAAAGTCCGTGACGGCAAACTGGAAGAATTCCATATCGAACGAGCCGCCCACGAGATCACACGCGGCAACATCTACAAAGGCGCCATTACCCGCATCGAGCCCAGTCTGCAAGCCGTTTTCGTGGACTACGGGGCCGAGCGGCACGGCTTCCTGCAAAAGCACGAGATTCACCCCGACTACTACCAGGACACGGGGGGCGGAGAGCACTCCGTCGAACACCTGGTGAAAAAAGGGCAAGAACTGCTGCTCCAGGTGGTCAAGGACCCGGTGATGAAAAAAGGGGCGATGCTCACCACCAACCTGTCCCTGGCCGGCAGGTACCTGGTGCTGATGCCGGGAAACGAAAACCGGGGCATCTCCCGAAAAATCGAAGACGAGGAAGAACGGCAGCGGCTCAAGGACATCATCGGGAAGCTGAAGGTGCCGGAGGGCTTCGGCGTCATTGTCCGAACCGCCGGAGCCGGCTGCACCAAGACGCTCATCAACCGTGACCTGAGCTATTTGATGCGCCTGTGGAAGACCATCAAGGATAATGTGATGAAGGTGTCCACGCCGTCGCTCATGCACAAGGAGCGAAATCTCGTCCTGCGCTCGCTCCGGGACTACTTCACCTCCGAAATCGGGGAAATCCTCATCGACGAGCACGGAGTGTATCGGGAGGCCAAAGACTTCATCCACGTCATCTCCCCCAAGCAGACCAAGATCGTCAAATTCTACAAGGGCGCCAAACCCATTTTCACCAAATTCCAACTGGAAGAGCAGATCGCATCCATCTACAACAACCGGGTACCCCTGAAGTCCGGCGGCTCCATCGTCATCGAGCAAACCGAAGCCCTGGTGTCCATCGACGTAAACTCCGGCAAGGCCACCCAGGAAAAGTCCATCGAAAAAACGGCCCTTCAGACCAACCTGGAGGCAGCCGAGGAGATCGTTCGGCAGCTTCGCCTGCGCGACCTGGGCGGGCTGATCGTTCTGGACTTCATCGACATGCGCGACGGCAAAAACAAGATGGAGATCGAACGCGCCATGAAGCAGCACGTGAAGCAGGACAAGGCCAAAACCAAAATCGGCCGCATCTCCCAGTTCGGGCTCATGGAGATGTCCCGGCAGCGTCTGCGGCCCAGTATCGATTACGGCGGCTTCGAGCCGTGCCGGTACTGCCAGGGAAAGGGTCAGGTCCCGTCCCCGGATATGCTGGGGCTTGGATTTCTGCGCCGGCTGAGCCTGGAAACCCTGAAGCCGGATGTCTCTGTCGTCAAGGGGATCGTCCCGGTTCCGGTGGCCGAATACCTTCTGAACCGAAAACGGAAGGACCTGCTGGAGCTGGAAAACCGGCACAACGTTACCATCGTTATCGAAGGCAGCAGCGATATGATCCCCGGGGATGGAGAAATTGTGAAGGGAAACGGCCATATGGCCAAGGCCGGCGCCGAAGGTAACGAGGCATAGTGTTGGAAGCGGGAAAATCGCAAGGAGGGGACATGCCATCAACAGAACCCAACCGAGGCGGCCGCTACACGATTCTGATCGTTGCCCTGTGTGTGGTGCTTGCAGCGGTCTTTATCCTGCTTCAACTGCTCCCCAAGCGAGAATCCCAGCAAAAGGATGTCGTGAAAGCCCCCGTGGCGCAACAGACGCCGCCCGTTCCCACCCGGGAAAAGCCGGTCATCGACTACGAAAAGCTCCAGGAGGACGAGACCTACGAATCCGTGATGGAACAGCGCAAGGCCGAATACGGGCTGGACGAGGGCGTCGATTTCATCGCAAAACCGGACGAAATTCTCAAAATCGGCGAAACCACCATCTCCATGCAGGAAATCCTGGAAAAAATTCGCCTCCAGAAAGGAGAGCTCTTCGAAAAGGATCTGGGCGAGCCCATCGATCTGCAAAAGCTGCAGCAGCGCCGGGTGGAACGCATCCGGGAGCTGGCGGCCGCGGAAGCGAGCTTTGTGGAGCTGGAAAAGCGGCTGGCCGAAATGCCTGAAGACGATCCCCTGCGGCAGCAGCTGGTCGAGCAGCATCTGAAACTGGCAAGGGAGGCGAAGCTTTTCCGCCGCTATGCCAACAGCATTGCCGCCATCGCGGAAGCGGTAAAACAGACCGCGGAGGGAAATGAGGAAATGCGCTCGGCTGCACGGGACCGGCTCTACAACCTGAAAATGGAAAAGAAACGTCTGGAAGAGGAGCTGGAGATCCCCGGCGTTCCGACGGGACCGGCCGAAGCCTACGGCATTTACGTGGTGCGCTCCGGTGACAATATCTGGAACATCCATTTTCGATTTTTGAAAGACTATTTCGACCACCGGAACATCGAACTGTCCCCCCTGGCCGACGAGCCGGACACGAAGGGTTTCAGCTCCGGCGTCGGCAAAATACTGAAGTTTTCCGAAAACATGGTCTACATCTACAACCTCAGGGAGCGGAAGCTGGACGTCGACCTGAATCTGCTCCAACCCATGAGCAAGATCGTGGTCTTCAACATGGCGGAAGTCTTCTCCCTGCTGGATCCCATCGACTACACCGCGGTCAACCGCATCCAGTTCGACGGGGACACGCTGTGGATCCCGGCGGAGCAGTAGCGGTATTTTTTCTTTGGATTCCAATAGGTTATATTTTTCCCGCGGATTTCGCAGGTTGCACGGATTTTTTCATTTTTTCTCCCGCCAATGGCAAAAGGAACAACCGAGTCAAGATCGTCGCCACGAGCTGGTAAAGGCGCTTCAGCAACCCCCCATCGCGAAGCGATCGGCACCCGTTGGGCCGGACCTCGTCCGGCACCTTGCCGTCAATCTGCGTAATCCGCGAAATCCGTGGCAAAAGAAAAAACAGACGGGACGACAAGAAACCATTCGGGTACATGCAGATCCAGACGCGTCGACAAGCCCCAGCCTCGATGCGATCGGGCTGGTTCAACCGCTTTTCCTGAATGGATAACGCTATTGCCGATTCGAGAACCCAACGTGTCAGTGAAATTCATGGCCCAAGGCGATTTGCCGTTCCTCTGGCCGGAAAGATTTGACGTCCAAGATCATTTACAGTATATGAGCGCAAACTTTCCCTTGGGAAGGGAGACGGGCGTATGCCCGCCCGCGGCAACGGCGGGGGAGCCGCCGATATTTGCGTTGATCCGGGTGTCCCGAAAGCCGGGGGCCCCAAAAACCACTGGAGGTCGTTTTGATCGATACCGCATATGCCATGGCACAACAGGGCGGTGCCGCTGGACAAGGCGGCGGATTCGGGGCGTTCATCCCCTTGATTCTCATGTTCGCCATCTTCTATTTTCTGCTCATTCGCCCTCAGCAGAAAAAGAACAAGGACCATCGCGACATGATATCGAGTTTGAAAAAGGGCGACCGCATCATTACCGCCGGCGGCATTCACGCCCGCATCACCGGCCTGGATGACACGACCCTGACCGTGGAACTGGCGGACAAGGTCCGGGTAAAGATGCAGCGAAGCAGCGTCGCGGGGATGGTGCAATCCGCACCGAAGCCCAAAGAACCGAAGAAAAGCGAAAAACCGGAATAGCCCGCAAGCGGCAGGCAGGAGCCGGCTGCGGTCAGGCCCCTTGGTCCTCTGCTCCCGGGCACGCTCGGGCGGATGAGACCTGTGGGGCTTTGCTTTGGCGGGCCTTCCTACCGGGTGGGGAAAGGATTCGGATCGTTGAAATCGCTATCATGGAGACCGATCGTCATCGTCGCGGCGATCCTGGCGGCTGTCGTCTACCTGCTGCCCACCCTCCGGCCCGGGATGTGGCCGCACAAGAAAATCAACCTCGGACTCGATCTTCAGGGGGGCATGCACCTGGTGCTCGAGGTGGATGCCCAGAAGGCCGTCGAGGGTGCGGTGGAGCGGATCGCCCAGGATCTGAAATCCGAGATGCGCGATGAGCGCATTCGGTACAGCCGCCTGGAACGGCAGGGGACCCAGGTGTACGTTACCGTGGCGGATTCGGACAAGAGTGCCGAGTTCGACGCCATGCTGGACAAGAGCTTCCCCGACCTTCGGCTCGTTTCGCGCCAGCAGGAGGGCGGCAGCCTTTCCGTGGTGCTCGACATCCCGGATGCCGAAACCGAGCGCATCCGGAAATCGGCCACCGCCCAGGCGCTGGAAACCATTCGCAACCGGATCGACCAATTCGGCGTCAGCGAGCCGGACATCCGCCGTCAAGGGGAGGACCGCATCCTGATTCAGCTGCCGGGAATCCGGGACACCCAGCGTGCCAAAGACCTCATCGGCAAGACCGCACTGCTGGAGTTCAAGCTGGTGGACGAGGCCCACGACGTGCAGGACGCGCTGGCGGGCGATGTGCCGCCGGGCAGCGAGATCCTTTACCAGGTGGAGGAAAACCCCGAAACCAACCGGGTCACCCGACGACCGTATTTGATCCAGAAACGAACCCTGCTCACCGGCGCCCATCTCACCGAGGCCAGGGTCGAGATCGACTCCCGGTACGCCGAACCCTATGTGTCCATCCGTTTCGACAACAAGGGCGCCCGGATCTTCGAACGCATCACCGAGGAAAATGTGAAAAAGCGGCTGGCCATCGTGCTGGACAACACCGTCTACTCGGCCCCCGTGATCCAGGAAAAAATCGCGGGTGGAGAAGCACGGATCACCGGGCAGTTCAGCACCGAAGAAGCCCACGACCTGGCCATCGTACTGAGGGCCGGCGCCCTTCCGGCACCGGTGGAAATCCTGGAAGAGCGCACCGTGGGTCCGTCGCTGGGATCGGACTCCATTCGAAAGGGGCTGCTGTCAATGTGCATCGGCGGTGTACTGGTCATCGCCTTCATGATCGTTTACTACCGGGGGGCCGGGATCGTGGCGGACATTGCCCTGTTGCTCAACATCGTTTTCATCGCGGGGGGACTGGCTGGCTTCCAGGCGACCCTGACCCTGCCCGGCATCGCCGGCATCATCTTGACCATCGGCATGGCGGTGGACGCCAACGTATTGATCTTCGAGCGAATACGGGAGGAGCTCGGTATCGGCAAAACACCCCGCGCCGCTCTGACGGCAGGCTACGAACGGGCGACCTTGACGATTCTGGACGCCAACGTCACCACGCTCATCGCCGCTCTGGTGCTGTTTCAGTTTGGAACCGGCCCGGTGAAGGGATTCGCCGTCACCCTGAGTTTGGGAGTGATCTCGAGCCTGTTTACCGCATTGATCGTGTCCCGTTCGATCTTCGATTATTTTCTGGTTCACCGGAAGGTGCGGACGCTCAGCATCTGAGCCGTCGAGACACACATCCCAATTCGATCCGAAAATGCCCGCAACGGTTGGGCAAAGTGGAGAGGGAAACCAAAGAATGCAGTTCGTGAAACCCGACATCAACGTTGACTTCGTCGGCATACGTAAAATCGGCTTCACCGTTTCGGCGGCCATGATCGTGCTCAGTCTAATTGCCCTGGCAATGGACGGCGGGCCGCTGTACGGCATCGATTTTTCCGGCGGCACGGTCATTCAGGTCCGGTTCGACGCACCCACCCCGGTGGCAACCGTGAAAAAAGGGCTGAAAGCGGTGGGGATGGAATCCACGACGGTGCAGCGCTTCGGCGAGGCGGGCGATAACGAGTACCTGATACGCGCCGACGTGTCGATGGAGGCCGAAGAAAACCTGACCAAGGAGCTGGAACAGGCACTTCGGGAAGCTTCCGGTCACGCCGCGGAAATCCGAAGAGTGGAGATGGTCGGACCGCAGGTGGGAAAAGACCTGCGGGAAAAGGCGCTGTTTGCCATGTTCTACGCTCTGCTGTTCATCACCATTTATATCTCCGGCCGGTTCGAGCTGAAATGGGGGCTCTCGGGCGTCATGGCAGCCGCCCTGGCCGGATCGGTATACGTGCTGGGCATCTTCGAGGTGAGCATTCCCTTCCTGATGACCGCGGCCATGTTCGTCACCCTGGTACTGTTCTGGTTTCTCGAGCTCAAATACGCCATGGGCGCCATCGTGGCCCTGATACACGACGTGACCATCACCGTGGGGCTGTTTGCGGTGTTCGACAAGGAGTTCACCCTTCCCATCATTGCGGCCCTGCTGACCATCATCGGTTATTCCCTCAACGATACCATCATCGTTTTCGACCGGATTCGAGAGAATCTGCGCAAATATCCCAGAAACCCTCTATCCTTCGTTATCAACCGCAGCATCAACGAAACGCTCAGCCGAACCATCCTGACGTCCTTGACAACCCTGATGGTGGTGGTCACTCTATTCGTCCTCGGCGGGGGCATTATCCACGACTTTGCGTTCGCTCTGCTGGTGGGCATCGTCGTCGGAACCTATTCCTCGATTTTTGTGGCCAGCCCCATTCTCTTGACCTGGCAGGGACGCAAGTCGTAGCGGCTGGGGATTCGCCGGGTAGGGACGGTCCGGTTACAGAGCATTTGCCAAAAGCATGTTCCGATTGGAGCGGCCTTCTTCTCGCTTTTCACACAAGGGGCGGGGTTGATCCCCGCCCGTGGGAGCGAAGCGGACATCCCCGTCACGGGGACCGGGGTGGCGGATACCACCAGCGGGAGGGGTTAAACCCGCCCCTACGGTTCGGAGCAAAGGCATGCCGTAAACGGAACGGAATTCTGGCAACCGCTATAGTCGACCGATGGAATCGCTACTGTCCTGGTTTGCCCTAAAGAGCGTCCCGGGTATCGGAAACCACCTGTTCAAACGGCTGGTGGAACGGTTCGGATCTCCGGCGGCGGTGTTCGAAGCGCCAGTGAAAATGCTGGCGGACGTGGAAGGCGTTTCCCCGAGGGTCGCCGAAAGGCTGCGATTTCACCGGGTTTCCGATGCGGTTCGGACCGAGCTCGAACGGACACTCGAGCGGGGCTATACGGTGGTCACGTTCACCGATCCGCACTACCCGCCGCTGCTGCGGGAAATCCACGATCCTCCCCCGTATCTGTACGTGCGGGGCACACTCGATGCAACACCGCAGGCCGTGGCGCTGGTGGGCTCCCGGATGGCGACAGACTACGGACTTCGGACAACCCGGCGGCTGGCGGCCGAGTTGGCTGGAGAAGGATTTCTCGTCGTCAGCGGCATGGCGCTCGGTATCGACGCGGCGGCCCACCAGGGTGCGCTGATGGGGGGCGGCCGGACGGTGGCCGTTCTGGGAAGCGGCCTGGACAACCTGTATCCCAGGGAAAACCGGAAACTGGCCGACCGAATCGCTCAAAACGGCGCAGTGGTGACGGAATTCGCATTGACGGACGAGCCGGCCGCGCACCATTTCCCTGCTCGCAACCGGATCATCTCCGGGATGACGCAGGGCACCGTAGTCGTGGAGGCGACGCGCCGGAGCGGCTCGCTGATCACCGCGCGGCTGGCCGCCGAGCAAAACCGGGAGGTCTTTGCAGTTCCAGGGAGCATCCAGTCCTTCAAAAGCAGCGGAACCCACACCCTGATCAAGGAGGGGGCGAAGCTGGTGGAGCATACGGGGGACATCCTGGAGGAGCTGCGGGGATTTGTCCAAATGCAGCCGACCTCGGAGGGAAGGCGCGCCATGCCCGCCGCAAAGAGATCGGCTCCCCCGCTGAGCGGCGAGGAGCGCCGAATCTTCGACGCCCTGGAGCCTTATCCCGAGCAGGTCGACGCACTGGCCCGCAGGCTGGGGCTTCCGTCCGGAGAACTGCTGGCGATCCTGCTGCAGTTGGAGCTCAAGGGCCTCGTGCGGCAGACGCCGGGTGCGCATTTTGAGCGAAACGATAAGTAAGCAGAAAGCAGTGAGCAGTAAGCAGGAACGGCGGGATGCCCGATGTCCGATGCCGGATGTCGGATGTCCGAGGGCAGAGGTCAGGGGCAGGAGTGCCGGTAAGGACGGTCGGACAGTCGGACGGTGGAGACCCGATGCCGGAGGCCCATTCATGCAGGAAGATGAGAGGATTGGAGGTTGAGAAGATTGGAAAGACGGTAAGCAGCGATCAGATGCTGGAGGGAGATAGCATCTTTGAAGGCTGCACAAGCGCAGGTTGGGCGGCCTTGCCATAAATCTGTTTTTTCCTGTTTTAACTGCTTACTGCTTACTGCTCACTGCTTACTGTTACCGTTCACCGCTTTCTCTCGATACAACGAACCACTGACAACAAACGAAATTAACCCAACAAACCCAAAATGAGGTACATCGTGACCAAACCCCTGGTTGTGGTGGAATCGCCAACCAAGGTTCGCACCATCCAGAAATATCTCGGTAAAGAGTACAACGTGGCCGCGACGGTGGGTCACATCAAGGATCTCCCCCGAAAGGAAATGGGGATCGATATCGAAAAGGATTTCACCCCGCAGTACGGGGTGATTCCCGGCAAGAGCAAGGTGATCACCTCCCTGAAGAAAGCGGCCGGCGACACCAAGGAGGTCTACCTTGCGCCCGATCCCGACCGGGAGGGGGAGGCCATTGCCTGGCACACCGCCGAGGTGCTGCGGAAAAAGGGGCGCACCTTTCACCGAGTGCTCTTTCATGAATTGACACCCAGAGCCATCTCCGAGGCCATGGCCCGGCCGGCCGAGTTGAACCGGTCCCGATACGAGGCTCAACAGGCGCGGCGCATCTTGGACCGCCTGGTGGGCTACCAGATCTCCCCCCTGCTCTGGCGGAAGGTCAAGGGCGGCCTCAGTGCCGGAAGGGTCCAGTCTGTGGCCGTGCGAATCATCTGCGAGCGGGAGCGGCAGATCCAGGCCTTCGAACCCGAAGAGTACTGGTCGATCACGGCCAAGCTCCAGGGCGAACAACCCCCCGCCTTCGAAGCCAAGCTGACCAAACAAGACGGCAAGAAAATCCGGATCCCCAACAAGGCGTCCGCCGATGCCATCCTGCAGGCATTGGGGCAGCACCGTTTCGTTCTGAACAAGATCCACCGGAGGACGGTCCGGAAAAATCCGCTGCCCCCCTTTATCACCAGCAAGCTTCAGCAGGAGGCGATCCGAAAACTACGCTTCACGGCCAAAAAAACGATGACCGTGGCCCAGCAGCTGTATGAAGGCATCGAAATCGGTCCCGGCGAGCCCACGGGCCTGATCACCTACATGCGAACGGACTCCACCCGGATCTCCGAAGAGGCGGCACAGGAGGCGCTGGGCCACATCCGGCAACGCTTCGGCAAAGACTATGCCCAGGCAAAACCCCGTTTTTTCAAAAACAAAAACAAGGCCCAGGACGCCCATGAGGCCATCCGGCCGACCGCCGTGGACCACACCCCCGAAAAGCTGGAACCCTACCTGACCCGCGACCAGCTGGCGCTGTACCGGTTGATCTGGCAGCGATTCGTGGCCAGCCAGATGACCCAGGCGCTGATCGACCAGAAGTCGTTGCGCATCCAAGCCGGCCCCTACGAATTCACGGCCAGCGGCTCCACTGTCCGGTTTCCCGGGTTCATGACGCTGTACATGTCCGTGGACGACGAGGCGGACCGGACCGACGAAAACGGCAAGGGCATGCTGCCCGAGCTGAAGGAAGGGGAGACCCTGCAGTCTCTGGGCATCGAGCCCAAGCAGCACTTTACCCTGCCGCCGCCCCGCTTCTCAGAAGCGTCGCTGGTCAAGGAGCTGGAGGAAAACGGCATCGGAAGACCGAGCACCTACGCCGCCATCCTATCGACCATACGGGACAAAGGCTATGTCGATCTGATCAAAAGGTACTTCCATCCCACCGAACTGGGGTTTATCGTCAACGACCTGCTGGTGAAAAATTTTCCCACCCTCTTCGATGTGGACTTCACCGCCCGCATGGAGGGAGACCTGGACCGCATCGAAGCCGAGGAGGAAGACTACCAACAGCTGCTTCGCCGCTTTTACGGGCCGTTCCGCCAAAACCTCGAATCGGCCTCCGACGGCATGTTGAGCATGCGCGGGGTGGGCATGCCCACTCCGCTAAAATGCCCTCGGTGCGGAGAGGGACGGCTGCACATCAAGGTAGGAAAAAACGGCGAGTACCTGGCCTGCAACCGCTATCCGGACTGCCGCTTCACCCGCAACTACACCAGGGACGACAAGGGCCGCATCCATCCCGCAGAAAACTCCGAGGGTACGCCCACCGACAAAGTCTGCGAAAAATGCGGCAGCCCGATGCTGATTAAACAGGGGCGGTACGGGGAGTTTCTGGCCTGCAGCGGATACCCGGATTGCAAGAACACCCAGTCGCTCTCCGTGCATGGCGGCGGCACCGGTGTTTCGTGCCCGGAGGCGGACTGCGACGGGGAGCTGGTGGAAAAGCGCTCCAAACGCGGGAAAGTCTTCTTCGGGTGCAACCGCTATCCGGACTGCTCCTATGCGGTGTGGGACAAACCGGTCCCCAAACCCTGTCCGAGCTGCGGCAATCCCTTCCTGCTGGAAAAGACCACCAAAAAGGCGGGGACCTTTCTCCAGTGCCCCGACCGGCAGTGCGGGCACCGGGAGAGCGCGCCGGAGGAGGAGTAAGGCGTAAGCAGACAAACCAAAAAAACACTTGACATCTTCACATCCCCCGCTTAGCCTGAACCTTCCAGATCAAAAAAAAGGGAATCGAATGCTTCTCACGGCCAATATTCTCCTCCTTATCGTCATTCTCGGCCTCGTTGTAGTCCTTAGCGGCTGCAGCGGGGAGGGGGGGCGAACAATGGCCTGACGCAGCACATCCAAAAGCAAACGCGAGTCCAGTCCGTTATCAGCCCCCAACTGATAACGGATTTTTTTTTCACCACCATGGAGATCGAACATGAAAAGCGACGCAGCGAAAAAGGGAATCGAACGGGCACCTCACCGGAGTCTGTTCAAGGCCATGGGCTACACAGACCGGGAAATCGGCAGGCCGCTGGTGGGCATTGCCAACTCCGCCAACGACATCATTCCCGGGCACATTCACCTGGACCGTATCACCGAAGCCGTGAAGGCTGGGATTTACATGGCCGGTGGTACCCCCATCGAGTTCGGCACCATCGGCGTCTGCGACGGCATCGCCATGAATCACACCGGAATGAAGTACTCCCTGGGCAGCCGTGAGCTCATCGCCGACTCCATTGAAATCATGGCCACCGCCCACGCCTTCGATGCACTGGTGCTCGTGCCCAACTGCGACAAAATCGTTCCGGGCATGCTCATGGCAGCCGCGCGGCTGGACCTTCCCACCGTGGTGATCAGCGGCGGACCGATGCTGGCCGGACATCATCCATCCCGCCCGGATGCCGGCACCATCGACCTGATCACGGTCTTCGAGGCCGTAGGTGCGGTACGGGCCGGGGCCATGTCCGAAAGCGATCTCTCCGAACTGGAGGATGCGGCATGCCCCACGTGCGGATCGTGCTCAGGCATGTTCACCGCCAACTCCATGAACTGTCTCACCGAAGCCATCGGATTGGGACTTCCGGGAAACGGCACCATCCCCGCCGTGATGTCCGCCAGACTGCGTCTGGCCAAAGCAGCCGGCATGAAAATCCTCGAGCTGCTCGAAAAAAAGATCACGCCGGCGCGCATTCTCACACCCGAGGCTTTTGAAAACGCCCTTGCCGTCGACATGGCGCTGGGTTGCTCCACCAACACCGTTCTGCACCTGACGGCGCTGGCAAGGGAAGCCGGCGTCGCCATAGACCTCCAGCACATCAACGATATCAGCGCATCCACTCCCCACCTTTGCTCGCTGAGTCCCGGCGGCCGGCATCACGTGGAGGACCTGGACCGCGCCGGGGGAATCGGCGCCGTGATGAAGGAGCTGGCGAAAATCGGGCGCATCCACGAAACATGCATGACGGTCAGCGGCGCCACAGTGGGCGAAAACCTTTCCGGGGCATCCAACCGGAACCCGGAGGTCGTGCGGCCCGTCGACCGGCCGTATCATGAACAAGGAGGACTTGCCGTGCTTTTCGGCAACCTGGCGCCCGAGGGATGCGTGGTCAAGCAGTCCGCGGTGCGCGAGGAAATGCTGCGGCACGAGGGACCTGCCCGCGTCTTCGAATCGGAGGAGGCGGCCACCGAGGCGATTTTGGCCGGCGGCATCCACGCCGGCGATGTTGTGGTGGTCCGCTGCGAGGGGCCGCGCGGAGGGCCGGGAATGCGGGAAATGCTGACCCCCACCTCGGCCATCGCCGGCATGAAGCTGGACGCCGAGGTGGCACTGATCACCGACGGCCGGTTTTCCGGCGGAACCCGGGGCGCCGCCATCGGGCATGTCTCCCCCGAAGCGGTGCAGGGCGGCCCCATCGCCGCCGTGCGCGAGGGCGATGCCATCGCCATCGATATACCGGCCAAACGAATCCAGCTGAAGGTCCCCGATGAAGAGATCCGCCAGCGCCTGTCGGAGTGGTCTCCTCCGGAGCCGCGGATCACACGAGGATACATGGCCCGATACGCACGCCAGGTCGGTTCCGCCAGCGCAGGTGCGGTGGTGGAGTGATTCAAAAAGATAGTAAGCAGTAAGCAGGGAAACAGTAAGCAGAAAACATGGAAAAGTTAGGAGTAAGGAGTGAGGAGGAACGGCCGGTCGGACGGTACATTCCCGATGTCGCAAGTCGGAGGTCGGAGGGTAAACGAACCTGAGCGGATCGTGCGTGGAACGTAGGGGAGGGGTTTATCCCCTCCCGTTGCTGGTATCACCCACCCCGGGCGGGGATAAACCCCGCCCCTACGAAAGACAGGAAAACCGATATCCACCGGAACCTATTTTTAACAATGGCTATTAACATGGGATCCCGTCTTCGGCGGGCATTCGCGGCAACCAAAAAGCAGGTGAAAAAATGAAACGCACCGGTGCTCAAATCCTGATGGAAATTCTCAAGGAGGAAGGAGTGGACACGGTCTTCGGGTTTCCCGGAGGCGCCGTGATCGACATCTACGACGAGCTGGTCAAAACCGATATCCGCCACATCCTGGTCCGCCACGAACAGGGAGCGGTTCATGCCGCGGACGGCTACGCCCGGTCCAGCGGAAAGGTGGGCGTCTGCCTGGTAACCTCTGGGCCGGGTGCCACCAATACGGTTACCGGCATCGCCACCGCCTACATGGATTCCATTCCCCTTGTGGTGCTCACCGGGCAGGTGCCCACCCAGCTCATTGGCAACGATGCGTTCCAGGAAGTGGACATCGTGGGCATCACACGTCCCTGCACCAAGCACAACTACCTGATCACCCAGACCGAGGACTTGGCACGGACCGTCAAGGAGGCGTTCCACATTGCGCGCTCCGGCCGGCCCGGCCCGGTGCTGGTGGACATCCCCAAGGACGTTTCCGTCATGGAAGTGGACTACGAGCCCATCCCCCGCATCCGGATGAAGTCCTACCGTCCCACCTACAAGCCCAACCTCAAGCAGCTTCAAAAGGTGGTGGATTTGATCCGGGAGGCGCGGCGTCCGGTAATCTTCGCGGGGGGAGGCGTGATCACCGCAAAGGGGGCCGAACCCCTGACGGCGCTGGCCCGAAAAATATCCGCACCCGTGACCACGACGTTGATGGGACTGGGGGCGTTTCCGGGTACGGACCCGCTGTGGCTTGGCATGATCGGCATGCACGGCACCTATCGGGCCAACATGTCCGTCAACGGCTGCGACCTGCTCATCGCCGTCGGCGTTCGCTTCGACGACCGCGTGACCGGCAAGATCGACACTTTTGCCCGCGAGGCGAAGATCGTCCACATCGACATCGACCCCACCTCCATCCGCAAGAACATTCCGGTGACGATTCCGGTGGTGGGGGACTGCCGCGTCACCCTGCAGGAACTGTTAAAACTGCTGGAAAAGGACGGGTTGGAAGTTCCTTCCGATAGCATCCGTCCCTGGCTGGATCAGGTCGAACACTGGAAGAACACCAAGCCCCTGGCCTACCGGCAGGAGGATGTGATCAAGCCCCAGTACGTCGTCGAAAAGCTCTACGAACTCACCGGCGGCGAGGCCATCATCACCACCGAAGTCGGTCAGAACCAGATGTGGACCGCCCAGTACTACCACTTCGACCGTCCGGGCAGGTTCGTGACATCGGGAGGCCTGGGAACCATGGGTTTCGGTCTGCCCGCGGCCATCGGCGCCCAGATGGCCTTCCCCGACACGGTGGTGGTGGACGTGGCCGGGGACGGGAGCATTCAGATGAACATCCAGGAAATGGCCACTGCCGTGGAGTGTTGTCTCCCGGTCAAGGTGGCCATCCTCAACAACCGCTATCTGGGGATGGTGCGGCAGTGGCAGGAACTGTTCTACGACCGCTGCTACGCATGCACGGGGATGGAGCATGCTCCGGATTTCGTCAAACTGGCCGAAGCGTACGGGGCGGTGGGGTTGCGCGCCACCCGGCCCGATGAGGTGGAGGCCGTGCTGCGGGAAGGGCTGTCCACCCCGCGCCCGGTGATCATGGATTTCCAGGTGGAACGGGAGGAGTGCGTCTACCCCATGGTGCCCGCCGGCGCGTCGATCGCGGAGATGCTGCTGGTCTGATGCCGCCGGTGAATCCGTAACCAAACAAACCAGAGAATGGAACCATGAACAGCGAAAAGCACATTTTGACCATGCTGGTGGACAACGAGCCCGGGGTCCTTTCCCGGGTGGTGGGCCTTTTCAGCGGGAGGGGCTACAACATCGAAAGCCTGTGCGTGGCGGAGACCACCGACCCGGAGGTTTCCCGAATCACCATGGTCACCAAGGGCAACGCACCGCTCATCGAACAGATCGAAAAGCAGTTGCGCAAGCTCGTAAACGTAATCAAGGTTCGGGATCTCTCGGGCGACAAATCGGTCAAGAGAGAAATGGCGCTGGTGTGCGTCCGGGCCAAGCCCGAAAACCGGGCGGAGATACTGAGAATCGTGGACATCTTTCGATGCAAGGTGGTGGATGTGGGTCCGGAATACTACATCGTCGAAGTCACCGGCGACGAGGGGAAACTGTCCGCGCTGCTCAAACTTCTCAAACCCATGGGCATCAAAAAAATCGCCCGCACCGGGACCATCGCCCTGTTTCGGGAATCGGCTTGAAAAGAAGAAGAGAAGTAAGCAGTGAGGAGTAAAGAGCTATGAGTAAAGAGTTAGGAGTAAGGAGTGAGGAGTATGAAGTGAGCCGTGAGCCGTGAGCAGGAAAAGCCAGATGTCAGAGATCCGAGGTCGGATGTCCGGGTACGGCCGGAGTGCCGGTCGGACGGTGGTCGGTCGGACGGTCGGACCGTGAACTGCTTTCTGTTCAACGGCGCACAACGATATCGAATATTGCATCCGGAATCTTGAACCCCACCCAACGTGGGTATCCGTGAAATCCGCGGAATCCGCGGCAAAAATATCGATCCACAACCAGACAAACCAAACAAACCAGAAAAAGGACGGAAACATCATGGCGACACTCAATTTTGGAGGCGTGGAGGAGGAAGTGATCACATCGGAGGAGTTCACCCTGGACCGGGCCCGCGAGGTGCTCAAGGACGAGGTGGTGACCGTTCTCGGTTACGGAGTTCAGGGCCCCGGCCAGTCGCTGAACATGCGCGACAACGGCATCCGGGTGATCGTGGGGCAGCGCGAGGGCGGAGAGTCCTGGGACAAGGCCGTATCCGACGGCTTCGTACCCGGCGAGACGCTGCTTCCCATCGAGGAGGCCGCCACCCGCGGTACCATCATTCAGTACCTGCTGTCCGATGCCGGTCAGGTGGCCACGTGGCCCCGCGTGAAGGAGTGCCTGAACGAGGGCGACGCCCTGTATTTCTCCCACGGATTCGGCATCGTGTACCGGGACCAAACCGGGATCGTGCCGCCGGAAAATGTGGACGTGATTCTGGCCGCTCCCAAGGGGTCGGGCCGTACGGTACGGACCAATTTTCTAGATGGCAGCGGGATCAACTCCAGCTTCGCCATTCACCAGGACGCGACGGGGCGCGCCAGAGAACGCGTATTGGCCGTGGGGATCGCCATCGGTTCCGGATACCTCTTTCCCACAACCTTCGAAATGGAAGTTTTCAGCGATCTGACCGGGGAACGAGGTGTGCTGATGGGCTGCCTGGCCGGGGTCATGGAGGCCCAGTACAACCTGTTGCGCCGCCACGGCCACTCCCCCAGCGAGGCGTTCAACGAGACGGTGGAAGAGCTGACCCAGAGCCTGATCCGGCTCGTGGCCGAAAACGGCATGGATTGGATGTTTGCCAACTGCAGCACCACCGCCCAGCGCGGCGCTCTGGACTGGGCGCCCAAGTTTCGCGACGCCGTTGCCCCGCTTTTCGACGATCTGTACGAGCGCGTGAAAACGGGAGTCGAGACCCGGCGGGTGTTGGACGTCAACAGCGCACCGGACTATCGGGAAAAACTGCGCAAGGAGCTGGAGGTCATCCACAACTCCGAAATGTGGCAGGCCGGCGCGGCGGTCCGCTCATTGCGGCCGGAAAACCGAGGAGCCTGACCAGGCGGCGGCATCTATGGCGATTGTTAGAACTCTGTTCCGTTTCCGAGATGCTTTCCAATCGAACTGTAGGGGCGGGGATAAATCCCGCCCCTACGAAAGACAGGAAAAGCCGTATCCATCGGAACCTTTTTTTGCCAATTGCTCTAACCGGCGGCGGTCCTATTCCTCTTAGCCAGGGATTTCGCGGACACCACGGATATATGGCTTTCTTGCTGCAAGTAAACACGAAACGTTGAAATCCACGGTGGAGGAAAATCCACCCAACCTCAATCATCAGGCCAGGACCATGGAATCCATGCGATTGTACGACACGACACTGCGGGACGGCACCCAGGGGGAAAACATCAATTTTTCCGTACGGGACAAACTGGAAATCACCCGCTTCCTCGATGAATGCGGCATCCACTACATCGAGGGAGGGTGGCCCGGTTCCAACCCCCGGGATGCCCAGTTTTTCGAGCAAGCCGCTTCGCTGCCGTTGAAAACCGCCCGCCTGACAGCCTTCGGAGCGACGCGGCGGCCGAAAATCGATCCGTCCGATGACCCGAATCTTCGTGCACTGCTGGAAAGCGGCACACCCACCGTTGCGATTTTCGGCAAGAGCTGGGATCTGCATGTCGAACGGGTCATGGAGAACACCCTGGAGGAAAATCTGGCCATGATTCACGACTCCGTCACCTTTCTGCGCCAGCAAGGCCGAGAGGTGGTCTACGACGCGGAGCACTTCTTCGACGGTTTCCGCGACAATCCCTCCTATGCCATGAAGACGTTGCAAGCGGCCTGGAACGCCGGCGCCGACTTTTTGGTGCTCTGCGACACCAACGGCGGCACCCTTCCCCACCAGGTCACCGAAGTTCTTCTGCAGGTCAAGGGGGAATTGTGCGTTGCAGAGGCCGCCCCCCGGCTGGGCATCCACACCCACAACGACAGCGGTCTGGCCGTGGCCAACGCCGTTGCGGCGGTGCGTGAGGGGGCCGTTATGGTACACGGCACCGTCAACGGGTACGGCGAGCGGTGCGGCAATGCGGACCTCACCAGCATCATCCCCATACTACAGGTCAAAATGGGCGTCCCGGTGGTGAGGGACGATCAGCTGCATAAGCTCAAGAGGCTGTCCCGATTCGTCAGCGAAACGGCCAACCAGGTCCCCCATCACAACCGGCCATTCGTGGGCAATAGCGCGTTCGCCCACAAGGGCGGCATCCATGTCAGCGCCATCATGAAAGAGCCCCGGGCCTACGAACACATGCTCCCCGAAATTGTAGGAAATGCCCGGAGGGTGCTGGTTTCCGACCTTTCCGGAAAGAGCAACGTCGAATACAAGGCCAAGGAATTGGGAGTCCCGCTGGGCGGCAACGGGTGCAACACGCGCGAGATCGTGGACCGGATCAAGCAGCTGGAAGAACAGGGGTACCAGTTCGACGTGGCGGAGGGGTCCCTGAAAATTCTCCTGCAGAAGATTACCGAACAGTTCGAGCCGCTGTTCACGCTGGAATCCTTTCGGGTAACCATCGAAAAGGACCGCACCCAGCCTTGCTCGGCACACGCCACCATCAAGATATCCGTGGACGGAAAAGAGGAAATCACCGCAGCCGAGGGAGACGGCCCGGTCAGTGCTCTGGACAACGCGCTGCGCAAGGCGCTGGACAAGTTCTTCCCCGGCCTGGACGCCATGCACCTGGTGGACTTCAAGGTCCGGGTAATCGACGGAACGGTGGGGACTGCCGCCAACGTAAGGGTTCTCATCGAATCCAGGGACCGGGACGACATCTGGAGCACCGTGGGTGTGTCCGAGGACATTATCGAGGCCAGCTGGCAGGCGCTGGCCGACAGCTTTCACTACAAGTTGGCCAAGGAGACATCCGCCGATACGAAGTGAAACGAAAGGGCCGAAAAAGCCCTCAACGTTTCCATTTCGCCGGACTGTTTCGCCCGGCGGGGAAACAGAAGCCATCTCAAAATTCGGATTTTCGTTCAAGGTCAAGGAGGATCCGCGTTTTGAGCCGCAGGAATACTGCCGTATTTCGAGGACTGGAAACGAGGACCCGACACCGAGATGGGGCGAAAAGACAATTTTGAGATGGCTTCTGGGAAAGACATCATGCCACCACATGCCGTCAAAGGGGAATTCAACGCCGCAGGATGCGGGCCATCCGCAATCCTGCGGCTCATGCTCGAGGGCGGCCCTTGCTGACTCGAAGCCCCAATGCAACGGGGGTATCGAATCGCTGCAGCGGGAGGGGATAAACCCCTCCCCTACCGTTCGATTGGAAACCATCTCGGAGATGGCTTCTATCATCGACATCGCAGCCCATCGGCCGGGGCGGGGTTCTTCCCCGTCCTGGGAGAGCCAGGCAACCGCAGGCATCCCGGCCTCGGCCCAAAACATCAGGAGGAAGCGTCATGACCGAACGCGTCAAAATATTCGACACGACACTGCGAGACGGGGAGCAGTCCCCCGGCGCCAGCATGAACACCAAGGAGAAGCTGCGTCTGGCGGTGCAGCTGGAAAAGCTCGGCGTCGACATCATCGAAGCCGGATTTCCCGCTGCTTCCGAGGGCGACTTCGATGCCGTCTCTCAAATCGCCGGCAAGCTCCACAACGTCGAGGTGGCGGGGCTGGCCCGTGCATCCACCGAAGACATCGACCGGGCCTGGCAGGCCATCTCCCATGCGGCCCATCCGCGCATTCACACGTTCCTGGCCACTTCGGACATCCATATGGAGTACAAGCTGAAGATGACCCGGGAGGAAGTCCTCGCCGCAGCCGCAGCGGCCGTCCGACATGCCCGCACCTACACCGACAACGTGGAATTTTCAGCGGAGGACGGCTCCCGTAGCGACCGGGATTTTCTCTGCAAGGTGTTCGAGGCCGCCATCGAAGCCGGAGCCACCACGGTAAATCTGCCGGACACGGTCGGCTATGCTGTGCCCACGGAGTTTGCCGAAATGGTGCGTTATCTCAGGGATCACGTCCCCAACCTGCACAAGGCCGTTCTCAGCGTGCACTGCCACAACGATCTGGGACTGGCCACGGCGAACACGCTGGCGGCGGTCATGGAAGGGGCCCGGCAGGTGGAGGTCACGGTGAACGGTATCGGTGAGAGGGCGGGAAACACGTCGATGGAAGAAGTGGTCATGGCCATTCACACCCGCGGCGGCTACCTGCCGGTGACCACCTCCCTGAACACCGAATACATCCACGCCACCAGCCGCCTGGTGAGCATGATCACCGGCATCATCATCCAGCCCAACAAGGCCATCGTCGGCGCGAACGCCTTCGCCCACGAGGCCGGAATCCACCAGGACGGCATGCTCAAAAACCCCATGACGTACGAAATTATGCGACCGGAAACCATCGGACTGACCCACAGCAGTCTGGTTCTCGGCAAGCATTCCGGTCGCCACGCGCTTCGGGAGCGCCTCAAGGAATTGGGCTATGAATTGAGCGACGAAGAGTTGAAGATGGTGTTCAAGCGTTTCAAGGAAATCGCAGACCGCAAAAAACACGTGGTCGACGAGGACCTGGAAGTCATCGTCACCGAGGGGATTCTGCGCACGTCGGACATCTTTCAGCTGTCCTACCTGCACGTGACCGCAGGTACCACGGTGCTGCCCATGGCCAGTGTGGAAATGTCCGTGAACGGACGATCGGTGAGGGGCGCGGGCTACGGCAACGGACCCATAGACGCCGCCTTCAACACCATTGCCAAACTGTCGGGCACCGTCTCGGAACTGCTGCGGTTTTCCGTGAGCGCACTGACCGGGGGAACCGATGCTCAGGGAGAAGTGACGGTGCGCCTGCGGGAGAATGGGCTGATCGCTTTGGGCAGAGGGGCAGACCCGGACATCATCACCGCATCGGCAAAAGCCTATGTCAACGGACTGAACCGCCTGGAATACCTGAAGACCCACCCGGTGCAGGCCACGGCGACCTAGCCCGTGCCCTGGATCGCGGCCGACCGTCGAAAGGGAGGGGCTGCCCCTCCCTGCGGTCGGAGGGGAGGTTGGTTTGGTTCAATGGGTTTGTCCGGTTGATTATAGCAATTGTCAAAAATATGTTCCGATTGAAAAGGCTTTTTTGTCTTTCGTAGGGGAGGGGTTTACAGGCTGTCCGATAACCTCAAATCAATGCATTACTACCACAATATATTGTGGTAGTAATTA
>JAJDOA010000096.1 GCA_022340405.1 Desulfobacteraceae bacterium | reverse complement strand
CGAGTACGCGGGGGATTTTCAGGGAGCGGACCTGTCGCCGGTGACCACGGCGGCGCTGCGAGGGCTGCTGGCCCCGGTGGTCAGTGACGACGTCAACTTCGTCAACGCCCACATCATCGCCAAGGAGCGCGGCATCCGGGTGACCGAGACGAACATCGATTCGGCCGACGAATATCTCAATCTGATCACGCTCCGCACCGTCACCGATCAGATGACGAGCACGGTGTCGGGCACCGTGTTCGGCAAGAAGAACACCCGAATCGTCAAGATCAACAATTTCCGACTGGAGATGATCCCCAAGGGTCACCTCGCCCTGATCTACAATATCGACAAACCGGGCTCCATCGGGCAGATCGGGACCACGCTAGGCAAGCACAAAATCAACATCGGCAGGATGCAGGTCGGTCAGGAGGTGGACGGCGACCGAAACATCATTTTTCTGTCGACGGATACCCCGATTCCGGAATCTGTGGTGGAGGAGCTGGCCTCCCTCTCTCTGGTCAAATCGGTGGTGCCGTTGGAATTTTAAACGAAATGCGATCCGAAAAAGGAGATAACCCATGCCGGACGAACCCAAAGGCTTCCAGGTGAGAGACCGCAGGATTTCCGCCCAGGAAGAGGATTCCGAGCGGGATGAAGAGCCATCCCAGGGGCAGGACGTTTCGACCGAGCAAAGCAAAAGCGCCGCGGCGGCTGCAGATGCCGCAGCACGGGACGATTCCGGGGGCACCCATCTTCCCAAAATCGATTTTGCCACTTTCATCTTCTCGCTCAATTCATCGGCGCTGGTGCACATGGGTCTGCTGGAGGAACCGACCACGAAGACGCAGATGCAGAACCTGCCACTGGCCAAGCAGACCATCGACATTCTGGCCATGCTCGAGGCGAAAACCCGCGGGAATCTGACCGAGGACGAAGAACGGATGCTCAAAAACATCCTGTACGATCTGCGCATTCTTTACGTGAAGGAAAAGAAATAGAAGCCATCCCAAAATCCTAATTTTGAGATGGCTTCTAAGAGCCCGAATCCATGAGCCCGCAAAGGGAAAACGCTCGATCCCCGGCGAAAATCAATTGGTTTCTCCGGGTGCTGAAACGAAGAGACGACGGATATCACGACATCGAATCCCTGATGAGCTGCATCTCCCTGTTCGATGACCTTTTCTTTGCCTTCGACCAGCCCCGCATTTCCGTGCACTGCCAGCATCCGGAGGTCCCCGAAGACGGCACGAACCTGGCCTTCCGGGCGGCGCGGCTTTTTTTCCAGCGATTGTCCCTCGACGAAGGGGTCTCCATAACCATCGACAAGCGCATCCCTGTCGGTGCCGGGCTCGGAGGCGGCAGCAGCAACGCGGCGACCGTTCTCAGGGTGCTGAACCGACGATATCGAAAGCCGTTTGCCGAGCCGGCCTTGAAGGAAATGGGCTTGTCTCTCGGTGCCGACATTCCGTTCTTTCTGAAGGGCCGTCCGGCGCTCGTCCATGGGATTGGCGAGTCGGTCCGGATCGTGAACGGTCTGCCGTGCGTACCCCTTGTTCTGGTAAAACCGGAGTTCTCGGTAGCCACGAAGTGGGCTTACAAAAATCTGAATTTGGCATTGACAAAAGGCCCGAACCGACATAAATACGACCTTTTGAAGGATTGGAAGTTCGATTTTCGGCACCATTTATGCAACGACCTC
Organism: Desulfobacteraceae bacterium; assembly: GCA_022340405.1. Lineage (GTDB taxonomy): Bacteria > Desulfobacterota > Desulfobacteria > Desulfobacterales > JAJDOA01 > JAJDOA01. The sequence continues at coordinate 1,943 of JAJDOA010000096.1, read as the reverse complement.
GAAACGGTGACCGAACGGAAATACCCGGAAATCTCGATCATCAAACGAAGCCTTGTTGACCACGGGGCCGCAGGGGCTTTGATGTCCGGCAGCGGCCCGACTGTTTTTGGGTGTTTCCCTGATCGTGATACCGCTCGAAAGGCATATCAGACCCTTTCCCGAAACCGGGAATGGCAGCTGTTTCTCGCGGAAACCATCGTTTGATCGGATCGGGAATGCAGGAACAATGCTACAGGGTACACAATTGCGGCTGATGGTTCAGGCGGCAGGGTATCCGGTATCGTGGATCTTGCATTTTTTGTTTTGGGGCGTCGTCAAGTGGTAAGACACAGGATTTTGGTTCCTGCATTCGGAGGTTCGAATCCTCCCGCCCCAGCCATAACCCTTTCCCTTAGCTGGAGAACCGGTCCGAAAAGCAATAGGGGAGGCAGTTTTCGATGAGCAAATTGGCCATTTTTTCCGGAAATTCCAACCCTCGATTGGCGGAGAGAATCTGCAATTATCTCAACCTTCCTCTGGGGGGGGCGAAGGTGAAAACCTTCAGTGACGGAGAGGTGCAGATCGAAATCGATGAAAACGTCCGCGCCAAGGACGTGTTCGTGATCCAATCCACCTGCAGACCGGTGAACGACAACCTGGTGGAGCTGCTGATGATGCTCGATGCATTCCGGCGCTCATCGGCCTGGCGGATCACCGCCGTCATCCCCTATTACGGTTATGCCCGCCAGGACAAGAAGGTGGCCCCTCGCGTTCCCATCAGCGCCAAAGTAGTGGCGAATCTGATCACGGTGGCCGGGGCGAGCCGGGTCATCACCATGGACTTGCATGCGGGACAGATTCAGGGATTTTTCGATACACCGGTGGACAATTTGTTTGCGGCACCGATCTTCATACAGTACATTCGCGACCGCTTTCAGGACGACCTGGTCATCGTATCTCCGGATGCCGGAGGAGTGGAACGAGCCCGGGCCTATGCCAAACGCGTCGATGCCAGTCTGGCCATTATCGACAAGCGAAGGGAAAAGCCCAACGAAGCCAGGGCCATGGCCGTCATCGGCGATGTCACCGACAAGGTCGCCGTCATCCTGGACGATATGTGCGACACGGCCGGCACGCTGACGGAGGCTGCTGAAGCCATTGCGAAAAAAGGCGCCAAGGAGGTGCATGCCTGTTGCTCGCACCCGGTTCTGTCCGGACCGGCGGTGGACCGTATCGCCGATTCGCCGCTGAAGAGCCTGGTGGTCACCGACACGATTCCATTGAGTGAAAACGCTAGCAATTGCAATAAAATAAAAGTCTTGTCTATCGCCGAACTAGTGGGTGAGGCCATCATCCGCAGCCATCAGGGCGATTCGGTCACATCGCTGTTCGTCTGACAGCCGTATCCATTTCAACGCGTAAGGAGGATATTTCGTTGTGGAAGCCATACATCTAAAAGCCGACCTGCGAACCGGGACCGGTAAGGGTCCGGCCCGCGTGTTGCGAAGGCAGGGCAGAATCCCCGCCATACTCTACGGAAAAGGAAAAACGCCGCAGATGCTTTCCATCGCAGCCAAAGAGTTGGACTTGGCGCTGAAGGAAAGCGCATCCGGCCAACCGCTGTTCAACCTGCAGGTGGAGGGAGAGTCCGGCAAGAAACGGGCGGTGATGATCCGCGAGCTGCAGACGCATCCCGTCTCCGGCAATCTGCTCCATGCCGATTTCTACGAGTTCGATGCGGATCGCAAAATGAACGTCGCCATTCCGGTGGTGATCACCGGCAAGGCAAAAGGCGTGGAGGCAGGTGGCCTTTTGCAGATCATCCGAAGGGAGGTGGAAGTGCTCTGCCGGCCTACGGATATTCCCGATTCCCTCGTCATCGACGTGACGGAACTGGAAATCGGCGATTCCCTTCATGTAGAGGAAATCCCGATGGCCGAGGGCGTGGAGATCGCCTCCGATCT
>JAJDOA010000089.1 GCA_022340405.1 Desulfobacteraceae bacterium | reverse complement strand
CCCCGCGTTGCGGGATGACTCGGCTGATCTCTCAAGACAGGCGGAGAGCCTCTTGCCTGAAGGCGGGATGCTTGTTTATCCACAGCCTCATAGGCGGCAAAAGGCGAACACGATTGCATCGAAGGCAACCGCATCCGCAGCAGGGCTGAACGCCGGCCCTATGGTTTTCCTTCTCCTTTTTCCATTCCATTGCCGTCCAATTCTGCTACAATGCCGTCGGATGTCGATTGAACCTCCTTGGAGCGGGATGCTGCACGAACGCGATCGATTTCGATCGGGTGCCAAACCCCCGACCAACCCGAACCCCCGCATGGAATTTTGAAAATGCTGGATATTCTCAAACAATTTTTCGGTGCCAGCGACGACGGGGCAGCGGAGGATCAACCGTCACGCCGGGATGTGCGGGTAGCCACCTGCGCGCTGTTTCTGGAACTCGCCCGCGCCGACGAGGCATTCACCGAGGAGGAAACCGACGCCATTGTCCGGATTTTGAAAGACCGTTACGGAATTTCCGGCGAGGAGGCCGATGCCTTGATCGCCGCCGCCGAGGAGGAACTCGAAGACAGCGTGGACTACTGGCGTTTTGCTCGGCGCATCAACCGCCACTATTCCATCGAGGAGAAGATCGAAATCGTCGAGCTGATGTGGCGGATCGTCTACGTGGACGGCAAACTGGATAAATACGAAGACTACCTTATGCACCAGATGGGAAACATACTCCGACTGGACCATGGGCAATTGATGGCGGCCAAGGTCAAGGTTCTGCACGAGCGGAACGGGCGGTAACAAGCGCGAGACGATCTCGGGTGTACGGTACAGCATCCGATTCGGACCGATGAACGGCTGCTTCGCCTCGAAGCGGAAACTGCCCCACATCCCGATCGGGAAGAGGTGTCCCATGACACAGGAAGCCCTATCCTATCTCTCGAAAATGCCCCACTTCTCCATGCTGCCCAGGGGGGAGATGGAGTCCGTCGCGGAAAGCGCCCTCGACACCCGGCTGGCCGAGGGAGAACGCTATGCCAAGCAGGGAGAAACGGTCATCGAAAGCATCCTGGTGGTGTACAGGGGTGAACTGGCGCTCTACGATGATCGGTTGGAACAGGAGGAACCCATCGGGTTCATCAAGCCGGGAGAAGTGTTCGGGGGAATCACGATCCTCATGAACGCCGGCATTTCCCTGCGCACAGTGATCGTCCACAAGTCATGCACCGGCTACGCCATTCCCCGCGACATCTTCCAGGACTTGTGCATCCGCTACAAGGCATTTTACGAATATTTCGTCGAGAACTTCAGCAAGCACATCTACGACGATTCACTGGCATCGATCATCGAAACCGGGCAGACACGACACTTCCTCTCCGGGGTGGATCCCTTCTCTTTTCTGCCGGAGGACGAAATCGAGCGGGTGGCCTCCGAGCTGTCCATGGTGCAATACCCTAAGGACACCATCCTTTTCGTACAATCCCGATCGCGGGTCGGGCATCTGTTCATCCTGCACCGGGGATCGGCCGAGCGTTACTACGAGGAGGGCCATCAGAAAACCGTCCAGGCCATGCTGGGGGAAGGCGATCTGTACGGCGGCATTTCCATTCTCCTCAACGACGGGCTGTCCGTTCGGACCCTGCGCGTAGTGGAACCGTCCTATTTCTACCTGCTGGAAAAGCACCGGTTTTTGGATCTTTGCGACCGTCACGAGACTTTCAAGGAGTATTTCACCGATATCTTCGGCAAACGGATGCTGGAGCGATCCTACGCGGCCATGATCGCCAAAGGGCGTCAGTCGCGGGAGGAGGGACTGCATTTTTTCGGTCAGCCCGTGGCCGCCATCTACAGCCCGGATCCGATCTTCGTGGACGCAAACATCTCGATACGGGAAGCAGCGGACATGATGTGTACCCGTAACATCAGCGCGCTATTCTTGCGGACCCCAGAAGAGGAATGCGCCGGGCTGGTGACGGAAAGGGATTTGACCAAAAAAGTCATCGCAGCCGGCCACGATCCCGATCGATCTGTCCAGGAGATCATGTCGTTTCCTGTTCAGTCCGTTCATTCCTCGGCACTGGTCTTCGAGGCCCTGATGGCCATGATGCAGGAGGACATCCGCCACCTGGCCGTCACGGACACCGAGGGACGACTGGTGGGCATGCTGTCCAGCCGGGATCTGCTGACGGCGCAAGGGCGATCCCCGCTGTTTTTGCTCAGGGAAATCGCCGAATCCAAATCGGTCCGTGAGATCACGGATCTGCATCGCCGACTACCGGCGATGCTGCGGGGGCTCATGTCCAGCGGGGCCATGGCGAAAAACCTCAACCGCTTTGTTACCACCGTGTCGGACGCGATCCTCAATCGCCTCGTTCAGTTCACTCTGGACGAGCTGGGGCCCGCTCCTGCCCGATACGCGTTCATGATCCTGGGCAGCGAAGGCCGCGGCGAACAGACCCTGAAAACCGATCAGGACAATGCCCTGATCATCGAGGATCTACCTGGGGGTCTCACCGACGAGGTGAAGGCCTATTTCGCCGCCTTCGGTGAGAGGATCTGCACCCTTCTGGACCAAACCGGCTACGAATTCTGCTCCGGAGGCGTGATGGCGAAGAATCCCAAGTGGAACCAGCCTCTCTCCGGATGGAAGCGGTACTTCAACGAATGGATCCACGCGGCCGGGCCAGAGGATCTTCTGCAGGCCAGCATCTTCTTCGACTTTCGCACCGGGCACGGCGAGACTTCGTTCGTCGAGGAGCTGCGACGCTATCTTTTCGATTCTCTGGAGGGTTGGCCCGGATTTTTCCGGCACCTCAGCGAAAACGCCCTGCACTTCAGACCCCCTATCGGATTTTTCCGCAATTTCGTGGTGGAGTCCAAGGGGAAGCACCGCGACGCCTTCGACATCAAGGGCGCCATGACCCAGATCGTGGATTTCGCCCGCATCTACGCCCTGAAGCATCGTATCGAAGAAACAAACACCCTGGAGCGGCTGCACCAGCTCCGCATCAAGCGCGTCCTTCGCCAGAACGAGTACGAAGAATTGGAAAAAGCTTACGGTTTTCTCATGCAATTGCGGTTCACACGCCAAATCACGGCTATCCTCGACGAAAACGATAAACCCGACAACTATATCAAGCCCAAAAAACTGACCCGCATCGAACAGAAGATGCTCAAGGAAATCTTCACCCGCATCGAAAATTATCAGACCAAGCTGGAATTCGATTTTATCGGATTCGCTTAGAGGGACGACTGCAGCCCTGTGAAACCGGAAGACGCCTTGCAGCCTCCACAAGGACTAGTGGCTGTTTCTAAATTCGCATTTTGGTTCAAGGTCAAGGAGGATCCGAGTTTTCAGCCGCAGGAATACGGCTGGTTTTCGAGGACTGGAAACGAGGACCCGACGCCGAGATGGGGCCAAAAGACAATTTAGAAACAGCCCATAAAATGGACATCGCAGGGAGTCGTACCATGATCGACAGATACGTAAGGGGAAGCCACATGGTGGTCGGAG
>JAJDOA010000080.1 GCA_022340405.1 Desulfobacteraceae bacterium | reverse complement strand
TTTGTCAAAAGTATGTTCCGATTGGAACGGCCTTTTCTTGCTTTTCAAGGGGCGGGGTTGATCCCCGCCCGTTCGGGGTAGGTGATCCCATCAGCGGGAGGGGATAAACCCCTCCCCTACGGTTCAAGCGAAAAGCATGCTAAAAACGGAACAGAATTCTGACAATCGCTATAAATTAGGCTTTTGGTTCAAGGTCAAGGAGGATCCGAGTTCTCAGCCGCAGGAATACTAGTGTGTTTCGAGGACTGGAAACGAGGACCCGACGCCGAGATGGGGCCAAAAGACAATTTAGAAACAGCCCCTATTAACATCCCGGGATGTGTACGACCCGGGAAGCGGGCACCAACTCCGCCCGTTTTTTCAATTCCGGCAGCACTTCTTGAAGCACATGATAGGTCTCTTCGTGGGGGTGGGCGATGCCGATTCCGATTCCGTGGGCTTCGGCGTGTCGGATCAGGTTGTGGATTTGCTGGCGGATCCGCTCGGGAGCCTCTACGTGGTCGATAAAGACGTCCCGCTGAGCGAAGGGAACATGGAACAAACACGCGGACTGACGCGCAACGGTTTCCGCAGTGGTGCGGCTGTCGACATAAAAAAGCCCCCGCTGTTTCAATATCGAAAAAACCTGATTCATGCGGTCGGCGTCCTGGGTCAGGCGAGAGCCCATGTGGTTGTTCACACCCCGAGCGCCGGGTACGGCACGCAGGTCTTCGTCGAGACGGTCGATGAGTTGGTCGGGCGTCATGGTGGACACGAGAGCACCCGGTCCTGGATCGATGCGCGGGTATTCTTCGGGCTCCATCGGAAGGTGGAGCATGACTTCCATGCCCTTGTCCATGGCGCTTTGGGCGATTTTTCGGCTGAAAGGGCTGTACGGGAGCACCGAAACGGTCAGTGCGGAATCCAGCAGGAGAAAACGCTCCGCCAGGTGGAAATCGTAGCCCAGATCATCGATGATGATCGCCACCCTTGGCCGCCCGCCGGGGACCGGTTTCCGGTCTCCGGGAAGGGGGTGAACGGGAGGAAGGTCCGGATCCGGAAAAATCTCGAACCGGGGGATGGGATCGGCGTGCCCCGGCAGGGGAGCAACGACGGGGTGTCGGTCTGGTTTCGAAAGGGTAGAGGGCTTCGGGGAAACCGAGGCCCGGGTCGGCGTCGGGACCTCTTTGGTTTGGGGCGATAGCAGCACCCGGGCCAGAACGGCCGCTCCCACCACCACGGCCAACAGCACTCCCACTGCGACCGCCACCTTGGCGAGCTCCGCCCGCAGGGCGGGCCGCCGGCGGGAGGAGGCGGTTTTCCGCCTTTTTGCACGGGTGGAGCGGCGCTTGGCCATCATGGTTTGTCGTTGGAAAACAGCTCGTATCCCACGAGAATATCGAGCGCCCGGGTGATCTGATTGTCGGTTAGCAGGCGCTCGACATCCAAGGGTCCCCGTTGGCGGATCCGTCTCATTTGCCGCGGCATCTTTGGAGGTGCTCCCCCTTCGGGTATTTCCGCGTCGGAATCCATCTCTTCCATGGGCTCGGCCTCCAGGTGGTTTTTCAGATCCTTTTCCCGAAGGAGGCCTTCTTCGGCGGCTTCCTCCACAAATCGCTGCGGAACCGAGATGTCTGGCTCGATTCCCTTCGCCTGTATCGAGCGGCCGCTGGGAGTGTAGTACCGGGCAATGGTCAACTTAAGCCCGTAGCCATCCCGGAGCGTCTCCACCGACTGCACCGAACCCTTTCCGAAGGATGTGGTTCCCAGAATCAGCGCCCTTTTGTTGTCCTGCAGGGCGCCGGCGACGATCTCGGAGGCGCTGGCGCTGCCGCCGTTGATCAACACAACCATGGGGTAGCCGCCGTGGTTGACCTCCGAGGTGGCCTCGTAGACTTTGCTGTGTTTTTCCTGCCTGCCCTTGATGGTCAGAATCGTTCCCGATTCCAGGAAAAAATCCGCAACCTCAATGGCTTGCGGTAGCAGGCCGCCGGGGTTGTCCCGAAGGTCCAGGATCAGGCCTTTCAGCGGCACGTCGCCTCCCTCCATTTCGGAAAGCGCTTTTTTCAAATCCTCTGCGGTTTGCTCCCGGAAATGCGTCAACCAGACATAGCCGTAGCCGGGTCGCAGTGGGGTCCATCGAACGCTGTGGATGGGAATCAAGTCCCGTGTTAGATCGAAATCGATGGGGTCGGCGACGCCCTGCCGAATGATCGTCACCCGCACCTGCGTTCCCTGGGGCCCTCGCATGCGGTTGACGGCTTCTCGAAGGTCTTTGATGGGTTCGCCGTCCACCCGCACAATCTTGTCCCCGGCGATGATCCCTGCCTTGTAGGCAGGGGTTCCCTCAATGGGGGCGATGACGGTGACAACCCCGTCCCGCAGCGTGATGCTGACACCGATTCCCGTAAATTCACCCTGCGTGTCGATCTGCAGCTCCCGGAAGGCTTCCGGAGGCAAGAGCGAGGAGTGCGGATCGAGGCTGCTGACCATGCCCTGGACGGCCTTTTCGATCAAATCCGCGGGGTCCACCGGGTCCACGTAGTTCTCCTCGACAATCTCCAGCACCTCGGTGAACATTTTCAGGCTTCGGTAAGATTCCTCGCTTTCGGCCGAGAGTGTCTGAAAAAAGCCCGCTCCGACGGTCGCTGCCAGCAGAACGACGGCGGCAACGACAAGCAGCCGCGTCAGAGGGCGTTGGTTCCCGCGCATGGGATTCTCCTTATCCTTGACGGATCCAGTCCATCGGATCGATGGGTTTGCCGCGATAGCGAAGCTCGAAGTACAGCTTCGGACCGAGGGAGGAGCCGGTGTCGCCGACGGTGGCGATCACTTCTCCTGCCTCGACGGCGTTTCCTTCCTTTTTGAACAGCTCTTGATTGTTGGCATATACGCTGTAGTAGCCTTGCCCGTGATCGATAATGATCATGTTTCCATATCCCTTGAACCAACCGGCATAGAGAACCTTGCCGCTGTGCACCGCTCGGACGGGTTCGCCACGGTCGGCCTGGATGTCGATGCCGCTCCGGAAGTTCATGACGTTGAAGTCCTCATTGCGGAACGGCCCGAATCGAGCGATGATCTTACCGTTCACCGGCAGGGGAAGCAACCCCTTTCGATCTGCGAATCCGCTGCCCGCCGCCTCGTCGGATCCGGTGGTTTCCAGCGCTTTTTTGCGAAGCTTTTCGATGGTCTCGTTCAGTTCCCGGGAAAACGCTTTCAGCGCCGAGATGGAGGCGAGCTGCAGGGACTTCTTGCTCCGTATTTCCGAAAGCAGGGCTTTCCGCTCCGCTTTGTTCTTTTCCATGTCCGCAAGGCGCGAAGACAGCGCCTCCTGTAGCGTGCTCTTGGCGTTCATCTGCCGCCGTTGCGTCTGCAGGAGCCGATGCCTTCCCTCCTTGTCCCTTGCCAGCGCCTCGAGCAGCTCTCGATCCTGATCCAACACGCGTTCCAGAGCGGTTTCCCGCTGGAACAACTCGTACATGGAATCCGCGGAGGCCAGGAAATGAATTCTTCCCAGCCAATTCAGCTTGTACAGGGCGACCAGTCTGCGGCCTGCATCGCCTTCCCGGATGCGAATCCGATCGGAAATGCCGCGGATGGCGGTTTCCGTCTCGTTTATGGCCGTCTGAAGTTGATCTAGATCCCGGCGAAGCTGCTGGATCTGTTGACGATCGCGATCCAGTCTCCGATCGATTTCGTCCAGGGTTTCGAGTACGTCCGACTCCTTTCGGGAATAGGCGCGTACGACTTTTTCTTTTTCTTGTATGGTGCGGCGGATGTCTGCGGCGTCCTTTTCCAACTCCGAAACATGGGCGTCGTCACCGAAAAGACGAATGTATCGGGGCCGGTTCTTCACGAATCCTTCCCGGCCGTGATAGCTGATGTTCACCCACTCGCCGATAACCTTCAGCACCTCTACGGTTTCGTCTTGTTTCAGCGTCAAGACCACCGGATGCTGCAAACCCGGTCCCGCGCGCATGTTCAAGCGGTAGGCTTCGACAATGCCGATATCTCCGGCCGCAGCCCACCCACTCGGAATGAAGCACAACAGGACGAGAAGGCCTATGCCTCTTTTAAAAATTGCCGCAAACAAAGAAAGCTCCCCAACCACCCCACGAGCATGCTGCACCCGAGAATCGCCACGACCGCCGAAAGCGGCAGAAAACGAACATCGATGGCGCCCACGGTAAATCCATGCCGCACCTGGGTTGCGGCAAAGATGTACAGGACCCACAGCGCCGAAAGCCCCAGCAGGCCGCCGACCGCACCCTGTATCAGGCCCTGGAAATAGAAGGGTGCTCTGATGAATCCGTCCGTTGCCCCCACAAGCCGCATGATGCCGATTTCCTCCTGCCGGGAATACAGCACCAAGCGCGTGGTGTTGGCCACGATGAATACGGCGGCCACAAAAAAAAGACCTCCCAGCCCGTAGCCGGTGGCCCGGAACAACTGAAAAATGCCGCTGAAACGCCCCAGCCATTTTTGGCCGTATTCCACCTCTGTGACGGACTCCAGGGTCTCCAGGTCGCTTGCCAGCGCTTCGATGGCCTTTGCACTCCTGGCGGCATCGGAAGTTCGAATTTCAAAGGCATCGGGCAGTGGATTGGTCTTCAGGTCGTCCAGCAGCGACCGCTGCCGTTTCATCTGTTCTCGAAGCCGTTGCAGGGCCTGTTCGGCGGATATGAACCGCACCTCGCCAACCGCGTTCATGGAGGCGATTCGTTGCTGGAGCTGGGTGCGCTTCGATTCCGGAAGGTCCGGCTGCAAGTACACCATGACCCGGATACCCTGCTTCCAGGCATTCATCAGATCGCTGATGTTGATGAAAAACAGCGAAAACGCCCCGAAGAGCAGAATCGCCGTAGCGATGGTGAGTACCGTGAGAGCGTTGAGAAACCGGTGACTGCGAATGTCCTGTAATGCCCTCTTGAAGTGAACCATATACCACCGTAACGCCGGAACCGCTCAGAGCGGAGGTGCCGGTTGCAGACGACCGCGGTCCAGATGAATAACGCGGGCATCGTTTCTGCGAATGAGCTCCATGTCGTGGGTGGCCACCAGAAGCGTTCCCCCGGTGGAATGAAATTTCTTCAGCAACGTCATGATCACCCCGGCCGACTCTTCGTCGAGGCTTCCTGTCGGCTCGTCTGCTACGATAATCTTCGGTTGGCCCACGATGGCGCGTGCCACGGCAACGCGCTGCTGTTCACCGCCGGAGAGGCTGGGCGGATAGGAGGCGTTCCGGTCTTCCATACCCACGGCCCGCAGGACGCTGTTGACCTTCTTCTGCAGCCAGCGGGGCTTTTCTCCGGCAGCCTCCAGCACCAGGGCGATGTTTTCGTAAACCGTCTTGGAGGCGATGAGTTTGTAATCCTGGAAAATGATGCCGAACTGCCTTCTCAGCTGGGGTATGCGGTTGCGGGAGATGCGCGCCAGGTTCATGCCGTCGATGATCACCTGTCCCGCCGAAAGGGTCTCGCCGAGATACAGCAGCTTGAGAAGGGTGGTCTTGCCGGCGCCGCTGGGGCCGGTGATGAAGACGAACTCGTTTTCCCGGATTTCCAGCGTCAGGTCGGATAGGGCTTGTTTGGCGGCATACCGCTTGTGAACGTGAAACAGACGGATGAGGGCCTCGGATGCGCCGGGGTCCGGGCTCATCGCATCACATCCTCGCCCATGGCCCGGTACAGCTGCGCCTTGCTGATCTGATACTCGTACAGTGCATTGTAGTAGTTTGTCATGGTCCGGGTCAAAAGGGTCTGGGCGATCGTCACTTCCGTGGAGCTGGCCACCTGTTCACGATAGCGCTCCTTGTTGATCCGCAGATTCTCCTTGGCCTGCTCGATGGATTTTTCCACCGTTCGAATGAAACGCTCGGTATTCTTGGTGCGAAGAAAGGCGCTCTTCACCTCCAGCAGGACGCGCTCCACAACGTCATCCCGATTGTATTGCGCCTGGTTTTGTTGTCGCAGTTTCTCGGTGACGCCGTGGGTGGTGCGGCCCCACTCCCAGAAGTCCCAGCTGGCAACGGCAACGACCGACCAGCCGTCCGGGTCGAATATCCCCTCGCCGCCGGCCACGTCGATGTCGTCTCCCAGCCGAAAATAGGTCCCACGAAGATCGAGGCTGGGGTAGAGGTCCTTTTTGGCCAGGGCCACTTCCTTTTCGGCGACATCCACCTCCCGTTCCGCCACCTCGATTTCCACACGCTTTTCCCGGGCGCTCTCCAGACAATAATCCAGGTCGTAAATAAAAGGCAGATAATCCAGAACATCGGTCAACACCACCGGGGTGTCCAGCGACCTCCGCAGCAAGAGGTTGAAATTGGATCGGGCGATTTCCAGGTTGTTTTCCGCCACCACCACTTCCTGTTCGGCGTTGGCCAATTCCACCTCCGCCTCCAGCAGGTCGTTGAGCGGCGTCATACCCACCTCGTGGAAATTCTTCGCCACTTCTCTCTGTTCGGCGATCTGGACGACGGTCTGCCGGGCGACATCCAACAGCTTTTCGGCTTTGAGGACCGAGAAATACGCGTCTTTGGTGCGCAGGATGACATCCTGGCTGGCAAGACGCTGCCGGAGCTTTGCGATGTCCAGGCCAAGGCGCGACAGTTCGAACTGGTTTTTCAGTGAAAAGCCGGTAAACAGCGGCTGCGAAACGGTGGTCAGGAATTGAAACTCGTCCTGGGGCGTAAAGATGGAAGCAGCGAAACGGGTCTCCTCGTCGGTACGGGTCCACTGATAGGAGGCGCTGAATGTCGGAAAGAATTGGCTGCGGCTCTTCTTGACCGCAGCCTCGGCGGCGGCTACGGCCTCCTTGGAGGATTTGACGCTCAGATTGGCGTCCAAAGCAACTTCGATGGCCTTGGCAAGATCCAGGGTGGGCGTCATGGTTTCCGAAGATGATGCGGCAGGGGCAGCACCCAAAAACGCCGCCAGTACGAGCACACAACCAATGCCAGTAGCGATATGTCTCATGGGAGTCGTTGAAATCCCTTCAGCGATTCCGGATCCGTCGGAGTTGGGAATTGACCTGTCGAGAGATTCTTTGCTATGGTGCGACGCGAGTCCGGGGAGTGCCGTTTCCGGTTTTCCTTGCTCAGAGCCTCCGCTGAATCCCATGCACAGGCTTCTTCCAATTCGGTGGAGGCTTTTTCATATCGAATCAACCCCGTAAAATCAACCGTTTCTTGGAGCGGGGCCCGTCCGACCGTCCAGCGCCCGGCCGTAAAACTTATGGGAGTTCTGCACACATGAAACAGGAGTTGATCGAGCTTCTGTGCCGGAAATCCTTCCAGTACAGTGAGGAACCCGTTTTCAAATTGGTGTCCGGCCGCAGGAGCCATTACTACGTCAATTGCAAGCCGACGACCTTGAGCCCTCGCGGGATGTATCTGACCGGGCATCTCGTCTTTGAGGCTGTCCGCGATCTGGAAATCGAGGGGGTCGGCGGAATGACGTTCGGTGCCGACCCCATTGCAGTGGCGGCGGCATTTGCCTCCGAGCTGCAGGGCCGCCCGATGAACGCCTTTTCCATACGAAAAACGCGCAAAGACCACGGCATCGTCCGCTGGATCGAAGGCGACGTGCAGCCAGGAGACCGCCTGGTGATCATCGATGATGTGGCCACCACGGGGGGTTCCACCCTACAGGCGATCGAGCGCGCCCGATCCGAGGGGATGAAGGTGGCAAGGGCGGTGATTCTGGTGGATCGACAAGAGGGGGGCCTGGAAAACATCCGCCGGGCCGTTCCGGACGTGAGAGCCATCATCACCCGGGACGATCTGATGGCGTTTTTGGACAAAACGCCGCCGCATTAGGGGCTGTTACTAAATTAGGATTTTGGTTCACGGTCAAGGAGGATCCGAGTTTTCAGCCGCGGGAATACTGCCGTATTTCGAGGACGGGAACCGAGGACCCGACGCCGAGATGGGGCCAAAAGACAATTTAGAAACAGCCCCTAGGCCCAGCTGGAGGATGCGGCGGTATAGGCCGTAGCCTCCTGGGTGGCGCCCTCGGCCTCTCGCGCAGCGATCTCGTATCCTGCCACCAGCTCCTCCATCAGCTCCCTCACCGGAACAATCTTCTTCACCCGCCACGCATTGGAACCCGCGAAAGCAAAGCCGTTTTTCAAACGCCCTTTTCGCGCATTGGCCAGGGCAAGGGCGATGCAGTACGGGCTGGTTTCTCCGTCGCAGGTGCGGATGCAGTGGTAGGGACAACGGAACGGCTTTTTGTCACCGTTGCGTACATCGCGCAGGAAGCGGTTGTCCAGAGCCCTTCCGGGAAGTCCCACCGGACTCTGGATAACGGTCAGGTCGGAGGGTTTGGCGTCCACGTAGGCCTGCTTGAAGGCAGGGTCGGCATCGCACTCGTCCGTGGCGACGAACCGTGTCCCCATCTGCACGCCCGCAGCCCCCATACGCAGAAACCGAAAGATGTCCGCACCTGTGTAGACGCCTCCGGCCGCAATGACGGGCGGGGCTTCTCCGGTAACCGATCGATGGCCTTGCACGGCATCGATCACCTCCACCACGAGTTTTTCCAGGGCGAATTCCGGATTTGTGATCTGCTCCGGTTTGAATCCGAGATGACCGCCGGCCTCCGGACCCTCCACGACGAAGGCGTCCGGAACGCACCCGAACCGCGACTGCCACTTTCGGCACAAAAGGGAGGCGGCCCGCCCGGAGGAGACGATGGGGACGAGGCAGGTGTGGCTGCCCGGCTGGCGATATCCCGGCAGGTCCAGCGCCAAGCCCGCACCGGCGAAGATGAAGTCGACGTCTTCTTCGATGGCCGTCCGGACCAGATCCGGATAATTCACCAGGGCCACCATGATGTTGACTCCGATGAGGCCCCGCGTCCGCTCCCTGGCAGCTCGAATCTCCCTCCGCAACGCTCGCACATTGGCCCCGGTGCTGTTGGTGCGCACATCGGGCTCTCCAATGCCGACCATGGCGCCGGCGATCACGCCGATTCCACCCTGCTCGGCCACGGCGGAGGCCAGGCCGGAAAGCGAGATGCCGACACCCATTCCTCCTTGCACGATGGGCAGGCGGCTGACGAAGTTTCCAATGCGCAGGGGCGGTAGGCTCATGGTATCCCTTCCTGGAAAACATTCCGGTAACGGCCGATAAGAGCCGTTCGGAAAGGCGGAGCACAGGGATTTCCCTGGGACGGCGCTGCAAACCGACGACTCCTGGATGCCGTTGCAGACCCTTTTTCTAACTACACCGCCTTCGAAAGGACAAGCCCCTTGCCGGCTTTTACATTTCTTTTACAGCACTTCGTCGAACAACTGGCGCATGTCCTGCCACGAACGCATGTCGGCACGGGCATTGTAGCGCAGTGCCTCCATGCCGACTTGGTCCGCTTCCGGATTGGTGAAACTGTGGCGGGCCCCGCCGTAAAAGACCATCTGCCAGTCCAGCCTCGTCTTCCCCATGGCGGCGAGAAACTGCTGTACCTGCTCGGGTTTGGCGAAGGGATCGTCCGCTCCATGGCAAATCAGGATCGAGCCGGAAAAATCCACTGAGGAGGGTTCCGGCGGGGGAACCAATGCGCCGTGAAAACTCACCACCGCCTTGAGTTCGGCTCCGGCATAGGCCAGCTGCTGTACGGTGGCGCCACCGAAGCAGTAGCCGATCGCCGCCAGGCGGCTTGCGTCCACCCGGGGATCATCCCGGAGGATGGCAAGTCCGGCTGCGGCCCGGGCCCGCCAGCCCTCGACATCCCGATTCACGGTTTTCATCCACTCCGAGGCCTGCTCAGGGTGCCGGGTAACCTTCCCCTTCCCGTACATGTCCAACGCAAACGCCACATAGCCGAGTTCGGCAAGCTGCCGGGCACGGCTGCGGGCATAGTCGTTGAGCCCCCACCATTCGTGGACGACCAGAACACCGGGGCGTTTGCCGGTTGCCGCGTCGTCGTATGCCAGATAACCTTCCAGTTGAACACCGTCGTGGGTGTAGCCTACCGTCTGCCCCACGACCGCCGCCCCGGCGGTTGCGACGGAGCCGAACGCAATTAGAAGTATTGTAACTATTGAGATCCATGATGTTTTCATGGTGAACTCCCTTCTTTCCGGGTTTGGGCCGCCGTGTGCTTTTTGCGGCCCTTCGAAGCCGTCTCCGGCTGTCCGGAATCCCATCGTGGTTCAGAACCGGAACACCGCCGGGACAAAAAACCAACATAATGCCGATCGTTGCAAGAACAAGCCGACCTCGTTTTCCGCCTTGACAAGGGAAGCCCCCTCGGCTCAGTTATGTACCTTTGGGGCGCTGCATCACCGCCGCTTGCCGCACCTGCCGGATCCGAAAGGTGCGGGGCGGAAAGGCGCGGCGGTCCCGACAAAAGGACGACACGACATGGTTGCTATCGATAAACAGCCGGCTGCGCTGACCGCGGAGCAGCGGCAGCATCTGATCGAAAGCGTCGGGCTCAACTGCGACATTTCCGATGCCCGGCACGCGGGCATGTATTCCATCTGCGGGCTGGCCCTTCGCCTGCGGGATCTTTTCAAATGGAAATCCGGCCTTGAACCTTGGCAGGAGGAAGAGCCGTCGGTCGTGCTGGAATGGATCGGCGAGCAGGAGGCCCTCTGGGAATCCCTGGCCGAACGCGACTTCGTACCTCTCCGGTTGGGCGGAAAATCCTACGATCCCCTGGATGCGGACGCCGTGAACAAACGCCTGGCACCTTCCGGCCTCTTTTATGGAGCCGGATATGCCTACGGACTGAAACCGACCTTCTTTCTGGCCGCCGTGGCCGCCCGCCGTGAACAGGAAGGCCACCCGGTGGTGGAGCTGGGCAGGGAGTTGGCGCGGGACATGCTCACCCTACCGGCGCTGACGCAGGAGGGAACCATCGTGGTGCGATGGGAGGCAGCCCGTATGTGGCTGTGGGACCGAATGCAATACGTGAACGCCTCGGGACGTCCGGCGCTCAAAATCGCTTTGGCCGCGGCGGGGGTCGGCGAGGCGCATCCGAAACGGCAACTGGAGCGGTTGCTGATTGCGCAAAGAGACACCTTCCTTTTCCACGAACTGTCCGAGTCAAGGGGAGCGGTACTCTCTGCGGACGAGTGGCGTCGTCTGACGGCCGATCTGCGACAGACGCCGGCGGAACTTTTCGTTCGAGCCGTCAGGGACCTGCTGGCCGACACCGCTCCGGACGGGACATTGGTCCGGCTGGTTCATGCCCGCAACGCAGCGGCCGTGGCTTTGTATACCGCCTTTTTCGATGGCCTGGCCCGGGAGATGTTTCCCGAACTCCGTGGTGCGTTCATCGCTTTCGTGGAATCCGGAAAGTGGAACCGCCTGGAAAGGGCGTTGCCCGTCGGTTACGAAAGGGCGGCCGCCTATGCCCGCAGGATTGCGGACCTCCATCGTTGCGGCGGAGCCGGCTCCGAACCCATGGCAATCGCCCGTGAGATCGAGGAAACACTTCTACACCCGCTGACGGACGGTCGCCGGAAAGCCTTGGAAAAGGGAGCTACCGAAATCAACATGAACCCATAGACCAGGAGAATAGAGAATGCTGAAACTTGGAGAGAAGGGGGCCATCCTGCAAAGAGACAAGGAGACCTATGCCGTCGCACCCCACATACCGTGCGGACTGGTCACCCCGGAGCTGCTGCGAAGGATTGCAGACGTGGCGGAAAAATACGAGGCCCATGCCGTCAAGATCACCGGCGCCACCCGCATCGCCATCGTGGGGCTCAAAGAAGAGGACATCGACGCCGTGTGGGAGGAGCTGGGATTGGCCAAGGGAGCGGCGGTGGGCCTGTGCGTTCGAAGCGTCCGCGCCTGCCCGGGAACCCGTTTCTGCAAACTGGGGAAGCAGGATGCCATCGGCATCGGGCTGCAGCTGGACGAACGCTACCACGGGATGGAGCTGCCGGGAAAATTCAAGATGGCCGTTTCCGGATGCAATCTCAACTGTGCCGAATCCTTCGTTCGAGACCTGGGCCTGGTGGGTAAAAAAGACGGGTGGACCGTTCTGGTTGGCGGCAATGTCGGCCCACAGCCCCGTATCGCCCGTGAGCTGACCGGAGGGCTGGACGATGCCGGGGTCCTGGCGGCTACGGAAAAAATCATCGAAGCCTACCGCGAAAGCGCCAATAAGGGTGAGCGCCTGGGAAAAATGATCGAACGTTTGGGACTGGAGCCGCTGCAGGCCGCCCTGGCGTCCTGAGCTTCGGTAACGGAGGGAACTCTTCGCATGGCTGAAATTCGCCACGTACAGATTTGGGGGGCCGGTGCCATGGGCAGCCTCTATGCCTGGAAATTTTTCCAGGCCGAGGGGATGTCCGTATCGCTGATCGCCGGCGGCGAACGGGCGCGGAGGCTCTCCGCCGAAGGCCTCTGTGTGAACGGCAACCGGTTCCGGCCCGAAGTGGTGGATCTCGCCGGCGACAGCGAGGCATCCGAGCTGATCGTGGTGGCCCTGAAACACCACCACCTGGTGGGGGCCGTAGATGAAGTCGCAGCGGCCGTGGGCCCCGACACCTTGTTTCTTTCGGTGATGAACGGGATCGACAGCGAAGCGATCCTGGGGGGACGCTACGGGCCCGAAAAGGTTCTGCCGGCGGTGGCTCTGGGCATGGATGCGCTGCGGGAAAAGGGCAATGTCGTCTTTACCCGTGCGGGAAGAATCCTTTTCGGTCCGCCTGCAGGCCGGGAGAACCCCTCGTCGGCCGTCGGCCGGGTCCAGCGGGCTTTCGACCGGGCGGATATCGACTGGGAGGTCCCGTCGGACATCCACCGTGCGCTCTGGTGGAAATTGATGATCAACGTCGGCGTCAACCAGACCTCGGCGGTGCTGCGAGCACCTTTCGGGGTGTTTCACACCTGCCCGGCTGCGAGGACGCTGATGGTTTCGGCCATGCAGGAGGTCATTGCCGTGGCCCGCCGAAAAGGCATCGATCTGTCGGACGAGGATATCGGTGAGTGGCTCTCGGTGCTGTCCGGGCTTTCTCCGGAGGGAAAGACTTCGATGCTCCAAGATGTGGAAGCCGGCCGGAAAACCGAAGTGGAAATTTTTGCCGGCAGGATCGTCTCGGAGGGGCGGCGATGCGGCGTCCCGACTCCGGTCAACGAGACCCTGCTGCAAATCCTCCAGGTCTACGAGCAGCGCCGCGGAGGAGAGGTCTTGATACCGTGCCCGATCGACACGTAAAGATATTTTCGGAAATCTGTGAGGTCGTCGCCGAATCCCGGAGTCCGCGACAGACGCTGGAGGCGATCGTCGAGCGTGTGGCTCACCGTTTTGCCACCGACGTCTGCTCCGTGTACCTTTTCGACACCCACCGGGACCATCTGGTGCTCAAGGCCACCGTCGGGCTCCGGCCCGACGCGGTGGACACGGTCCGCATGGCCACCGGAGAGGGCCTTACCGGTCTGGTGATCGAAACGGGGGCGCCGGTGTTCGTACAGGATCCGGACCGACATCCCCGCTACAAATATTTCGCTGAAAGCGGGGAGGAAGCTTTCCGCACCTTTCTGGCGGTTCCCCTGGTCTACCTGCGTGAAAACCTCGGCGTCCTCGTTGTGCAGACTCGCGATCCCGCCGCCGTATCCGAAGAGGATGTACCGGCCTTCGTTGCCATCGCCAGCCAGATCGCCGCCACCGTCGCCTATTCCGGACTGTTGAAGGCGCTGCAGCGCGAACAGGATGCCCGGATGGCCCCGGGGGATGACGACGAAGGCCCACTCACAACCATCCGGTCCGCACCTCCGAGCATGAAATCCCTTCTGCGGGGTGTCCCGGCGTCGGCGGGGATCGCCGAGGGCACGATTCACTTCTTGGCCGAAAGCGTCGATTTCGATCAGGTGCACTGCGCACCGGCCGCCATCGACCCTGAACAAGAAATCCGACGCCTACGATCGGCCTTGTCCGGTTCGCTGCAGGAGGTGGACAGGGTCCGGCAACAGGTGCAGGAAATGTCTCCGGCCGATCAGGCCATTCTCGAAGCCCACCGCATGTACCTGCAGGACCGGAGTTTCGAGGCGCATATCGCCCGGCGTATCCGTGGGGGGGACTGCGCGGAGTTCGCCCTCAAATCAGTGGTTGCCGACTACGCCGACCGCTTTCAGGGGATGGAGCATCCCTACCTTCGGGAGCGGTCCGGTGACATCGAGGACGTGGGTCGCCGGATACTCCGGCATCTGATGGGTATCAAAGACCGATCGAAAAAAATAGATTTTTCCCAGCCAGCCGTGCTGGTGGCCGCCGATCTGTCGCCGGTGGATCTGCTGGCCATCCGTCAGCCCCACCTGAAAGGGATTGTGCTGTCCCGGGGCGGTCGCACCTCCCATACCGTTATCCTGGCAAAATCATTCGAAATTCCCATGGTGATCGGCCTGCAGGAGGCTTTGGAGTCATTGCGGATCAACGATCGCGTCATCATGGACGGTACGTCCGGGCTGGTGTTCCGCAATCCCCCCAAGATCATTGTTTCCGAATATGCCCACCTGACAGCGGAAAAGGAGAAGACCGATCAACAGCTGAGCGGACTGCGGGGGCGCCGGGCCGAAACCCTCGACGGTCAAGCCGTGGCTCTGGGAGCCAACATCGGCCTGCTGTCCGACCTGGCGCTGGTGGACAAATACGGTGCGGACCACATCGGCCTCTATCGCACCGAGTTTCCCTTTCTGGCAAGGAAAGACTTCCCCAGCGAGGAGGAGCAGGTCACCCTGTACCGGAAAATCATCGAGGGGGCTGGCGGTCGCACCGTTACCCTTCGCACCTTGGACGTCGGGGGAGACAAGTTTCTATCCTATCTGGACAATCCCAGGGAAAGGAATCCCTATCTGGGCTGGCGATCGATTCGCGTATCGCTGGACCTGGACACGGTCTTCCGCTCTCAGGTGCGCGCCGTGCTCCGGGCTTCGGCCCATGGACCGGTTCGGCTGCTGTTTCCGATGATCACCGCCGTGGAGGAGATGCGAAGGGTGGCCGAAATCGTGGAAATGGAAAAAAAGCGACTTCGGCACAGGGGCACGCCTTTCGATCCATCGATTCCGGTGGGGTTCATGGTGGAGGTGCCCGGCGCGGTTCCCATCCTGGAGCATCTGCTGGCCTATGCCGATTTTGCCAGCATCGGTACCAACGATCTGATCCAGTACGTTCTGGCCGTGGACCGCAACAACGACAAAGTCGCCCACCTCTACGACCCGCTCCATCCCGCCGTGATCGCAACCATTTTCGATGTAATCAAACGCTGCCGCAAGGCGCGAAAGCCGGTGAGCGTCTGCGGGGAAGCGGCAGCCAATCCTCTGTGCGCCTACCTCTACGTGGCCATGGGTGTAGACGGGCTCAGCATGGCCCCGGCGGCCATCCCGCTGGTCAAACACCTCGTCTGTCATATCTCCGGAGACCGCGCACGGCAGGTGCTGAAATCCGTGATGCCCATGGCATCGGCCAGGGCCGTCGCCGACGACATCGAAGAGCGGATCCGGAAACTGCTCCCCGGATAGGGAGTTCTCTATGGGTTGTTTCTATAGCCATTGCCAAACATATGTTCCGATTGGCAGGCGTTCGAAATCGGGATCGGGATCGAAATCGGTTGTTCAACGGCAATGCTCGATAGCGATTTCGATCCCGATTTCGATAAAAGGACCATAAGGGAAACGTGACGGATTTCTGACAATTGCTCTACATTCGGATTTGGGTTCAAGGTCAAGCAGGATCCGAGTTTCCAGCCGCAGGAATACTGCTGTATTTCGAG
>JAJDOA010000059.1 GCA_022340405.1 Desulfobacteraceae bacterium | reverse complement strand
ATCCGAGAATGACAAAAAGGGGAGAAAAGATCAGCCCTCCCCCGAGGCCGACCATGGTCAGCACGAGAGATATGACCAAAATACCGAGGATAAGAATTACGGAAGCGGCCATGGTATCTAAACCTTTATCCTCATATGGTTTCTACGTCGATGATTCCGGCAAGCCCAGATGAGCCTATCGTTGAAAAAGGAAGAGACCGGGTCAGACGGTCGCATCGTGTTCTTCAATGGCAGCGTGGTAGACGGCGGTGATCCTTTCGAAAACGCGCGGCCACGTATACCGGGAGGCGATCCTTTCGGCGTTCGGATCGTCCCAATCCGGAGATCTTTTCACCGCATCGATCATGTCCGTCAGGCTGTTTCGCAAGGCCGCTTCCAATGCGGCCTCGTCATCCGTTCGGGGACTGTCGACGGTTTCCAAAGGCGGCAGCGCAATCAGGTCGACGGTCTCTTTTCGGGCGCTTCCAAAGATTTCGGTAAAACCGGACAAATCGGTGGTGATAATCCGGCATCCGGACGCGAGGCCCTCGAAGAGTACGAGGGGGAGTCCCTCGAAGAAAGAAGGAAGCACCTGGACATGGGCCGTTTTCATAAGCTTGGCCAAACGGCCGTGACTAACGTATCCATGGTGGGTGACCCGTGACCCCAGCTGACCGGCCAGCTCCATGCAGGCGTCGAATTCCGGCCCGCTTCCACCGCCGGCCATGTGAAGGTGCCAGTCCTGATCCATCATTGTCGACAACGTCCTCAACAACCAGGGCACGCCCTTGCTCCGGTTGATCTTGCCTGCGTAAAGGATCTGAACGGTTCCGGCAGGGGATTTCCGGGTGCGGGTGAATATCGTGCTGTCATAACCGCCTCCGGCGACGGCAATTTTTTCCGGCGGGATGTCCAAGAGGCGGACGATATCCGTTTTCTGATCCGCTGTCAGGGCAATGACCCTGTCGAGCCTCCGGCAGTGCGCCTTCACAAACGATCGCAAATGGGGGCAGTTGGTGTACTGCCGCAACTCGGTTCCGTGGCAGGTGGCCACGACCGGCATTTCCGGAAAAAGCTTTCTCACCAGGGCGGACAGAACAAACAGGTGGTTTGTGTGGATCAGGTTCGGATCGAATCGGTCCACAGCCGATTGAAGCGCCCGGGTGAAGGCCGACTGGTAGGCCGCCAGTCGCTTGCCCTTCAGATCCCGAAAAAGGGAGCTGGTATAGGGCATCACGTCCGACATTCCGGGAACCGGGAAGTTCAATTCCTCCGATTCGAAAAACACATAGGCGCTTTCGGCGTATGGTGATTCCTTTGGCCGATGGTGGCGGCCGGCCGGAACACCGGCGATGCGGAAGTTGGCAAAGCCGCGCTTGTGGGATTCCTTCGTTATCGCCTCCAGATAGATCCCGCTGCCGGTCATCTCCGGTCTTTGTCCCAGCACATGCAAGATTCGGAGAGGCTTCATGGTTCCAACCCGTAGGCCTTTCGCCACGTGGTTGACATTTTGGTTCTCCGGGTGGGCCATTGGAAGCCGAAATGCCCGCACAACGGGCAAAAGGCCGACGTCTGGTCCGACAGGTCGTCGGATGCATCCGGTATGTCATCTCTTCCCATGCGGAATCGGAATATGCGGTCCATGCCTCCGGCAACGGCACACATGTAATAGCCGAACGGCGTCACTCCCAGGCCGCAATCCTCCATGATCCGGCAGCCGCACGTGTAGTCGGAAAAACGGTTGTAGATCGTATCGATGGGCGCCACGTTGAAGGGTCGAAAGAGATTCATGCGGGAGGTTTTCCGCGTGCTGATAATGGAAACGGCGTCCGGCAGTTTTTTTAATGCCCGGTGCACGGCCGTTCCGTGATAACTCGTTCCCAGCACCAGGTTCAAGGCTGGATTGTGGGTCTTCTTGTATTCCACCAGCAACTCGACGATATCCGAAAACCGGCTGTGGAGGGTCGGCTCTCCCCCCAGGATCCGGATTCGTTGCCATGCCATTTTCTTTTCAATACTTTTCCGTATGAACTGCTCGATGTCCGAGACGGGCATTTCCATGTCACTCGGGGCCTGCGTGCACGAGCGGTTGCAGTTCAAGCATCGCAAATGGCACTTGTATGTGATGTCGATCTCGACGCGAAAACGGCTTGGTGAAAACGGCTTGCCGAAACGTCCTGTCACGAACGACTGGCAGCGAACGAACTGGCAGGCATCCAGAACCAATCTCTTGATCGTAACATTGCGGTGGCGGTAAGGCGTTTTCACGGGTTCGAAACAGCGGCTGTGAAAAGGTAGCGGTATGGCCATTGCAGACGTTTCACGGGGGCGGCCGGGGATCCCCCGGGAAAGCGGCAGGGAAACAGCCCCGCTGAAGTCGGTGGCCGGCGCGAAAGATCCACCGGCGGGAACCGCCTCCGCTTGCCACTGTATTCCGGTGTGTGCGAAGCTCCGAGAACGGCTCACCATGGATGGATTGTAGCCCCGCCCAGCGCGGATTGTCAATTTTCAATCCGCCGGAGGCGGACGAGGTTTCATTGCCCGCTGCTTGTCGCAGCGGGCGAGGCGGAAAGCCCGGGTACCGGGGCTGCGGGGTCGTTCCTTCTTTTCGGCAGGTTTTGTACCCGGTTCTCGATATTCTTGATCCGGACTGCTGATTCCTGTATGGAAATGGATCGAATCGATTTTGCGACCCGTGTGATAGGATTTACCAAACGAAAGCCACGGCATCTGGAGATGATCATAATGGATGAAAACCCCGATAGAAGGCTATCTGTCCGATACGGAATGAACAGCGTTTCCGAAGTCAACCTGAGTGTTCCGGTTATGTTCGGATTCCGAAAAAAAACGATGAAGCTGGGGCTCATTCTGGACATCAGCATGGGTGGGATGGCCATCCAGTACGACGGGTGCGACATTGCCTCGCTCAAGGCCTCCCATCTATCCATTGTCGTACCCGGAAAGGGCGCCCTGATCGAGGGGATCCCCTTCGAAATCATCTCAGACGGCCAGATGGGCAACTGCTCCCCGGAAAATTCACCGCGAAGATGTGGACTGAAATTCGGCCATCTTACCGATGACCAGCGAAAACGCCTTCAATTCATCGTCAACAACTTCTCGGCAAAAAAGGCGGAAAAACACCTGTAGGGCAATTGACCTCCGCCTTGCTGCATCCCCGTGTCTGCCGGAATAATCTCGGATGGCTTCCAGGTGTGCGACTGCTTGCCGTTGACCTCCCTGTCTTTTGGCATCAGCAACAAATGGACCGTGGATGTCGATAAAGAGATGACTCAGGAAGAGCACAGACCCCACAGCGCCATCAGAACCGCAGGTATTCCGTTCGTCGAGCATCTGATCAACTTCGCCTTGTCCGTTTTTCTCGTATTGGCCCCCTACATTTGGCTGACGGGGGGATTCCGGCTGGAGGCGGGATTTATCAGGATCAGTGCAACGTCTGTCTGGTGGATTTTTGCGGTGCCGGCTCTACTGGCAGTGGCAAAGTGGACCATCCTCCGGCTGCAACAGCGAAGGTTCGATTGGAAGAAAGTATGGGGTTCCGACCTGCTCCCTTCATTAAAACGGGTTCTGGAATTGGGAATCATTGTCCATCTGATTCTGATTGCGGCTGCAGGCTTCTACGGTGATGCAAGCGGAACCTTCCAGAGCCCCTCTCGGTTGACGGCATTTCTCCTTATGCTGCTGTCCCGTGCGCTCCTGCATCGATCGGTCGACAGAAGCCGCATCCTGACCATTGCAGCGATGTTGGTTACGGGATTCACCATTGTCCGCTGGTTCGCATTTATCCACGCATATTCGGTCAACATCCTCTTTTCGGATCAGTGGGACTTGTACGACGCTTTCTTCAAGGATACCGGTCTGTGGGATTTGTTTCTTTGGCAACACGGCCCCCATCGGCAGGGACTGGGATTTCTTCTAACCCAGTGGATCGTGTCCGCATCGGGATGGAACACCGTCGTCGAATCATTCGCCGTAGGAGGCACAATTTTTCTTGCCTCCGTCTTGGCCATTGTCTTGAAGAGGAGGCTATTCGGACCTCTGGTTTGGACTGATGCCGCTGTGCCGCTGATGTTTTTGACAGTGGCCCAGTACGAGACCCTCGTCGGTACGCCGAATCTCTCTCATGGCCCATTCCCCTTATTGCTGATTGTTCTGTACTGTCTTTGCCTAACCCTCACCAACATAGGATTTCGGTACGCTCTGTTGGTCGGGCTGAATTTCGTATTGATCTACACGGGATTTGGTCTTTTCATGGGGATCATCTCGCCTGTTGTATTCCTTTCCGAACTGTTCATGTCCTTCAAGGAGAACCGCCGAAGGCAAGCTCTGATGGCCGGAATCGCATGCGTGCTCTCGGTGGGATCACTGCTCTCCTTTTTCATAGACTACCGATGGTTGCCGGCAGCGGAAGACTTTCATTTTCCCCAGTCTTCCTTATGGCACTATGCGCTGTATGTATTCTCCACCCTATCGAACTTTCTGGGGTTCAAAACGATCCATTGGTTTTCTGTAGCAGCGGGAGGGGGGATCTGTTTGGCCATGATCGGTATCCTCATCCAGGAGGGTTACGCCGTCTTAAAAAATCGTCGTCCGGAAGAACAAGACGACCGGCATGGAACGATCGGCCTGATCGTGCTCACACTGATCTCATTCACGCTGATTTTCTGCACCAATGCGGCGATTGGAAGAATCAGCAGGGGGTTGTCGACGGCAATGGCTTCGCGCTATGTCGTTTACTTGATTCCTGGATTTTTCGGAGTTTTTTTGTTTCTTCACCGGATGAAAGGGAGAAAGCAGCAGATCCTGTTGTCGGTTTTTGCGCTATGGATGGGTGCAGCATCATTGCCGATGCACGCGAAGGACATGAGCGTCACACGCTGGCTCTACAACGGGAAGCATTCCTGGATACACTACTATCTTGAGACCGGCAGTGCCGAAATCGCCACCCGGAAGAGTGGATTTCAGCTCCATCCAAGGCCTAAGCAACTGAAGATTCAAAAAAAGCTGGACTATTTTGAAACCCATGGACTCAATCTTTTCGTCGATAGAAAGCGCTCCCATCCCGATAAGGAGTAAGCTACCTGCTCGTTGCCCATCGGGGGCAATGCGGATCGGTGCTAAACAAGCCCCTTTCACTCGATGGTTCGATCGTCGCTTTTTTTCACAGCGGAACGCATGGAGGCAACGCCGGCGCTAAGAATACTCCGATTTCTCTGATAGGAGGTAGGATGGCCGCAAATCGTTCCAATCATGTAAATTCCAGATGTATCACAATGCCCAAAACGACCAATAAAGCCAACCAAACCGCAACTGCGATACGTGTTTGCTTTTTGGCCTTTTTTGCCTCCCACCATCTGTTGGGCCGAACCCCTTGATACAGAAACATGGCTACCCCGGAAATGTTGACGCAGACAATGTTGGACGTCAGCAGTAAAAGGGCGCCCAGGCTTGTCTGGAACTGACCGTCTCCCACAAGCAGTCCGAACACCATTAACGGCGGAAGCAGGGCTACAGCCACCATCACACCGATCAGACTCCCTGGAACACCAGAGGTAAAGGAGAGCGCGCCCGCCGCACCGGAGGCAAGTGCGAGGGCAAAGTCTGCATAGCTTACATGCAAACGGGAGGCAATTTCCGGATTGGAGGTGTCCACTTCGGCAAACCAGCCCAGGGCTATTGCAATGGCCAAGCCAACGGCAATCCCGAAAAGAGCTGTCTCCAGGGCCCGTTTTGCCAATGCGGAATCCCCTAGTGTTGCCGCAAGTGCCATTCCCATATTCGGTCCCAGCAGTGGCGCGATGACCATTGCGCCGATGATAATGGCTACGTTGCCCCGCAGCAGGCCAATCGCCGCAACAAGAGCGGACAGAACCACCAACAGGATATATGTTTGACCG
>JAJDOA010000054.1 GCA_022340405.1 Desulfobacteraceae bacterium | reverse complement strand
CCCCTCCCCTACGAAAGAAAAGAACAAAACTTTTCCGGAAACCACCTCCCTTATGGACAACCTCCCTGCCTTGACATTGGCCGGAGGGCGAATCATCATGGGTTTCGCTCGGGAGGGGCCCGCAGGCAGGACGTTGCCGATCGAAGCAACGTTTTTTTATACATACCGTAAGTTTGGAAACCTATGATCCGCTTTGCCTCAACGATACCGGCGCTTGTGTGCAAGGCCGTTGTGACGGCAGTCGCCGTGGCGGCGTTGGCGGGGTGTTTTTCCATTCCGGAAGCTCATCTCCTGGAGGGTCAGGGTTCGCATGTCGAGGTGCAGACAACGGACAGTATGTGCCGGGCGGAGTTTTCGGAGGAGGGGTCCTACCCGGCGGAACACGAATCGACGGCAGGCGACGGCGTTATAGAATTCCAGCTGGTGAACTGGAATCTGTACAAAGGCTGGAAACCCGGTTGGGAAGAGGATCTGGAGCGGATCATCGGTGATTCCGACATCGTAACCCTGCAGGAGATGGTCCTGCCCGCAGACGGGTCCCGTATCCTGCAGGATCGGAAATGGCACTGGGTGTTCGCCCCGGCTTTTCGGTACAACGGTCAAACCGCCGGTGTACTGACGGCCTCCAGCACTGCCTCCGGCCGTGCGTGCATGCTGCGGGTGGTGGAACCCCTGCTCCGCCTGCCCAAAAGCGTTCTGATCACACGGCACCCGTTCCCCTCCCAGGGATCGTCCCTGTGGGTGGTCAACGTCCACTCTATCAACTTCACGCCGGGAACGGACCGTTTCCGCCGACAGTGGGACCGGCTGATGGAGATCCTGGCCTCCACGGAAGGGCCGCTCATCGTGGCCGGCGATTTCAACACTTGGAGCCAAAAACGGTTGGACATCGTATTGCGGGCAACCCGCCGCAACGGCCTCGCACCCGTGATTTTTAAAAAGGACGCTCGAACCACCGTGTTCGGCCATGCCGTGGACCACGTGTTTTACCGCGGTCTGACCCCTGTCGAGGCGGTTGTGTACGAAGTGTCTTCCTCGGACCACCATCCCATGGCGGTAACCTTCCGGTGGGCCCCATGACGACGGACCGCATCGAAACCATCGGCTCCAGCCGCCTGCAGCACGGCCCCCTATCCTGCCGCGTCTATCTCATGCACCTGTCCGGAAACCCCGAAGCGGCCGTGGACACCATGGAGCGGCTGGCCTCTGCAAACGGATACGACAAGCTCTTTGCCAAGGTCCCGGGGCAGAAGCTATCGGTCTTCCTGGACCGGGGATTCGTTGTGGAGGCCCGCATTCCGAATTTTTATGCCGACGGGGACGAGGCTGTGTTCGCGGCACGATTTTTATCTGAAAAGCGAAGCCGGGCTGCCGACCGCAAACGAATCCAGGGGGTGCTGGAGGCGGCGCAGCAAAAGGCGGGGGAGGGTTTGCGGCGCCCACTGCCGGCCGGATATCGTGTGTTGCGCCTCCGGGAGGCGGAAGCGGAGGCCATGGCGGCGCTGTATGCGCGGGTGTTCGAAACCTATCCCTTCCCCGTCTTCGACCCCGCCTATATCCGCCGCACCATGGCCGGCAGCTTTCGCTATTTCGGCGTTATCCGCAAGGGTACGCTCACCGCGGTGGCCTCCGCGGAAATGGAGGGACTTGGAGCGGAAATGACCGACTTTGCCACCGAGGGTGCCTTTCGCAGCGTGGGCCTGGCCGGCCATCTGCTCTCCGCCCTCGAAGAGGACGTGCGAAAGCGGGGAATCCGTACGGCGTTCACCATCGCAAGGAGCCGGTCCTTCGGTATCAATGTGCTGTTCTCCCGTGCCGGATACCGTTTTGCCGGAACGCTCGTCAACAACACCAACATCTCCGGCCGGATCGAGAGCATGAACATCTGGTACAAATCGCTGGCGAACGATAGAGGATGATGCGAAAACCTTGGCGGAAACGAAACCGGATTCTGACAATCGCTATGGAACGCGTGCCGCCAGCGGGAGAAGAAGAATGAGGCGAAAAACGCAATCAGCCACCTTCCTGGTCGCCCTCACGGTCGCCGCGGTACTTGTTTTCAGTGGGATCCCGGCCGCGGCCTCCGGCGAAGCCGTCGTGCAAAATGTGATCATCATGATCCCCGACGGCGCCTCGCAGGGCATCCTGACCCTGGCCCGCTGGGTCAAACAGACAAAGACAGGGGCACCGCTCCATCTGGACCGGCTGCGAACCGGCGCCGTGAAGACCCATATGACCAATTCCGTCATCACCGGGTCCGCGGCTGCGGCCACGGCCTTTGCCACCGGGCACAAGACGACGGCCCGATTTATCGCCGTCGGCCCCCGCACCGAGGACCTTCTCACCGGTTTGACGCCCACGGCGGCAGCCTACGAACCGGTGGCTACCGTACTGGAGGGGGCGCGGCTCGCGGGCAAATCCACGGGTCTGGTGGCCACGAGCCGCATCACTCACGCCACGCCGGCAGCGTTCGCATCCCATGTCCACGACCGCGGCATGGAAAGCGAAATCATGGAGCAAATGGTGTATCAGAACATCGACGTGGTCTTCGGGGGCGGCGCCGCCTATCTCTTCCCGGAGGATATGCGCTTCACCACCGCTTTTGGAGAACACTGGAAGGGCCGAAGAACAGACGGCGAAAATCTGCTCCATGTCTTGCAATCCCGCGGCTATCGATTCGTGGACAACCGCGAGCATCTGAACGCACTGAGCGCCGGGCGGGTGTGGGGTCTTTTCGCCGAGAGCCACATGGACCCGGACATCGACCGGGACGATTTCCATCCCACCCAGCCCTCTCTGGCCGAGATGGCCGAAAAAGCTTTGGAGATCCTATCCCAAAGCGAAAAAGGCTTTTTCCTGATGGTGGAAGGCAGCCAGGTGGACTGGGCCGGCCACGCCAACGACCCGGTGTACATGAGCACGGAGATGCTGGCTTTCGACGAGGCGGTGGGAGTGGTGATGCGGTTCGCCGAAGCCGACGGCCGCACCCTGGTGCTCATCTTCCCCGACCACGGCACCGGCGCCCTGAGCATCGGCCACCAGCAGTCGGACTTCCCCCCGAAATACACGGCCACATCGGTTGAAGACCTGATCGCTCCGGTGCGGGACGCCGACATGACCATCCAGGGCCTGCTGTCCAAACTCGGCGCCGCGGACCCGGGGGGCATCCAGACCGCATTTGCCGATCACCTCGGAAGCTGGTGGGCGAAACACATGAACGCCGAGCACCTTTACTTCGTTGCGGACGTGCTGCAAAAGAAAGGCTCCCGAAACGGGTACTGGGAGATTGCCGCCTATCTGAGCCGCAACCTCACGGCGCTGGGGTGGACCACCCACGGACACACCGGAGAGGACGTGCCGCTGTGGGCGTACGGCCCCCGGCGCCCAGTCGGCACTTTCGACAACACCGAACTGGCGGCCATTGCGGCAGAGGCGTTGGGTATCGACCTGCAGGCAGCGCAACGCTCCCTGTTCGTGGATGCCGCGACGCTGGCGGGTGCGGCAGCGGACCGGTCGGATCCGGAAAATCCGGTCCTGCGGATCGGTGCCTGCCGCCTGCCCGCCGGGAAGAACCTTCTGCGCAAGAACGGGCGAGAGATACCGCTGTCCGGAGTCGTGGTGTACGCACCGAAAATCCAAAAATTCTTCGTTTCGGAAGATGCCCTTCCGCACTTGCGATAAAAGCGCGCGGCAGCGAAGATACCGATCCCACAAAAAAAGGCCGCTTCTTTTTTCCAATCACTAGGGGGCAGGATAGGCGCAGCCGGCGACCTTGACAGGCGGTTCGGGTGATGGTAACAGCGAATCCCCCGTCAGCGTTCCCTCACCGATCACCCCAAGAGGAGACAGATCATGCTCGGTACCATTGGCAGGACAGGCAGCGGACTGTTGGTCGCCATGCTGTTGTTGACGGCCACAGTCCAATCGGTCGGCGCGGACGATGTGACCACAGCTATCGAGGAGGCGCTGAAGGCCTATCAGGATGGAGACCACTCCACGGCGGTCGAAAGCCTCAACTACGCCTCACAGCTGATTCAGCAGAAGAAGGGAGAAGCGCTCAAGGACTATTTTCCCGAGCCGCTCAAAGGCTGGCAGGCGCAGGAAGCCACATCCGAAACGATTGGAGCCGCAATGATGGGCGGCGGGCTGACGGCATCCCGCACCTACAGCCGGGATGACCGTTCGGTCACGGTCCAGTTCGTAACGGATTCCCCGATGCTCCAGCCGTTCATGATGATGCTGGCCAACCCCATGGCCGCCGCGTCCAACGGCGGAAAGCTGGAAACCATCGGCGGGCAGAAAGCCCTGGTCCAATACGATGCCTCCAAGAAGCGGGGCGACATCCGCATCGTGGTGGCCAACCGGGTTCTGGTCACGTTGGAGGGGAATGCGGTGTCTGCAGAGGATCTAAAAGCCTACGCCCAGGCCGTCGACTACGACCGCCTGTCGAAAATGCCTTAGGGAATGAACCATGGATTTCGGTAAAGAGCAGTTGCTGGAAACGATCGCCCATGTCGCGCCGAATCCGTATGTCCAGGTGCTGTTGATCATCCTGCTGTTCGCTGCCCTGGCGAAAATCGTGGATCTGATCCTCCTGCGGTTCATCCGGAGATGGTTTGAAAAGACGAAATTCACCCTGGACGACCAGATCCTTGACATTTTTCACGCGCCCGTTTTCGTCAGCATTTTTCTCGTCGGCCTGGCGCTGGCCACCGAGAGGCTGTCTCTGCCGTCAACGGTCCGGAGCGTAACGCTCGGCGGACTGCAGACCGTGGGGATTCTTCTCTGGGCCGTTGCCCTGTCTCGGTTCCTGCAGCTGCTCCTGGGGGTGGTGAGCCGCGACCAGCGGCGCTTTCCTTTGATCCAGGAGCGCACCCTGCCGCTGTTCAGCAACCTGTTCATCATTCTGGTGGTGGCGCTGGCAGCCTATTTCATCTTTCTGGCCTGGCGGATCGACGTGACCGCGTGGATGGCCTCTGCCGGCATTCTCGGCCTTGCCATCTCCTTTGCCGCAAAGGACACGCTGGCCAACCTGTTTTCGGGCGTGTTCATCGTGGCCGACGCTCCCTACAAACTCGGTGACTTCATCGTCTTGGATTCGGGCGAACGAGGGGAAGTCACCCACATCGGCATTCGCAGCACCCGGCTGCTGACCCGGGACGACGTGGAAATCACGGTGCCCAATTCCATCATGGGAAACGCCAAGATCACCAACGAGGCCGGAGGGCCCTACGAGAAATACCGCATCCGGATCAAGGTGGGCGTGGCCTACGGCTCGGACATCGACAAGGTTCACGAGACATTGCTGGCCGTGGCCAAAGACTGCGCGGAAGTCTGCGCAGAACCCGCACCCCGCGTGCGGTTCAGGGCCTTCGGAGACTCCAGCCTGGACCACGAACTGCTGTGCTGGGTGCAAAAACCGGTGCAGCGCGGCAGGGTCTCGCATCTTCTCTACACCGAAGTCTACAAACGGTTTCTTGCCGAGGGTGTCGAAATACCGTTTCCCCAGCGGGACGTTCATGTCCGGTCCGTGTCGGGAACTCCGAACGGCGCCGACAGCACAAAAACATAGAACAATGGGTCCCGCACGAAGGATGCGGCCAAACCCGACTTGGTGCACTCGCCGGAGGGATGTTCCGAATGAAACAGGTATTTCATGCTGGAAACCATCTCGGAAACGGAACAGAATTCTTGCAGTCTCTATGGAACAATTTCAGGGTATAGCTTGCGGGCGCAGTCCGGGCAAATGCTGTGACTGAAGGCGGCATTCGTGCGCTCTCCCACATAATGCTCCACCTTCTGCCAGAAACCTTTGTCATCGCGGATATTCTTGCAGTGGGAACAAATGGGCAGCAGGCCCCTTAGCGTGTGCACTTCATCCAAGGCGCTCTTCAGGGAGGTGATGTCCTCTAAAATGACGACAGTGCCTTCAAATTTTCCACTGACATCCAAGCTTTTGGAGAGTTTGACCCGGAAAATCCGAAGGGGGTCTTCCATTTCATTGCGTTTTTCAAACACCATCGTGGATAGGTTTTCATTATAAAATCGATCGATTTCGGGTTGGATCCAGGGCAAAAGGGCAGACACGTCGTGTCCGGCGAGGCTGGAAGGAACCCGATGCAATTCTTCTCCTTCGTCGGCATCGCCGGTGGAAGCCGAATGCCCTCCTTTTGAAGAGCCGTAATATTGCGAACCGGATGTGGCGCCCTGCTCGAAAAGCTCAGCGGCAGCCAGGTTCATGCTGTCGACGGCCTTGTTGCGATCCAGTAAAATCACCGGATTGGGGATGCTCTCGAATATCGTCAAATACTTGTTCTTTTCATTGGTCATCAGCCGGTTGCGTTTCTGCAGTTCCTGAACGGCCTTGTCACCGCCCGCCCCCGACCATTCGACACAAAAACCGATTTCGATTCGGTCGAAAATACGGTGAATGAACAACGAAAATCGTTGTCGATCCGTTTCGTCGATGTCTGAACGATGGAGAAGATCGACGTAGGCCTGCCGGTAATATTTCATCAACCCCAAAAACATCCCCAAACTGACACCGCGCTCCCTGTGTCGTTTCGCCTCGGTGATACCGAACAGGGAAATCGGGTCGCCGGCGAAGTCGTCTTCCGGGCCGATTTCCGGAATGCCGTCGTAAATGGCCAATCCTTCGAAGATAGATGCGGAAAGCCCGGCAATGGACAACCGCCAGGCCTCTTTCAGCGTAGAGGTGTAGACGGCGTAGCCCTGCTGTATCGCATAGCCGAGTATGCGATCCATCAGCCATTCTTCGTTTGCCAGCAACAGGTTGCGGAGGTTTTTCATGGCCGCTGTCTTCATGGGTTAAAGATGGGTTGACAGGTCGGGTGGAGAAGCTACCGTGACGGGCCTTCTGAAAACGTCCATCGGGGTGCAGGCCGGTGGCATACAATCCCAATCCGGTACGATACTAGAAGCGATCTCAAAATTAGGATTTTCGCTCCCCGGGCAAAACCCGGGATCTTCGACAAGCTATAGGTGGATTCGAGTTTCCAGCCACAGGAATACGTCTGGTTTTCGAGGACTGGAAACGAGGACCCGGCGCCGAGATTTACCCGCCTCTGGTGGGTTGGGCGAAAAGGCAATTTTGAGATGGCTTCTACACACACGGCGCCGTCAGGCCAACATCTCCTCCAGCAGTTGGCTGCCCTTGCTGGACAGAAACACACCTTTTGGCTTCTTGCCCCGGCGCGGGGCCGCACCGTCCTTCTCTATCAGATCGAGCAGGCCGTATCCCTCCAAGCGTTTGACTTCGTTGTAAACGCCCACAGGGTCTTTCATGAGCCGGCCAGCCAGTTCACGAACGGTTTCACCGGCATGGAGGCACACGGTAAGATAGGTTTCAAACAGGGTCAGGGAGATTCGGCTGTCGGTCGCTCCACGAAATCGGGTGATTCCGTAAAGAAAATCGGTGACACGATACTGGGAAAGTCTGCCCTTTTCCTTGAGTTCCTGAATCTTGATGGGAATTTCGCCTATGAAATTGCAGCTCAGCTCCTCACAAGCATGCTTCAGAATCTTATCGCCGTCGCTTCGATCTCTGTGTACACGGATGACCTTGTTCACTTACGACTCCTTGAATCAGGTAAAGTCCCATGCCATGGAAGGATGCGGCACATCTCGCCAACAACCCTGGAGGGCGCTGCAAAAAAAGCGATGGCCAGAGCCCACACGGCACCTTTGTTGACAAATAATTCACATAAATATAGTTAACAATTATAAAGAAATAGATAGACGGACGCGTTGCGCTACAACTACCAGTGCGATGGGGCCGGCAGGAATTTCCCACTGCATCGATTGACGCGTGAGATGCACGAAACCTCTACCACAGGGACGCACCGCACCGCCGGAAGGACGCGTCGGGCGGCGGCATCCCTCTCGGCGGATGGATAAAAGCAGCGTTCAAACTGTCAACATCCATACCCTTCACCAACGTAACTGTTTCATACCACAATTTAAAA
>JAJDOA010000034.1 GCA_022340405.1 Desulfobacteraceae bacterium | reverse complement strand
ATGACGGCAACGGTCCGTTCCGGCGACAACCCGAAAAGAGAGTGGATCCAGATGCGCATTGTATCGCTGACGCCCTCCATCACGGAAACCCTGTTCGCAATAGATGCCCAGGATTGCGTTGTCGGGGTGACCGACGCCTGCGACCATCCACCCGAGGCCAACGACAAGCCTCACGTCTGTGCCTGGTTCGACCCGGACGTGGAGCGCATCGCCGCGTTGAAGCCGGACGTGGTGGCAGGGCTGGCCGCGGCGCACCGTCGGATTTCCTCCGCGGTGTCGGCGATGGGTGCGCGGCTGATGCTGTTTAGCCCCGCAACGGTGGAGGATGCGCTGGATGACATGATCCGTCTGGGCGAGGCCATCGAACGGGCCGGAGCCGCTCGGGCTCTGGTGCAAAGGCTGCGGGTCCGCTTGGCGCATCTGGACGAAGCGGTGGCGGAAATACCCGAGGAACGCCGCCTCCGGGTATCCCGCGTTCTCGAGGCCGAAAACGGACGGGTGATGCTTGCCGGTCCTCATTCATTTCAATACGACGTGATCGCGCGTGGAGGAGGTCGCAACATTACCGGCGGCATCGACCAGGCCTATCCGTGGGTGGATTTTGACCGGTTCTGCGAGCTGGATCCGGATTTGGTGTTTTTTTGCGGAACCGACCCCCGACGCATCCGAAAGCTTGCGGCCGACCGGGACTGGCGGCGGCTGCAGGCCGTAAGAAGGGGGCGGCTTTATCAGTTCGACTGCGGTTTGACCTGCCGCACCGGCCCCCGCATCGTGGACATGGCCGAGTTGCTGTTTCGGACCCTCACCGGGTAGACAGAGCGGATCCTTCTGTCCGTAAAGCGGGCGCCTCCCGGCCCGAAATCAATTCCCCGGATGTCGAGCCCAGGGACTATCTGAGCATTATCAAGGCGGAGCTGCGAGGTCCGCAGGAGGGGTTGTCGGCAAAGCTTCTCGAGCTGCGGCTGAGCCTGCTCGGAATCCGACTGGAGTCCGATTCGGCCGAGCCCGCCAACCGTTTCACCATCGCCGAATTCAGTGAAGGCGGAGGGAAACGCTGGACGGCGGTGTGGGTGCGCATTCCCGGGCATGTCGTGATCAATGGGTGAAATCGCTTGACATCGAACCAGCTATCGCATACTGGAGGAGCAACGATACGGCTGTAGTCAAACATTGGAAATTCCGAACTTTTTTTGTTCTCCATAAGTGCCGCCTTCGGTATCGCCGGCATCCCTCTTTCTCCCTGCACGTCTTGCCGCCTACCCGTGGGGGTGTCGATCTCGGCGCACGCACCGCAGCGGCCATGGACGGTCCAACGGCCCTTTAGGGGCCGGTTAAGGAACAAGAAACATGCCTTTTGCCGCAAGAATCACAGGAACCGGCTCGGCTTTTCCCCGAAAACGGGTCACCAACGCCGACATCTGCAAGCGATTGCAGGCCATCGGAATCGACACCAGCGAACAGTGGATTTGGGACCGGACCGGCATACGGGAGCGCCGTCATTCCGACACGGACAACCCCGACGAACACAATTCCTCGCTGGGCATGGCGGCGGCGGCCGCAGCCCTGGAAGCCGCAGGGAAAAAACCCGGCGACATCGACCAGATCATCTACGCCACCTGCTCGCCGGACACCCTGCTGCCGTCCACGGCCTGCTGGCTCCAGCACAAGCTGGAAGCCCCCCAGGCATGGGCCATGGACATCAACGCAGCTTGCTCCGGGTTCGTATACGGGCTCTCCACCGCCGAGCAATTCATCCGGACGGGGCACACCCGCACGGCGCTGGTGGTGGGGGCGGAAGTCCTCAATCCTTTTATCAACTGGCGGGACCGCGCCTCCTGCATTCTCTTCGGTGACGGAGCAGGGGCCGCGGTGGTGGAGCGGGTCTCCGATGACAACCCCCATCGCATTTTCTCCACCCACCTCCTCTCCGACGGCAATCTTTGGGAGCTGCTGTACATTCCTGCGGGCGGGTCGAGCATGGAGGTCACGCCGGGCCGTTTTTCGGAAAACCTTCACAAGATGCGGATGTATGGAAAAGAAATCTTCAAGGTCGCCGTCCGAACCCTTTCCGACTTCGCCGTGAAGGCGTTGGAGAGCAACGGCATGACCCTGGACGATATGGACTGGTTCGTCCCTCACCAGGCCAACCTGCGGATCATCGAAGCGGTGGCCAAGCGACTCGGCATCCCGGAAGAGAAAGTGGTCGTCAATGTGGACCGGTACGGGAACACTTCCGCGGCCACCATCCCCACGGCGTTGGACGAGGCGGTCCGAGACGGTCGAATTCAGGAGGGTCAGATCGTAATGCTGGACTGCTTCGGGGCCGGCCTCACTTACGGTTCGGTTCTCCTGCGCTGGTGAGCCGTCAGGGCTCGTTCACGGAGTGATGCTCGTCGACAAACAAGTCCACCAGCGCAAGAATGTTCTCCATGACCACGCCCTTGTCGGTCCCGAATCCCACGACACCAATGAACTGCTGCGACCATGTGGTGGCGATGGTGCGCAAGGTTCGGTCCCTTTCGATGATCACCGGTTGTTCCAGCCGGACATTGATGCAGTAGGTGATGATTCCCTGCACGAACTGGCCACCGAAAATATCGACAAGAAAGTCCGGCTCCCCGGCAATGGCATAGCGTTCGGTGCGGATGACCAGCCCTGCGGCTTCGAGCCGATCCGCAACGGCGTGGTATACATCTTCCTCGTGCAGCCCGAGTTCCCTGATCTCGGTGGGCAACTCCGCTATCCCGACCGCCACTCCCTGCAGCCCTTTGAGGGAGTAGATCTGCGAAGCGGCAACGGTTGGCGCAGGCGCACCCGGAATTGACAGCAACGCGGCAACGGCCAACCACAGCATGACGGTCCGGTTCATGGGTTATCGACCTCCCTTTTGGTTGACGGACATCCTCCGGCATCCATAGCGCATGCGCAGGGGGCTGGCAACCGGTTGACATCAACGATGGCAATCCGTTATCCAAGGATTTGAAGATTCCTCGCCACAAGCGGCGGGGAATG
>JAJDOA010000016.1 GCA_022340405.1 Desulfobacteraceae bacterium | reverse complement strand
AATTCCCTCATGCTCAGCTCGTCGTCCACCACCAGGATGTGCTTACCGTTTCCGGGCATCGCGAACTCTCTTTGTCCATGCCGCAAGCTACGGCTGCGGTCGCGGGTCCGTGTATACCACCCGTCCGCCGACCATGGTCAGCACGGCCTTTCCTTTGCACTCCCAGCCGTCGAAGGGGGTGTTGCGGCTGCGGGATCGAAAGGTGGAGGCGTCGATCGTGTGCCTTTTTTCGGGGTCCAAAACGGTGATGTCCGCCGGTGAACCCGGTGCCAGCCCGCAGGGAAGGCCGAGGATGCCGGCGGGACGGACGGTCCATTTCTCAACAAGCTGGGATAGGGAAAGGACGCCTTCTTGCACCAGTCGAAAGCTAACAGCGGCCGCGGTCTCCAGTCCGATGATACCGTTGGCGGCCCGGTCGAACTCCACATCCTTTTCTATGGCGGAATGGGGCGCATGATCGGTGGCAATGGCATCCAGCGTTCCGTCGGCCAATGCTTCCCGAACGGCTTGACGGTCTTTTGCGCTGCGCAGCGGCGGATTCATCTTGGCGTGCGTGTCGTAGGTTTCCACGGCTTCGTCGGTGAGCGTGAAGTAATGGGGCGCTGTCTCGCCGGTGACGTCGATACCTTCGGCCTTGGCCGCCCGAATGGCGCGTATCGACTCGGCCGTGCTCACATGGGCAAAGTGCACACGGGCACCGGTCAGCTCCGCCAGCGCGATGTCCCGCAGCACCATAATACTCTCGGCGGCATTGGGAATGCCGGACAGGCCCAGTCGGGTGGCAACGCCGCCCTCGTTCATCGAACCGCCGGCCAGATCGAGATCTTCACTGTGGGAGATCAGGGGCAGGTCGAAGCCCTTGGCGTATTCCAAGGCGCGCCGCATGAACCGGCTGCCGGTCACGGGGCGTCCGTCGTCGGAGAGGGCCACCGCCCCGGCACGCTTCAGCTCGCCGAACTCGGTCAGCTGACCTCCTTCCAACCCTCGACTCACGGCGGCGACGGGATAGACCCGGGCGGCGGCGGCCGCAGCCGCTCTGCGCAGGATAAACTCCGTCACCTGGGCGTTGTCGTTGACCGGATCCGTGTTGGGCATGCAGCATACCGCCGTGATGCCGCCGGCGACTGCCGCCTGACATCCGCTCGCCACGGTTTCCTTGTATTCGTGGCCCGGTTCCCTCAGGTGGACGTGCATGTCGATCCATCCGGGTGTAACCACCTTGCCGGACGCATCGATCACCTCGCAGTCACGGGTCTCCTCTCCCGGTTGCAGCAGATCGACGATCCGGCCGTTCTCGATGAGAATATCGCAAATCGCATCCACGCGGCCCGGGTCGATGACCCTTCCCCCGCTAATCCGTATCCGCATGTCGGACTCCTCCTGCCACCAGATACAAAATCGCCATTCGGACCGCCACGCCGTTGGTCACCTGGTCGAGTATGATCGAAAAAGGGCCGTCGGCCACGTCCGGGGCGATTTCAACGCCGCGGTTCATGGGGCCGGGATGCATGATCAACACGTCCGCGGAAGCACGGGAAAGCCGTTCGGCGTTCATACCGTATTCTCTTGCGTATTCCCGCTCGGACGAGAAGAGATGGGACTGTTGGCGCTCCTTCTGGATCCGCAGCATCATGACCACGTCCGCACCTTCCACGGCACGGTCGGCGTCGTGGGTGACTTCCACCCCCAGCGATTCGATGCCGGCTGGGATCATGGTGGGAGGTCCGCAGAGGACGACGTGCCCGCCCATTTTCGTGAAGCCCACGACATTGGAGCGGGCAACGCGGCTGTGGGCGATGTCCCCGATGATGGCCAGCCGGAGACCCTCCAGATGGCCTTTTTTCTCCCGGATGGTCATCATGTCCAGAAGGGCTTGGGTGGGATGCGCGTGCATCCCGTCGCCTGCATTGATCACCGAGGCTTTCATGCGGCGCGCCAGCAGATGTGGCGCACCGGCCGACGAGTGTCGGATGACCAGGACATCCGGTTTCATGGCCTCGAGATTCTTGGCCGTGTCCAGAAGCGTCTCGCCCTTCACGATGCTGCTCGTGCTCTTGGAGATGGACAGGCTATCCGCGGACAAACGTTTGGCCGCCACGTCGAAAGAGGTGCGGGTCCGGGTGCTGGGTTCATAAAAAAACATGACAACGGTCTTGCCCCGCAGGGTGGGAACCTTCTTGATGGGTCGGGTGGAAATTTCCTTCATACCGACGGCGGTGTCGAGGATCATGCGGATTTCATCCCCCGAAAGGGACGCCATATCCAGAATGTCCTTCCTCCGAAATTCCATTCGCCCTCCCCTTCCAAGGAACACCCTGCAGGCGCCGGCAGTCGGGACGGTTTCAAAGCCTCTTTGCCGAAGCGTCCTTCCCGGCGCTCTCCTATCGGCTTTGCCCTCCTCCCGCGGTTTGACGATGCGGTTTGAAGACTCCCAGCCGGCCCGGATCTGGACTCTAAGTTTTGCCTATGCTGGCGGTGGGGAATGCATTTGTGGATGCCGGTTCAACGCAACAGCCGTCCGAACCGGTTCCAGCGGACTCCGAATTTCTCTTTATCCCACGACCAATAAATAATGAAGGCCTTGCCCTTGACTGCGTCCAGATCCACGAACCCCCAGAAACGACTGTCGTAGCTATGATCCCGGTTATCGCCCATGACGAAAACGGTGCCCTCCGGAACCGATATGGGCCCGAAATTGTCCCGTGGCTGAAACCGGCGGGGAAGGATCCGCTCATCGGTGTATACGGCGAAGTCTTGCTGTTGCAGCTCTCCATTTACATACAACCGCTTGTCGCGCATCTCCACGGTGTCGCCGGCAACGCCGACCACTCGCTTGATGAAGTCCTTCTCCGGATCCTCGGGGAATTTGAAAACGATGATATCTTCTCTTTTGGGCTCTGCAATGGGTATGATCGTGGTCCCGACGAAAGGCAATTTAACGCCGTAGATAAATTTGTTGACAAGGATATGATCTCCGATCTGCAACGTGGGCTGCATGGAGCCGGAGGGTATCTTGAAGGCTTGAACGATGAACGTCCGAATGAATAATGCCAAAACAATCGCAACCGCAATGGCCTCGATGTTTTCACGTAAAGCGCTTTTCTTCTTGGGTTGTGTATCCTCAGAAGAAGAAATTACTGAATTCAATGGTTTAGAAAACCTTTCTTCATGCATTAATTTAAAAATACCTTTGCTTGTTGAATCACCGCCTGAAGCAACCGCCGCCTTCCATCACATCGCTTCGATCATAGGCAGCAGACATCGGAGAAGGACGTTGCCCATGATGCCGGCTGCGATGTCGTCGAATACCACGCCGGCGCCTCCTTGGAGGCGCCGCTCCAGGAAACGAATCGGGGGCGGTTTCGTAATGTCCAAAACGCGAAACAAAAAGAAACCGCCTACTGCTACGGGAGCGGAAACAGGGAGGCCCATCAGCGTAACCGCCATTCCGGCGACTTCATCGATCACGATGCATCCGGGATCCTTTGCCTCCAGCAGCTGCTCGGCCCGTTGGCAAATCCAGACAGCGCAACCGATGAACAAAGCCAGCACCATCCAGGCCGCCAGGGGCTCTAGCACGGAAATGCCCAGCCACAATGGCAGCCCCAACAACGACCCGAACGTTCCGGGAGCCATCGGCAACCTGCCGACGGAAAAGCCGGTGGCCAGAAACATCACCGAACGGTCCCGCAAATTCATGGATGGTGTCTATAGGCTGCAGGCATGTTTGTCAAGATGATAGAAAAGATGGCTGTGTTTTCAATTGGTTCTTTAGCGGAATCCTGTCCGCTGCAAACCCGCTCCGCATCTCTTCGGGATCTTCGATGCAGGTGTTTTCATCCGGGCATTGCTATTCGCCGCTGTCTCAACACCCGGAATGTGTTTTTTTGTCGATGGGGCTGTGGTAAAAGCGCAGGAACGAAACGCGAAATCCGGCAGGATTGCGAAAAATGCCCCAGGTTCTGCCATCGACGGACTCCAGCCAAAACGGATCTTTTCGATGAAAGCCAATCCATCTCGCCCCGTGGCTGCCTATATCGCCCTTTCCCTCGTTATGCTCCTGGTATTCGGCGAAGTGTCCGCGAGGCTGGCGGATGCGTTTTTTGCCCTGCGGATCCAGGACCAGGAGGAGACAGGCCAGAAGCCGCACGGGCGCCGTTTCGCCTGGAAACCCATTCACCGTTATCTATACTACGACCACAACGGCTGTGTTCGACTCAAACCCGGTGCTGTAGGTATTCACAGAAGTTACGATCATCCGGACAAAGCCGTGCTGATACGGGTCAATAAAGAAGGGATTCGGGGTCCGGAGTTGCTGGATAATCCTGAAAACAGGATTCTCTTCATCGGCGACTCCATTGTCTTCGACGGCGGTGTTCCGCTAAAAACCACCTTCGTGTACCA
Organism: Desulfobacteraceae bacterium; assembly: GCA_022340405.1. Classification (GTDB taxonomy): domain Bacteria; phylum Desulfobacterota; class Desulfobacteria; order Desulfobacterales; family JAJDOA01; genus JAJDOA01. The sequence continues at coordinate 910 of JAJDOA010000016.1, read as the reverse complement.
GTTGGAACAAAAATTGAACGGCGACGCCGGCAAAGGAGGCCGCCACCGCACGGAAATTCTGAATTTCGGAACCAGCGATGCGGGTGTGGACCAGTATTACCTCAAATTGAAATACCATGGCGCCTCGTTGAAACCGGACTTCGTGTTCATCGGTTTGTATTTGAACGACGGAGTGTCTCCGCAGGGATATCTCGGTGCCGAAAATCTGGACGGCTTCGAAAGGTGGCTGGAATCGGACTTTCTGCAGCCGTTCAGCCTTCCCGCCCATGCCCTGAAGTGGTATCGGCGAGTGAAGTATGCAGGAAAGAGGGAACTGCGGGAGAGATTCCGTTGGGTGGCACGATATCGCAAGGGGGAATACCTCCACGATGCGAAGGCTTTCCAGCAGATGGTGGCGGAAGCCGATCTGGACTGGGGAGCCGGGTGGGTTCCAGCGAGATGGGAAAAGATTTCGTACTATCTTCAGAAAATAAAAAATCTGTGCGACAGATTGGATATTCGCCCCGTCGTGTTTTTCTTTCCCGTAGGGCCGCAGATCTATGCAAAGATCGACTGGCCGGCTTTGGACTATCCTCAGCGACAAATCGAGAAAATCTCCACTCAAATTGGAATCCCCTTCTTTGATCTGTTGCCGTATCTACGGGAGCTTTCCGACAAGCAGCTGTTGAACGACCAATGCCATTACAACAGTGAGGGAAACGACGCGGTCGCCGAAATCCTGTTCCGTATCATTAAAGAAAACGACCGCATTTTCGGTGGCTTGGCAAGGGATTGAATGAAAAACTACGAGGTTGACAGACCACTGGCAACAGCCTATAGTTCGCTGGCAGTTACCATGCGGAAGTGCGCAGCTAGCTGGTGCGGCTCCTGGACTTCAAATCCAGTGTGAGGCGCTAACACCGTCTCGGGT
>JAJDOA010000004.1 GCA_022340405.1 Desulfobacteraceae bacterium | reverse complement strand
AAGCTCAAGCACTATCTGCCCCGTACGGAAATCCGCTACCGAACACCGCTGCTGGTGGTTTACGCTCTCATCAACCGTGAAACGATGCTGGATCTTCAGCCGGGTAGAAGCGTAGTGGAAAGCTTTCTGGACCAGGGCATCGATCTGTACATGATCGACTGGGGGTATCCCACACGCAAGGACCGGTACCTGGGTTTCGACGACCACATCAACGGCTACATCGACACCATGGTCGATGTCGTACGGAAGAGAACCAACGCCGACCGGACCAACCTCATGGGCATCTGCATGGGCGGCACCTTCTGTGTGATCTACTCCGCCCTGCACCCGGAGAAGGTCCAGAATCTGGTCACCACGGTGACCCCCACCCATTTCGACACGGACAAGGGGCTTCTTCATGTGTGGATGAAGGGCGTCGATGCGGACCGTATGGTGGACACCTACGGGAACATCCCCGCCGACGTCATGAACTATGGCTTTCTTCTCCTCAATCCCGCACGGTTGATGATCGACAAATACGTCGGTTTCATGGAGAACATGGACAACAAGAAGTTTGTGGAAAACTTCGTGCGCATGGAAAAGTGGATCTTCGACAGCCCCGACCTGCCCGGCGAGGTTTTCCGGCAGTTCATCCGTGACTGCTACCAGCAGAACCGGCTCATCCAGAATCGATTGGTGGTGGGCGGCCGCAGGGTGAACCTGAAGGACATCACCATGCCGCTGCTCAACATCTACGGCAAATACGATCATCTCGTGCCCCCGGAAGCCTGCGAGCGTCTCACCGGAGCGGTCGGCAGCCGTGACACCGAAGACCTCTGCCTGGATACCGGGCATATCGGCATCTATGTCAGTTCGCGATTCCAAAAGGCCTTTGCCCCAAAAATCGCACAGTGGCTCAAAGAGCGCGACGGTGCCGAGAGGCGGCCGCCCCGATCGCCCAAGCGGTCCGGATCCGCCGCTCGGAAGCGGCCGAAACCGACGGCCGGGAAGAAACCGAAAAGTACCCGGGTAAAAAAAACGACCGCCAGTAAGCCGAAGGCGGAAAAAAAGTAGAATCGCCAAGGAGATCGAGCGATGACGAGGGAAAAAGACTATTTTCGCACTTTCTGCAAAATCAGCAAAGCTTTCGGAACCGCAGCATCAAGGGAGGAACTGCTGGAGTTGATCGTCGAAAGCGCCATCACCACCATGGACGGCATGGCGTCCTGCCTGTTCCTGGCGGACGAGACCACGGACACGTTCGTCCCGATGGCGCAGAAGGGGCTCTCGGAGAGCTACCTGCATGCCAGCCCCATGAAAGCACGGCGCATCGTCAGCGCCATTCTGGACGGCGGCTACCTGGCCTTCCGTGATGCCACCACGGACAAGCGCCTGGAAAACCACGAAGAGAAAAAGGCCGAAGGCATCGCCTCGATCCTGACGGTACCGGTCCGGGTAAAGGACGAGACCATCGGTGTACTGTCGCTGTACACCGCCACCCAGCGAGATTTTTCCGAGGAGGAGATCGAGTTTTTGAAAGCGTTGGCCGATCAGGGCGGCATGGCCGTGAAGCAGGCGGGCCTTTTGGAGCGCATTCAAAGCAATGCACTGCTGTTCCTCGAATTGGCCTCGATGATCAATTCCAGCCTGGAGATCCGGGACATTCTCAAAAACCTCACCGTCGAGGTCTGCAAGGCCCTGGAAATGAAAGCGGCCTCCATACGCCTGCTGGACAAGGATTCCCAGACGCTGAAACTGGTGGCCAGCCACGGCCTCAGCGATGCCTACCTCGATAAGGGGACCATTTCCCCGACCCGCAGCCTCTCCCGTGTGATGGAGGGCCACCTGGAAGTCGTCCGGGACGTCACCACCGACGAGCGGATTCAGTATCCGGATAAGATGAGGGCCGAAGGCATTGCCTCCATGATCTCAGCACCCATCAAGTCGCGCGACGAGGTGATCGGTGTTTTACGGCTTTTCAGCGCCGAGCCACGCGATTTTCCCGAGGAAACACTGGTGGTGGTCAAGGCGCTGGCCCACCAGGGGGCCCTGGCCATCCAGAACGCCACCATGCTGCTGCAGCTCCAGGAAGACAAAAAGAGCCTGGAAGAGGATATCTGGAGCCACCGGTCGTGGTTCTAATTTTCGGAGGGTGCCTATGAACGGAAAAACCATCGATGAACTTCGTGTGGGCGATGCGGCCTCGTTTTCAAAGACGGTGTCCGAGTCCGACGTGTACCTGTTTGCGGGGGTCACGGGAGATTTCAATCCCGCTCACGTCGACGAATCCTATGCGGAAAAGACGTTCTTCAAGACCCGGATCGCCCACGGCGTCCTGGCGGCGGGATTTATATCCGCGGTCCTCGGTACCCGGCTGCCCGGGCCGGGTACGATCTACCTGCGCCAGAGCCTGAACTTCCGGGCGCCCGTGGCCATCGGTGACACCATCACCGCCACCGTGGAGGTCATCGAGATCCTGAAGGAGAAAAAGCGGGTGAGGCTGTCCACCGTCTGCGTCAACCAGGAGGGCACGGTGGTGCTGGACGGCGAAGCGGTGGTCAGCCCGCCGAAACCGAAAAAGGCTTGATCGGATATCCGACATCGGGCCGCGCGCCTTCACTGCGCAACCCCAATACCGTGAAAAATGCCCCCCGCCGGACGGGCGACCGAGACGGCCTTACCCCTTGGATCCCAGCCGAAGTCCGCCGTGGATGAAAAACACATCACCGGCCAGGGCTTCGTTGCGAAAAATGTCCCCCACGAATGCGGCGACCTCCTCCGGTTCGACCAGCCTTCCAATAGGGACCTGCGAAAGGATGCCGTCCAGGGCCTTCTGGTTCATGTTGCGAACCATGGGCGTTCCGACGTAGCCCGGGGCCACTGCGACGCACCGGATCCGGTCGGCCAGGCCGCGCCGGAAAAATTCCGCCGTGACGACCTTGGGCATGACGGACATGGCCGCCTTGGTGGAGGCGTAGTTGATCTGCCCCGCGGTCCCCAGCGATCCGGTTGATGAGATCAGGCAGATCAATCCCTTGCAGCCGTTGTCGATCATTCGCTGGGAGCATTCCCGCACGGTCAGGAAAACCCCTGTCAGGTTGATGTCGATGACCCGCTGGAACTGGTCCAGCGACATCTTCTTCTTCACTTTGCCGGTTTCCCGGTCGGTGGCCACCATGAGGCCGTCGGCGATGATGCCGGCAAAAGGGGCCACAAGGTTGATGGCGCCGAATCGTTCTATGGCCGTGTCGGCCAGGCGGGCGCAGTCCTCTTCATTCGTCACGTTGCAGACCACCGGGACCGCTTCCGCTCCCAGGCCCTCCGATGCACGCTCGAGCACGTCTTCGGCCACGTCCGCGATGACGGCTTTGCCTCCGTTTTCCAGCCAGTATTTGGCCAGCGCATACCCGATGCCGCTGGCTCCGCCCGTGATCACAGCCACCGATCCCTGAATGTTCAGCATGTTCAGCGTCCTTTCATTCCTTCGTGCCGTCGCGAATCGTTTCGTCTCGAACCGCCGTGGTGAACCCCTGCATGAGCTGCTGGAACTGTTCGCCCTGTTCCACCATCAGGTCCTGAAATCGTTGGAAGAGGTCGGCCTGTCCGCTGCCGGTATCATCGAGCATCCGCCGCAGCCGATCGATGGTGGCCTGCTGTTCGGAAACCTTCCGTTCCAGCTCCTTACGGGCTTTCAGCACCTCCCGGTGTTCCTCGAGCGGAACCCAGCCCCACATCCGGGCCATTTCCCGGAACGATTCCCGGAACCGGGCCGCAGCTGCCTCCCGGTCCTCGTCAGAGGCGGAGGCGAACGGGTAAAACCGCATCAGCAAGGCGTTCATTTCCTCGACACCCTTGAAACCCTGCCGGACCCAGGCGGCAAGGGCGTCCATCTGCTTGCGGTTTTCGGCGGCCGCCTGAAAAAAGCGGCTCCAGAATTCGAAATCGTTTGCATCCATTTTGGAGATCCCTGCCGGTCACAATGCAACCGGCTGTGGCGTCGAAACCCTTCCGCCCACGTCGCCTCCGGAAGAGCGGGTGTGGCATCCTCTCCCTGCCGGTCAGGATGACGACGGTGTTTTTTTCTTTCGGGTCTGCGTCTTTCGTGGGGAAGAGCCCTTGGATTTCGTCGCCGCGCTTTTGGGGGAAGTGGTCTTTTTAGGAGTTCTCTTTCTTCCTGATTTCGCTTTCGTCCCGGAGGCACCGGCCGTTTCCGCTTCCAGATCCAGGTGAAAGCGCACCGGCCCCCGCCAATTGCCCTTGCCGAAGCGGGTGTGGAGAGCGCAGGCCGAATCGGGAGAGGACCACGAGGTGGCGATGGCCACGTGACCCTTGGGAAAAGGGGTCACCTCCGCTTCCACGTGTTCCAACGGAGCCAAGGCGGTTTCCTTCTCCACCAGGTCGTCGCTTTCGCCGTAGCAGATCAACCAGGGAATCTTCATTTCCTTCAACCGGCCCAGGTTCAGCGGTCTGCCGAACAGCTTCACCGGAAGGGTACCATCGGAGGTGATGGGACGGTTGTAGGCGTCGAAGCTCATCCGAGTGATTTCCATGGGAAGATCGTTGCGTTCGTTGTTCAACCAGTAGTTGAGTGCCGCCGCTGTTTTGCTGATGGCCGGGTATGCGGCGTTGGTTCGGGAGAACATCATCAAATCCCGAAAAAAAGCGCTCAGGGGCGATTCGCTTTCCACGCTCTTGAGCTTGTACACCCAACCCATCAATTTTCCGTCCGCCACCACGTTACCGCTGGACAGGGGTTTGGAGCCATAGGCCAGATCGTTGAATCGCGGCGGCAAATCCTTCAGGAACCCGGAGAGTCCTTGACTGCGGGTGCCGTCCATGGGGGAGACGCATGTGATGAAGGCGTCCACCAGCCCGTCGAGCTCGCCCGAGAGCAGGTTGCACAGCGCCGAGTATCCACCCTGGCAATAGCCGTTGAGGGTGAGCGGACGCGCGTGCCGGGCGGTGATCGCCTCACAAAACCGCCGAGTGTCCAGCGCATCGTTCTCTCCGGTCATGGCCTGCAGCGAAGGATTGGCGGTGATGTCCTTCAGGATCCGGATGTAGGTGGGCACGCCCTGGTTGGCGAAGCTGTGGGCGTAGCTGCGGTTTTCGCCGGGCAGAAATCCCAGAATGTTGGCTCCCAGCACGTAGGGCGGAAGAATCAGCAGCGGCTTGCCGTTTTCCCGAATCGTCGCCGAGGGGTCGTTGGGGGCGATACGATACAGGAAAAAGCGCTCGGTTTCGTCCACAAGTTCGTGGTCCCCGCGCTCGAAATGGAACCCGTACTCCGGTTCGATGTCGCGAATGGCTTCCGGATAGCGAACCATGACCAGATCCATCAGCTGGGCCTGCCGCTCGGCATAGGTGGACAGCCGCTCGCCTTCTCCGCCAAGGAAGGTCGCGTACACGGCGGCGATCACCCGGCCCATTTCGCTCTGCAGATAGGCCTGGGTGCTTTTCATCGCACCGTCCATGGCCCTGACCATCAGATCCGCGTTGAAGCGGGCCAGACCCGTATAGGCACCGAACAGCTCTCCGGGATTCCATCGGGACAGCTTGTCTGCCTCGGCCTGCTGAAAATAGGTCGTGGACAACAGGTAGGGGATCCAGAATTCGTTGCCGTATCGCGTCATGCCGGCAAGAAATGTCTGCGTCGCCTTGGAAAAGTGCACCGCCGCTTCGGCCGCATCGATCAGGGGATTCGTTTGCAGATCCTCATGCGCTAAGAAGGATAAGGGTTTTTTCACCGTTCTCTCCAGGGGCTATCGATTGGGGGCCTGGCGGTCGCCGCAGGCTGTTGCGGAGGCAACAGCCTGCCGTTCCGCCCCGTGCGCTACGCTTCGGCGCCGGAAAAAAAGTCCTCGACCTTCTGGTAGCTGTCGTCGACCATTTTTTTGAAATCGTCCACGCCCTTTTTGTACGTCTTCAACCAGTCCTGGATAGCCTTCTTGCCGTCCTCGGGAAGCCAGGTCGCCTGCTGCAAAAAGGATTCGGCCATTTTCTCATTCTGCTCGTAGACCATTTTCATGGCGTTGAAGCTGTTGTCGAAAGCCGTCTTGTTGAATTGAACCATCTGTTTGGCCATCTGTTTCTGATCCATCGTTTTCCTCCTGTGGTGTTGTTTGGGTGCGGGGGTTCGAGCGGCGCCTACTTTTCCGGTTTCGTCGCCGAGGCGCCGATGATGTCCCGTACCCGGTCGAACTGATCGTCCATTGCCGATTTCCACTCGAGGCGGCCCTTTTTGCAGGCCGCGTTCCAGTCTTCCATCATCCGGTGGCTATCCTCCGGCAGCCACGCCGCCTGCCGGCAGAGGGTACCGGTGAGGTGTTCTCCGTGCTGCTGCAGCCTTGTCATCGTTTCGTAAGCGTGATCAAAAGCAGTCTTTTGCAGGTCGAGCAATTGTTTTGCCATCCATCCAGTCTCCATGATAACGTTTCCTCCTCAGCTCCGGTCGAGATTTGTGCACTGCTACATGGCATTATAACCGTGGGGAGAGGCTTGTCAAGGGGAAATTTGTGCGATGCACAAAAAAATCTTTTATCAGTTCTCTTACGGTGATTATAGATTAATTAATATTAAATCAGTATGTTAAAGCTGTATTTTTATTTGAAGGGACCCATTTTGCCAAAAGATTTCGTTTTTTCTTGTTGCATAGCGAAAAAAACATTGGGACAAGGAGAATATGAGCGCAGAAACAGTCTATAAAAAATATGCCAATCGACGCATCTACGATACCGCAGCCAGCCGATACGTGACACTCGGCGATCTCGCCGACCGGGTTCGCCGAGGCGGCCATGTCAAGGTGCTCGACGCCAAAACCAACGAGGACGTTACGGCTTACATCCTGACACAGATCCTCATGGAAGAGGCCAAGAACAGAAACATCCTGCTGCCCGCTCCGCTGCTGCATTCCATCATCCGTTACGGAGACAACCTTCTCATCGAGTTTTTCGACAAATATCTGCAGCACATCATCCACAACTACCTTGCATACAAGCGCACGATGGACGAGCAGTTCCAGCAATGGATCGAAATGGGAATGGGCCTGTCGGAGATGACCCGTAGGGGGTTCGATCCCCTGAATCCCTTTGGCACCGTTTTCAAGGACTCCGATGAGGATGCGGAGTGACACGAAGAGGCGGGCGTATACAAATGGATACCAAATCGTATTCATTTGTATAACTTCGGTGGGGCCGGCAGGGTGCAGCCATCGGCACCGATATTCGCCAACAGATGGATAACTTTATAAAAACGGATTATTTGCCCCTTTGGCACAGTGGTTGCATTAGGAACTGGCGGGCACAGGGGCCGCGTTCCAACCGTCAGGGGGGCCTTGACTCAGGATAGGGAACTGGCGGGGCGCGGCCCCTAACTTTTTCACCGGATCCCCTTTTTTCCTCCCTTCTATTTTCGGCCGCTCCCTTGCCTTTTTTGCTTGCCCATTCTACGATATGTAATCGATATGCTCACGCCCGCCAGGAACGGCCCCCTTTTGACCGTCGATGCCGACTATTCGGATTTGAAAGCTCACCTGACCCGGGCGCTCAAGCTGTGATCGTATCCACCCATCAGCCCTTTTTCGCACCGTATCCCGGCTTTTTCGTCAAAGCGCAGCGCTCAGACGTCCTGGTGATCCTGGATGAAGTCCAATTTCCCAGGAAAACCACGTGGATCACCCGCAATCGCTTCAAGAACGATCAGGGTACGCTGTGGATGACTGTGCCGGTTCACAGGAAGGGAAGGGGACTGCAGAAGATCAGCGAGGTCCGGATCTGCCGGGAGGGAAACTGGAGCCGGAAACACTTGGCCGGCTTCCGGCACGCCTATGCCCATGCCCCCTTCTTTCCGGACCATCTCGGGTTCCTGGAGGGAGTTCTCAGTATGGACCGGCGCCGAATCGTGGATATCAACATGGCGATTATCCGCTATGTAGCGGAATTACTGGAGATCGAGACTCGAATCGTGCTTATGTCCGAGCTTCCGGTATCGGGCAAGGGGATTCAGCTGGTTCTCGACATCTGCAAAGCCGTCGGCGGAACCCAGTACCTTGTAAGCCGTTCCGCCGAGAAACACTACCACGAGAGCCGGTTCCGCTCTCAGGGTATCCGGCGGATCTCCTTTCGGGATCCGGACCTCGTATACCCCCAGTTGTGGGGAGACTTCATTCCCCGCCTTTCCACCTTGGACCTCCTCTTCAACTGCGGGCCCAAGTCGAGGGAAATCCTTTTCAGTCAGTACAGATCGGGTGCCACATCCCGTGAATAGTCCACACCGGGCATTCCGAAACCGTGATGCCGTAGAAATTCCGCTTTCATTCCCTCGATGTCACCCAGTTCGGAGATGCTGCCGGTTTCGACCCGCTCCCACAGCCGGCGGACCTCCCGTTGAACGTCCTCCCTCATTTCCCAATCGTCCAATCGGATCCGTCCGCGGTCGTCCACCATCGGCGGTGAGCCCGTGAACAGAACGTCGTGATATAGCCGGTACATTTGCTGGATGCATCCCTCGTGCAGCTTTTTGGACTTCATGACGCGGTACAACAGCGCAATGTAGAGCGGCACCGCGGGAATCATCGCGCTGGCCCGCGTGACCAGCGCCTTGTTGACACTGATCCATGCCCGGCCGTCCAACGGTTGCAGGGCATCGTTGATGATCCCGGCCTTGTCCTCGAGATCCCTTTTGGCTGCGCCGATGGTCCCGTCCCGGTAAATGGCGCGGGTGAACGCCGGACCGATATAGGAAAAGGCTACGGTGGTGAAACCGTGGGACAGCAGGCCCGCCTCCTGCAGGCGGTCCACCCACAACAGCCAGTCTTCTCCACCCATCACCTTGACGGTATGCCCGACCTCCTCCTCCGTCGCCGGCTGGGTCGTCACGGTGCGGATGTCGCCGTTGAGGAAATCGACGGTCAGCGAAGTGAAAGGCGCACCGACGGGTTTGATGACCGAGGAGTGGATCCGGCCGGTTTGCGGATCGATTCTCCGGGGCGCTGCAATGCTGTAGATCAAACCGTCCAGCGTGCCGATACGGCTGCGAACGATGTCCACGGTCTGCGACTTGATCTCCTCTGAAAACGCGTCGCCGTTGATGTTGAAGGCCGGCAGGCCCGCACCGTCGGCTTCGGTTCGAAAGGCCTCGTTGTTGTACCAGCCGGCGGACCCCAATCGGTTTCCGGAGCTCTGCCTTTCGTAGGCGACCCCGATCGTCGCGGCCCCGGAAGCGAAGGCGGAGACGATCCTTGCGGCCAGTCCGTATCCGTTGGAGGATCCGACGACCAAAACCCTCTTCGGTCCCGCGACCGCTTCCCGGGCCTTCACATATCGAATCTGGCTGCGGACCTGTTCGGCGCAGCCCAACGGATGGGCGGTCGTGCAGATGTTGTTTCGGATTCTGGGTTCGATGATCATCGGCTACTCCCGGTTCAGCCAACCGTTGGAACGATTTCAGTGTATGCTCCATGCCAATGTCCCGATATCCCATACGGGCAATCGGACGGAGGTGAGAAGGATAAAGGGCGGGCAGGGGATGGGGCCGAGATAAAAAATCGGAGAAATTTGCGAAATCCGCGGCGAAAGACGGGTGTCTTTCCCCACGACAGGCCCGGCAACCGCTGTCCCCGACGGCGGGGGTGCAGACGGTTGCCGGACGGTATTTCCTTTGCAGCAGCGGTCCGGAGATCAGAAGCGCATCCGAATCCCGAATCCGTAGCGACCGAGGGAGTCCAGTTCGTCGAACTCGTCGGTGCCGGATCGAATCTCGAAGAACAGCGTCGTGTTGAGCCCCTCCGGATCCCCGTACACCAGGTATCCCACGTTGCCGATGACATCCAGTTGATGGGCGTTTTCGTCCAGCGGACCCTGGTCGTCGCCGCCCCAGTATCCCAGGCCGAGGCCGAAGGAAAATCGGTTGTACCAGTGGTAGTTCAAGGTGGCGTCCGCCACGAAGGCGCTTCCGCTGTCTTCTCCGCTGACCCTGCCGAAAGCACCGAGCATGCCCATGATGTACAGCTTTTCCGTAAGTGGATATTCATAGCCGATACGCCCGAAAACGTAGGTAGCCGGGTCGAACTGCCGGGCACCGCCCAAGTCCACAACCCCTCCACCCTTTCGGGGCTTTTTCGCGGTGACGACGGCATTACAGGTTGAGGGATCGGACTCGGCGCCGTCGTCGTCCACGGCGACCGCCTGCACCGTGTAACTTTCGGCGTCACAGGGGACCGTGATGTCCTGAACGAAGGGACGCTGATCGTCGGTTCGCTCCAGAACCGTGCGGCCCTGCGGATCCACCAGCCGGAACACCACCGATGCGACCGTGCCGTCCGTATCGTCGGAGGCGTCGGCATTCACCGTGACCTGCTTTCCGCAAACCACCTCCGATGCGGACACCGAAAGGCGGCAGCCCGGGGCTTGATTCACTGGAGGTGCCACGACCGGCTTGGCGACCGGCTTCGGCGGCGGCGGCGGAGGAGGCGGTACGGTGCCGAAGCCCAGCAGCGCCACATTGCCGCAGGCTGTCGGGACGACGAATTCGTAGCGGCTTCCACCGTTGTCGACAAAGAACCGATAGGCCTCGATGGACTGTTTGCCGCCCCAGGTGAGCTTTTTGGAAACACGCACCCGGCCCTTCCCGTTTCGTTTGAACAGCATCCATTCGAGCGTGGTCCCGGGATGGATGAGGGTCATTTCGACGGTCGCGGTGGGGAGTTGCTGCACCAGTGCCGGATAAAGATCGGCGTGGCCTGCCATGGCAAACCCCTGTTTCAGTTCATCTCCCATCGTCTTCGTCATCCCCTTCAGATCCTCCATGGACATCAGGGGACCACCGTAAAAGGGATGCCTGCCGATTTCCCGGAGCACGGATTCCGCATTGGCGTTAGCCGCCAAGGCGAGTACGAAGCAGACTATGGCGATGAAAAGCCGATTGGATCTGACCATTTTCGATCTCCTGTTTCTCGTGATGCTTGTGGTTGGAACGGCTGCGGTAGGCGGCGGTGCCGGACCGCCGGGCAAGCGAGTACAATTCTACTGTATTTCGCCGGTGATGGCAAGCTTGTCCTGTTGCCGGCTGTCCCTTCGGTGCGCTCGGGCTTGCTGCGGGGTTCCAGCCGGATGACGGCGGCCGGCATCATGGGTTTTTCCGTTGATCGGCACGACCGGTTTTTCGGCGGACCTCTATGGTGCAAGCCGTCTATCGCTTGTATCCTCTTCGTCCTCCGGCTTCCACGACCGAACCCGAACCAGATCCGGAAACGCCTTTTCCTTGAAGATGGATTTGTCCAGCAGCACCCGAAGGCATTCCTGAATGCCTTCGGACATGGTCGGGTGGGGATGGACGGTCTTGAAGACGTCTTCCAGTCCCTTTGCATGGTCCATCAGCAGCGCGATGGTCATGATGTTGTTGGAGGCCATGGGGCCGGCGGCACGCATCCCCAGCAGGCGCTGCCTTTCGTCGTCGCTGACGATGATCTTGGCGAACCCGCTGGTGGCCCGCATGGCGATGGCCCGGCTGACCAGTGCATTGGCGTAGGAGGCCACGCGGTAGGGGATGCGCTTTTTACGGCATCCCTTCTCGTTGAGACCCACAGCGGCCACTGCCGGGCGAAAGAACATGACGGTGGACATGTTGGCATAGTTGAGGGGATGCTGTGTAAAACCGTACATGTGCTTGACCGCGAAACGGCCCTCCATCTCGGCCAGGTTCACCAGGTTGGGGTGGTGGGTCACGTCGCCGCACGCATAAATGGTCCCCTTCACGCGGCAGTTTTCATCGGTGGGGATGGTACCCCTTTCGTCCAGGGATACCCCGATCCGTTCCAAGTGGAGGGACTCCACATTGGGGGTCCTCCCGATGGAAATCAGCACCGTGTCCACCTCCACCACCTCGGAGCGTCCGTCGTCGAAATCCAGAATCACTTCCAGGTGATCCGTCCTTTCATCGATGGCTTGGAGCTTGGCCGTCTGGAAAATCGTCACACCGTTGTCCTTGAGATGGCCGCTGACAAAATCACTGATGTCGTCGTCCTCGAAGGGGAGAATCCGCTCGGCGTGGTCGGTGAGGAACACCTGGGTCTGGCCGAAATTGGAAAAAATCGCGGAATATTCGCAGCCGATGATTCCAGCGCCGATGATCATCAGCCGCCTGGGGAAGGTCTTCAGATTCAGGATGTGATCGGAATTGAGAATCCGTTCGCCGTCGGTCGGGATGCCCGGAAACTCCCGGGGGCGGGAACCGGTGGAGATGAGGATATGGTCGGCCGCGACGGTTTCGACGCCGCCGTCGTAGCGCCGGATTTCGACTTCGTTCTCGGAAAGAAAGGAGCCCCAACCACGTTTGTAGGAAAGGGACCCCGGGCCGGACCACCGCCGCGGAGAAAAGGTCTCGATTTGGGAAAGCATCTGATACTGTTTTTCCTTGACCGCCCGCAGGGCACTGTTGCGCATGGACAGGTAGTCCACCGACAGGCCCGCTGCGCGGTAGCCCCGATCCACCATTGCGGCCACCGCGTAGTCCTTGGCCAGCTCCCACATGGTCTTGGACGCAAGCGCCCCCCACATCACGCCGGTGCCGCCGATCTCGTCCCCCTCGACGATACACACGTGTTTGCCGGCGTCGAAGGCCCGCATTGCGCCTGCGAAGCCGCCGGGTCCGCATCCGATCACACACAAATCGAACTGATTTTCACTGGGTTCGGCCATGGCTTGGCTGCTCCTGTCGGGTGAAGAGGAAGGACCAAGGGCTGTTTTTGAATGTTGAGATGGGTTCTACAAATGATGCATCTTACGGGACAGGCCGAGGCTGCGTCAACCGCCGCTGCAACTCCGCCCTTCCCGTGACGTTCGGAGTCGGGTGTCCGTCGGGAGTGCGGCCGCGCAAGTCAGTTCAGTCGGAATCCCCAGTACCAGCGGTACGGGTATGGGTTCCACCAGGGGTCCCAATATGCCGGGGGCGGAGCGGGTCGTTCCGGCGGCCACAGGTAGACGCTTTCCGCCTGGATGCGGACGTAGGGGTAGGCCTCCGGGCCGGCCTCCGTTGCGGAGCTTCCGAGCAGGCGACCTCCCACGGTGATTTTTCTTCCCCTTTCGTAAACCTCCGGGTCGAGGAAACCGGCGTAGTGCACGATCAGGCGGCCCCTGGACAGGTCTTTCGAGCGGGGTTTTTGTCCAAGGCCGAGCGGTGCCTGGATGGCCACCAGGCGGCTTTCACCCGCTGTCTGCCGAACCTCGATGACGTAGCCGCCAAGGATCACCGTATTGCCGGCGTAGCTGCCGGCCCGTTGCACCAGGATCGGGAAGGGCAGATCCGGAAGGGCTTCACGGGTAAGGGGCTGCGGCATCACCGCGCAGGAGGCGACAAGGACGGTTGCCAAAACCGTCAGCATTCCATACAATTTTTGGTGAATCCTTGAAACGGCCGACATGGAGACTCCTTTCGCTGCCGTCGTGCAATACCCAGATGGTAATGATAATCCGATGCCTCCCGATTGGCAAATGCACGGGGCTTGTGCGGCCGGCCGCCCGAAGAACGCCGTCGGCATTTTCGGGTGGAACTCCACCGGGATCCCATGGCGCAGCACCCGTAGATTTCCCCCATCGGGAGGGACGAAAACGCATGCCAAAAGGAGGATCGAAATGGCACTGTATCTGGTTCAACATGGGAAAAGCCTGCCCAAGGACGCCGATCCGGAAAAAGGCTTGTCCGGTGAGGGCATGGAGGAGGTGAAACGCATCGCCGAACGGGCGCTGCAGCACGAAATCCTCGTGTCCGTGGTCCGGCACAGCGGAAAAAAGCGCGCCCGGCAGACGGCCGAGATCCTCGCCGAGGCCCTTCAGCCGGAAAAAGGAGTGGAGGCGGCCGAAGGCCTCAAACCCCTCGACGACGTAACCGTTTGTGCCGAGACGGTTTCGCCGGGCGACAACGTCATGCTGGTAGGTCATCTCCCCTTCATGGAAAGGATGGCCGGTTATCTGACGACGGGAAACCCGGACCAGTCCGTGATCCAATTTCGGAACGGAGGGATCGTGTGCCTGGACGAGGATGCGGACAAGGGCTGGACCATCCGATGGGCCATGCTGCCCCGGTATGCCTGACGCTGGCGCATCCTCCGGCCGGCCCCCGGATTCCGGATGCTCCTGCGGAACAGGGGGGTTGACAGGACCCCCGCTATCCGGAAGGAATAGGGGTGCAAGCCTGCGGTTTTTCGATATCGAGAAACCGCAAACAGAAAAGGAAACTCCGATGGCGCGACCTGAAAACGCGATGGAAATTTTTCGACTCCTCGACCAGTCCAACTGCCGGGAGTGCGGCGAGAAAACCTGCCTTGCCTTTGCAGGCGCCGTGTTTCAGGGTCGAAAGAACCTAAGGGCCTGCCCCCGGCTGGATCCGGAGACGGTGCGGCGATATGACGGTCCGCCGGAAGCGGCCAATCGCGCCGAGCAGGAGCGGGAAGCACATCTGAAACGGCTGCAGCAGTCGATTTCCGAGTTGGATCTTGCCGAAGCGGCCGAGCGAACCGGCGGCCGCTTCGAAAAGGAGAGGCTGACCCTGCCGGTACTCGGCAAACATTTCAGCGTGGACCGGAACGGACGTCTTTCGGCGGAGATCCACGTCAATCCCTGGGTGGCCATACCCTATCTCAATTATGTGCTTTACGCCGACGGACAGGCACCCGGCGGTCAGTGGCTCCCTTTTCGAGAGCTGAAAGGAGGCAAGGAGCGCTATCCTCTTTTCGAGAAGCGCTGCGAGGAGGCGATGAAACAGGTGGCCGACACCCATACCGACTTTTTCGACGACATCGTCCACATGTTCAGCGGGAAAAAGGTGCCCGAGCATTACGAGTCGGACATATCGGTGGTGCTCCAGCCTTTCCCAAAAGTGCCGGTGATGATCTGTTACTGGAAGCCCGAAGACGGACTGGAATCCAGCCTTCACCTGTTTTTCGATGCCTGCACCAACGGAAACCTGGACATCGGCTCCACCTTTTCCCTGGGAGCCGGTCTCGCGCAGATGTTCGCCAAACTCGCCCTGCGCCACGGGTTTTCGTCGGATGGTGTGCCGCTTGCATGATTGTGTTTGCATATCACGGCGCAGTATTTCGCCTCGGATTTCGTGGATTTCGGTGATGTCTCACAAAACACCGCCAATAACCACCGGGTCATCATGAGCGGCAAATCCAGTTTCCGGCTGCAGGTCGTCGTTTTCGCGCTGGTGTCCGCATCGTTTACCAACATTTACATCACTCAGCCCGTGCTCCCGGTGCTGCAGCAGGAGTTTGCCGTCGATGCCGTGCGGGTTTCCTTCACGGTTTCGGCGGTCATTCTGGGGATCGCCCTGGCCAACCTGCCGTTCGGATTCCTGGCGGACCGGGTGTCCATCCGACCGATCATCGCCTCCGGCGGCTTGGTGGTCGCGCTGGCCGGTCTGGTCTGCGCAGCCACGGCCGACCTCTGGACCCTCATTGGCGCCCGGCTGGTCCAGGGGCTTTTCGTTCCGGCGCTCACCACCTGCCTTGCGGCCTATCTGGCCAAATCCCTTCCCCCCGAACGCCTGAACGTGGTGATGGGCACCTATGTTTCCGCAACGGTTCTGGGCGGCCTTGGGGGCCGCCTTCTCGGCGGCTGGATTCACCCCCCGCTGCACTGGAGATGGGCGTTCGTGTCCGCAGCGGCCTTGGTTCTCGCCGCAACCGGGTACGCCCTGCATTCCCTCCCGGGCGAAGGCCGTAAAGATGCCCGGGAGCCGGCAGCGGTGACTTTCCGATCGCTGCTGCAGCGGTGGGGCTGCCTGCGCATGTT
Organism: Desulfobacteraceae bacterium; assembly: GCA_022340405.1. Lineage (GTDB taxonomy): Bacteria > Desulfobacterota > Desulfobacteria > Desulfobacterales > JAJDOA01 > JAJDOA01. Next base: position 124 of record JAJDOA010000004.1, on the reverse strand, counting down.
CTGCTGTGCGGCGGGCAGTTTCGCAATTTTTTCCTCCCTGTTCAACTACCTGCCTTTTCGATTGGCAGGACCGCCGTTCGACCTCTCCACCGAGAAGATCACTCTGCTGTACACGGTCTATGTC
>JAJDOA010000002.1 GCA_022340405.1 Desulfobacteraceae bacterium | reverse complement strand
GAGCTGGCTGCCGCAACCCAACAAGCCTACCTAGATTCACTCGTGGGCACAATTTGGGCACAATCGGCCGTCATGCCACTAAAAAGGGGTTGAGCGATGTTCGCTAACCCCTTGAAATCATGGTGCCGGAGGAGAGAGTCGAACTCTCACAGTCGCAAGGACCGCGGGATTTTGAGTCCCGTGCGTCTACCAATTCCGCCACTCCGGCGCACCGTGCTCCCTGTATAGGGAAAATGCGGTGGGGAGTCAACAGGCAAAGGCTTACGGCACCGGCTCCGGTGAGAAAGCGACGCGTTGTGGCATCGCCGGCCTTCCGGGAAAGGGGCCATGCCATCTGTCCGGCCCCATGTCGAACGGTTGGTGGATGTCGGCTCCATCGCATCTGATAGCTTGACTTTTGGTGCGGCTCGATATACACAACATATAGTGCTCGGTTCAGTGATGACACTCAACTTCTTGGTAGAAGTCGGTATGTTATCCAAAGCCGGGCCGCTCTCCTCAATTCGTTCTGCCGGTCCGGATTTTCTGCTAAGGCAAGGTTGCCGATATGCCGTACCTTACCCCAGTGCCCAGGCTTCCCGTGTAGCGCCGATGGAGACCTTGTTCAAAATCCTCGATGAACCCGACAACACAAAGACGTTGGCACCGGACAGGTGCCGGAGGCGAAAGCGCAAGTATCTGATCAACAAGCTTAACTACCTGCATTTCACCGACGGTAGCGTGCTGATCCGCCTGCGTCACTCCGGTGGTGATTTCGACATCACCCTGTGCGCCAAACCGGCCCCGTGTTTCGACGAAACGCTGGATTGCGTGTTAAGCGAAAACGACGAAGCCGCTCGCCGATTGCATCCGCATGCGATGCCGTATTTGCTCGTACCCATGGACAGTCGCTTGTTGGTCGTACGGGTCGACGACATCCAGATTGAAGATGGGCACATCCGCATCCGGCTTCCCGAAACGTGTTACGAAGTGAACGTGCGAAAGGCCGTGCGCTACCCTTGCCGGGGTGTCTCCGTGCAGTTGGATCAGAACGCCATCCGGTTCCAAGGCAGGCTGCTCGACTTCAGCGCGGTGTCCCTGAGGGTCGAAATCGAGGCCGGTGCCGATCAGAGCCTGAAGTGGCTGGTGGACGACGCCCCTGTGCACCTGACCCTAACCCGGGAGGACACGATCTTGTTTTCAGGGGACTGCCGGCTGAAAAAGCGTTTCGGCGACGCGCATAAAGCGAACCTGATTCTCAGCCCGCTGAACGAGCAATTGAAACGCTTCCGGTCGAAGCATTTCCGCAGCACCCGGCAGCGGCTCACCCCCTCCCCGGATGCCATCTTCCGCCACCCCCTGTCCCTGAAGGTGCTCCACCGAAAAGTCTATGACATTTCCGGAGGCGGGTTTTCGGTGGAGGAGGATTCGGACACGTCCGTGTTACTGCCGGGACTTCTGATCCCCGGATTCGAACTGGACTTCGGAGGCGGGTTTTCGGTTTCCTGCACTGTGCAGATCGTCTACCGAATCCCCCTTTCCGATGTGGAGGATTCGGGCCGGTGCCGTTGCGGGCTGGTGTTTCTCGACCTACCGCCGAGCGACCATCAACGAATGGTGTCTTTCATACACCGTGCCGCCGATGAGAGGGCCTTTGTCAGCGACAGGATGGACATGGACGAGCTGTGGTGCTTTCTTTTCGATTCCGGATTCATTTATCCGAAAAAGTATGGCTTTCTGCATGCCAACCGGGATGAGATCAAGTCCACATATGAAAAATTCTATCGGGCACCGTCTCACCTGGCCCAACATTTCGTTCATCGCTGTGCCGGCCGGATCACCGGGCATATCGCGATGCTTCGTTTTTACGACCAATCCTGGATGATTCATCACCATGCAGCCCATACCGAAGAATCGGTGAAATCCGGATTGTTGACGCTCAGCTGCCTCAGCCGCTTCATCAACGAATCCGAGGGAATCGGCTCCATCGGGCTGCAATACCTCTTCTGCTATTTCCGTCCGCAGAACCGGTTCCCAAACCGGATTTTCGGGGGCGCCGCATCGCGAATCGACAACCCGCAATTTTGCTCCGTGGATCCCTTCGCTTTTTTTCATTTTCAACGAACGGAGGCGGACACGGCGAAGATGCCCCGCGGGTGGCGTCTCACGGATTTGAATTCTCTCGACCACACGGTTTTTCAACACCACTACATGGAGTCATCCGGCGGACTACTGCTGGATGCTTTCGACTTGCGACCGGACTCTCCGTCCATCGACGCCCTGGCGGTCGAATACGGAAAGGCCGGATTGAAGCGGGAAAAGCATCTGCTTGCCCTAAAAAAAAACGATCAGCTCAAGGCGGTCCTCCTCGTCAACCAGACCGATGTCGGTCTCAATCTCTCCGAACTGACCAACAGCCTCCACTTCATCGTTACCGACCCCACGGATTTTCCCGAGACTGCCCTCCTCGCCGCCCTTTACGAAATCTGCCGCCGGTGCGACAGACCGACCATCTCCTGCCTCGTCCATCCCATGGAATTCGGCCGCGACCGAGTCGGCTGCCACGAACGGCAGTACAACCTTTGGATTCTCGACATGCAGTGCTCTGACGAGTACTTCCGGTATCTGAGCCAGCTGCTGTCGCCCAAGCTCTGCAAGTGACGCCTGGGCGCCGTGGCGGTATCGGCTGGCCTAATGGGGAGGGGTGCCGATACAGACGATGACCGGCGTATAGGTGAAACGGCGCGGGTTGGAAAAGGCCTCGGTGAACTCCTCGAAAAAGGCCTTGTATCCCCCTTCGTATTCCGGAAATGCGTATCCGGACACGGACGATGCCATTTCCACTTTCCGTGTCCAGTTGATGGCGTCCGCCGAACGCAGTTTTCCATAGATCAGATGATGGGCGGTCATCTGAACGCAGATGTCCCGGCACCCCAGGTCGTAGAGAAAGGAATACAGTTTCCGTCCGACGTACGGATCGAAGTCGGTCTTTTCGGTCAGCCCGTCCATGATACCTCTGTACGCTCTTTCGAAACGGGCGGAAAAGCCGTAATGAGTCAAGCAATTGTGGTCCAGATCGATGAGGCATAGTTTTCCGCCGGGCCGGAGGATTTTACGCGCACGACGGACGATGTCGAAGCTTTTCGAACCGTGGTATTCGAGAACGAATCGCAGCCAGACCCGATCGAACCGGCCTAGGTGGTCCAGGCTGTCGCGGATGTCGGCACAGACATAGTCGATGCCTTCACCGGGGTAGTGGGCACGCGCGTACGCGATACGATCTTCGACAACGTCGACGCCGACCACCCGGCCGCCGGGCTGGACCAAGTCGTGAAGAATCCGGGTGGTCACTCCGGGGCCGCATCCCAAATCCGCTACTCGCATCCCCGGCTGGACACCGGCCCAGAGTGCTTGGCTTCGGACCGCCTCTTTGTCGGTCTTGATCTCCAATCGGTGAGTTTCTTGATCGCCCTGCATGAAATAGGCGTTTTCACTCATCTCGGGTCTGCTTCCTCGTTTCGATCTCTTGGGTCTTTTCCGGATCCGTCGTAGGCAGGCCGTTGTTTCGGCGGGCCATTCCGAAAGGAGGTTATCGCATTTGTCAAAAGGTTGTTCCGATTGGAACGGCCTTTCCCTTACTTTTCTCAGGGGCGGGGTTGATCCCCGCCGGGCCGGCGTAGGTAATGCCACCAGCGGGAGGGGATAAACCCCTCCCCTACATCTCCATAGCAACACATGGCGGAAACGGAACAGAATTCTGACAATTGCTCTAACGTCTCCCCAGTTCGATTTTTACGGCTCGTCCGATATCCTCCATTACAAACGGCTTTTTTACATAGGTTCCGGCTCCCAGGGCCTGCATCTTCTTCACTCGATCGGATTCGGAGTAGCCGCTTACGATGACCGCTTTCTGGTGGGGGAACCATTCGACGATCCTTCGGTAGGTGTCCAGCCCGTCGAGACCCGGCTCCATGATCATGTCCAGGATGAGCAGATCCACCTTGTGGTCCGTAAGATATTCCAGCGCCGCCTCGCCGCTGTCCACGTCGCAAACCGTGTAGCCGAGCTTGGTGAGCATCCAGGTTGTGATTTCCCGCTGCTCGGCGACATCGTCGACGATTAGGATCTTCTCCCCGTTTCCGCGCAATGCTGTCAACCGCTCGTTGTCGGTGAATGTCTCCTTCCGTTCCCGGAGTTTCCGCGTCACCGGGAAATACAGGGAAAACCGGGTCCCTTTACCCTCGGTGCTCTGCACGTCGATATAGCCCTTGTGATCCTTGACTGTCCCCCAGACGACGGCCATGCCCAGACCCGTTCCGCTCCGGCCCATCACTTTCTTGGTGTAAAAAGGCTCGAAAATCCGGTCCAGATCCTCGGCGGCGATGCCGATCCCGCTGTCGTCGACGCTCAGGAGCACATAGTCCCCCTCGGCTACTTTGTCGAAGCCGCTGATGGGCATGTCCACGTAGCAGTTTTGCGTGGAAAGGGAAATTCCCCCGCCCTTGGGCATGGCCTCGGCC
>JAJDOA010000356.1 GCA_022340405.1 Desulfobacteraceae bacterium | reverse complement strand
GAAAAGAAAGACAGACCGCCCGCTTGTTGAAACGCATCAATGGGATAGGATGGAACTGAGAAAGTTTTTGCCCCTCTCCGTCTGGGGGTTTTGGAAAAAGTCCGTCGGCGGCGCGACCTCGACAATCTGTCCGTCATCCATGAAGACAACTCGGTTTGCGACCTCCCTGGCGAATCCCATCTCGTGAGTGACCACCATCATGGTCATTCCTTCTTTGGCAAGCGATCTCATGACATCCAGAACTTCTCCGATCATTTCGGGATCCAGTGCGGAGGTCGGCTCATCGAAAAGCATGATTTTGGGCCGCATGCACAAGCCTCTGGCAATGGCAACACGCTGCTGCTGTCCGCCCGAGAGTTGAATCGGATAGTTGTTCATTCGATCCTCCAACCCAACCCTGGTGAGCATCTGGCGGCCGAGTTCTTCGGCCTTTTCCTTCTTCATTTTCCTGACTTTGATGGGAGCAATGGTCGTGTTCTGCAGTGCTGTCATGTGCGGATAAAGGTTAAAGGATTGGAACACAAACCCGATTTCCGCCCTTATTTTGGTCATGTTGATTTTTTTGTCATGCACGGGCATTTCATCCACGACAAGTTCGCCCTCCTGGATGGGCTCCAGACGGTTGATACAGCGGATCAGAGTGCTCTTTCCCGATCCGCTCGGGCCGCAGACCACCACCACCTCCCCCCGATCCACTTCCAAATCTATATTCTTCAAAACGTGAAGCTCTCCGAACCATTTGTTGACGTTCTTGAACGATATCATCGCAGCATTCCTCTTTTGGTTTCGTTCATTTCCTCCGGCCGCCCATGCCGGCAGTTCGCTAGAGTTTGACCGTCATGACGGTCATGCGCTTTTCGAGGTAACTGGACAGATTGATCAGCGGATAACAGATGGCGAAATACAAAAGCCCTACCAGCCCAAAAACCATGATACCTTCCGGGATGCGCTGCACCGTCAGCCATCCGACGCGAGTGATATCAACCACGCCGATGGCCGATACCACCGACGAATCCTTGATCAAAAGTACATACTGACCGACCAGCGGCGGCATAATTGTCCGCATCGCCTGGGGCAGCACAATATATCGGAGTTGCTGGTATTGAGATAGGCCGGAGGCGGTTGCAGCTTCCCGTTGCCCCTTGGGCACAGAGAGGATTCCGCTTGCCACGATTTCGCAGATGAAGCTGGCCGTCAAATTGCTCAGAGCGATGACCGCCGCCGGAAACGCTTTGAGTTCGATGCCGAATTCAGGAAGAATGAAGAAAACGATAAAGATCTGCACCAGAAAGGGTGTGCCCCGGATGACATCCACCCATGCGCCAATGATGGCTCGAATAATTTTATTACGGCGGGTCCTGAGGATGCCGCATATGAATCCAACGACAGTGCCTGCGATCAAGCTCAGCCCGGAAACCGCCACAGTCATCCAGACACCCTTGAGAAAAAAAGGCAGCGAGCGCATCAGTTCATGAAAATAGAAACCCCACATGATTTTTCCTCGCGGTTCAATAGGCTTCTTGGAAAATCAGCCGCTTTTCGGACCAGTTGGAGAAGGCCTTGAGCATATAGTAAATGACCAGGTAAAAAACGGCAGTCGTGAGAAATCCCTCGGTCGGCATGAACCGCTCCGATGTCAAGGTCTGGCCGGCACGAGTCAACTCCACAATGGATATCAACGAAAGCAAGGAGGAGTCTTTCACCAACACGATAGCCTGACCCAACATCGGTCGGACCGTCATTCCGAGAGCCTGCGGCAAAATGATATGGCGCATCCTTTGAAAGTAGCTCAAACCGGAAGCAATTCCGGCTTCGATCTGACCAAAGTGGATGGCTTGGATGCCGGACCGTATGATCTCGGCATAATAGGCCCCGCTGTTCAAAGTCAGGGCAATAACACCGGTCAGCCACTCCGGGAGCATGATCCCCAGACTCGGAAGGCCGAAATAGAAGAAGTAGAGCTGCGCCAATAAGGGGGTTGAGCGGATGCTTTCGATGTATGCACCGGCGGAACGAGATGCGATTCGGGATGAACTGAGCCTCATGGCGCAAGCGATAATCCCCACCAGAATCGCCCCCATAAGAGACAGGGCCGACAGCCAAAGTGTGGCGAGAAAGCATTTCCCATAGAGCGGCAAGTATTCAACGATGACTCTAAAATTGAAGGTTTCAAGCATATCGTATACCTGTGCTTTTTCTGGTCGTAGGTTCCATGGGGATGGGTGTGAGCCGGCGGAGTCGGCTCACACCCGCAAAAGTGTCCCGCCAAAGCTGATCGATTGTAAATTAATGTTCTTCCTTCCATTTCAGCGAATTGACCCAGTAATTCAGGTTTTCATCCAGGCGGCCGTCCAACTGGATGTGGAGAAAGAACAGGTTCAGCCATTGCAATAGATCCGGGGAATCGTATCGCACGGCAAAAGCTAGAGGAGAGCGGGACAGCTGTCCTTCCAGGATCCGGACGCTGTTGGGTGGAAAATTGGCGGCCTGGCCCCTTACAGCAGATCCGTCGTTTACACCAGCATCGACGTGGCCTGCGAGGACGGCGTTTATTAGCAGTGGGCCGCCTCCCTTGTATGTTTTTAGTTCGGCTCCCGGGAAAGCCTTTTTGGCATCGTTTTCACCGGTCGATCCCAAAAGAACCGCTAGCCTAGTCCCGGCCTTGATGTCTTCCAGCGTCTTGATCGGACTGTCCTGCTTCACGAAAACCACGCTGCCGGTGTACATATACGGATCCGTAAAAGAGATTTTCATCGCGCGCTTCAGCGTCGGAGTCATATCGGCGGCAAGCATATCGGCTTTTTTGGAAAGCAGGGCGGGGATCAGACCGTCCCAGTCATAGTTGAGGAATTCAACCTTGACTCCCATCTCTTCCCCAATCATTTTGGTCAGCTCTATGGAGCTGCCGGTCCTTTCTCCGTTTCTATCGATGAAGCTGAACGGAGCACCCTGGGTTTGACAGGCGATGCGGATCACCCCCCGTTTGGCAATTTCATCGAGAGTTCCGGCTGCAGCCATGCCCCAGAAGCCAAAAACGAGCGCCAATACAATTAGCACTTGAAACAACTTGAACTTTTTCATCTTTCCTCCCTTGGTTGTCTGTTTTCCTTCCTTGCTATCACCAACACGATGAATCTATTTGTAAAGACCGGCCCTTTTTCTTTTTGAGCCGTAGGTCCCGAGTCATGGAGTTATAACAAGCCTGAAACCGATATGCTGAAATCGGTAAGGAGGAGGGCTCCCGAAACGGCTGGCACAACGGAGATCTCGGGCCGGACTGAACCAAGCCCCTCCTCTCATGACCCGGTAGGAACCCTCTTTAGGACCGTTCGGATCGATGACCTCATCGGAAGGGTACGCTCCGAACCAGTCATGACACCACTCTTCGACATTTCCGAGCATGTCATAAAGCCCCCATGCATTTGGCGCTTTTTCAGCCACCGGATGGACTCGGTCTTGTGAGTTTCCACAATACCACGCAATGGCCGTCAGATTTTTGTCGACATTGCATTGGAAGTCGATGATCTTTCCGGTGGGGATCGTGGTCGTGCTGCCCGCGCGGCAGGCGTATTCCCATTCGGCCTCGGTGGGAAGCCGATACTTGTCGGTATTTTCTTTTTGGTTGAGCTTTCGGACAAACCGCTGCACGTCGTGCCAGGAAACTTGCTCCACAGGACAGCGATCCCCGCAGCGTTTGTGACTGGAAGGATTGTCACCCATCAGCGCCTGCCACTGCGCCTGGGTGACCTCGGTGGTTTGGATATAGAAAGGGTTTGTCAGATTGACCTTATGTTGCGTTTCCCCAACGAAGCGACCCGGTTCGTCCTCTGGACTTCCCATCAGAAATTTTCCGGGCTTGATCAGAACAAATTCCATGCCCAAGCTGTTTTCGATGCTTTCTTCGAATCCTTCCGCAAATACGCTGAGAACAACTCCTAACACGACCACGATCGAAACGAACAATTGGATTGGGAGACGAATTTTTCTCATCGTTTGGCCCCTTTTGGAAATGGGCTCATCATCGCTGATACAAATTGCCCTCCTATCGAACCAACCTCTTTACATCGGAAACATGCCAATGACTTGTGCGATTAAATTTCCTCCACGCCCTCGGGTAGGGGCAACCAATTACCTCTGGATTTCATAAAGATAAATGTTTCACTGCTAACGACCGGCGCCATTTTTAGAATCGTCTTTGTAGTGAATCGATACAATTCTTCCTTACCCTCCACACAGATGACTTCGGCAATGATATCGTACCGCCCGCTAACGACTCCTGCCCAAGCGACGTTAGGCAAGTTGGCAATTTTATCTAATATCTGATCCAATTTTCCTTCGGATTGAATGCTCATAGCCA
>JAJDOA010000354.1 GCA_022340405.1 Desulfobacteraceae bacterium | reverse complement strand
CTTGCTTTTCGTAGGGGCGGGGTTGATCCCCGCCCGTTCGGGGTAGGTGATCCCATCAGCGGGAGGGGATAAACCCCTCCCCTACGGTTCAAGCGAAAAGCATGCTGGAAACGGAACAGAATTCTGACAATCGCTATAATCCTCTCATCTTCCTATACCAATAGGCCTCCGACATCTGACAACCGATTGCCCAACCCATCGTGCATGCCACTGAAAACAGTGCATCCTCAGCGCTTCATGGTCCTCGATCCCCATGAAGCCCGATGTGGCCTTTTCCCTCGATATGCGGAATAAATAACTATATATCAAGCTGTTATACGAAATCTTGTTCCGTCTGCCTCCGATCCATAGCTCCCCGGTACGGTATTTGCTCTTCAGGATGCCATCGCGTCGATGACGGCGAGGTTCCCACCTCAATCCAGGGAGGAATTTATGGTTCTCAGTAGCCGAAGCAATTCCCTTCTTCTTATTCTCACCTTTGTCTGCCTTGCCGTCACCGATGCGAAGGCGGAGACCTTGTGGGGACCGGAGTCGCTGCAGATCCGGCGCTGGCCAGTTCACTTTTCTAGACACCGGTTCCCTGCGAACGGAACGGAAAATGCCCACCTGGTTGTCGTCAAAGAAACCCCGGAAAAGCGCATCTACGGAGGCTTTGTCTGGTTCAACGGACGGCTGTTCCAGCTGCGGCGCTTTTTCCGAAGCGGGGATGCGGTGTTCGAAGCCGCCGTGCGTCTGCGGCACCGGAACCGGCTGTTGGTATTTTTTCGCGGGCAGCGCGGAGCCGGCGTCTCCGTCGGCGTACAGACCCGAAAACCGCCGCAGGTCGTCCTCTCGCTGGATCCGGACCGCTTGATCCGCGGAGAAACGGCGGTTCTTTCCTGGGAGGTTCTTGGCGCCGACAGGGTGGAGATCCAACCCGGCATCGGCTCCGTGCCCGCTTCGGGAAGCCGCACGGTGCAGCCGGAGCAGACCACCGAATACACCTTGACGGCACAAGGCCCGGGAGGCACTTCCACCGCCTCGGCCACGGCAACCGTCGTCGCTCCCCAACCACAGGCGGCGATCGCGGCATCGCCGGAAACCATCGTTTTCGGACAGTCCAGCACGCTGTCCTGGAGCACCGTGGGCGCCGACGCATGCCGCATGGATCCGGACATCGGCACCGTGGGCCTGTCCGGCACGCTCACGGTTTCCCCGGAGCAGAGCACGGTCTATCGGCTCACGGCCACTGGGGAGGGCGGCAGCACAACGGCCGAGGCTGCCGTGGAAGTGATGCAGCCGCCGACCGTCTGGCTGCAGGCGGACCCGCCCACAGTTCGCGAAGGGGAACCCGCACTGCTGACATGGGGCTCCGATAACGCCGATTTCTGCACGATATCTCCCGGGGTCGGTTGGGTGGACTGCAGCGGGAGCCAGGCTGTCACGCCATTGGCGACGACGGTGTACACGATATCGGCGGCTTCCCCCGCCGGCTTTGCATTGGCTTCGGCCGAGGTGACGGTGATCCCGGCAGCGGATCCTCCCACCGTTACTTTGACTGTCGATCCCGTCGAGATCGTGCAGGGAGAGCCCGCCGTGCTGTCCTGGAAAACGCAAGACGCCGATCGCTGCGAGCTGTTTCCGGGGTTCGGCGAGGTGGCGACCACGGGGGTTGTCTCCGTTTATCCGGAGCAGACCACCACCTACACCCTGACAGCCGATGGCCCTGGCGGGACCACCGCCGAAATCGCCACCGTGACGGTGCTGCCGCCCGAGCCCGTCGTGGAAATCTCCGCCGAGCCGCAGGCCGTTCTGCCCGGCGAATCCGCCACGCTTACTTGGACCGCGCTCCACGCGGAAACCTGCGGGATCGAGCCGGACATTGGGCCCGTGCCGGCCGCGGGTTCCGTTTCGGTTTCACCGAAGGAAACGACGGCTTACACCCTCACCGCTGCCAGTCCCGGAGGCCAGGTTTCAGCCACCGTCACCGTGGAGGTGGCCGACCCGGACCGCCCCGGCGTTCATATCACCAGCCCCCGCCATCGGCAGACCGTCGACGCCGATACGGTGGCCGTGACCGGAACCTGCAGCGTTACGGATGCCGTTGTCTACGTCAACGGACAGGAGGCCGTCCTGACCGACGGCGTCTTCTCCGCTGCGGGAATCCCGCTGCAGCCCGGAGCCAACCGCATCACCGCAACGGCTGCCGGCCAGGGTGAACCCCTTTCGGACACGGTTTATGTGGTGCGCAGCTATACCTACCAGCCCCAACCCGAAGGATCTTTCGGACGGTCCTACGAGGACCTCGTCCCCGAAGACGCCATGCTGGCCTCATATGCGATGAGGCGATTTTCGCTGGCAACGGGGAGGGTGCTGTCGCCGGATTGGACGCTGCTACCGAACGTGGCCGTTCACATCCTCGACCGACCGCAGTACGGCTCGGTGGTCACGGACGCCGCCGGTCGTTTCACCCTCCCGCTGGAGGGCGGGGGCCGCTTCACTTTCGTGTTCGAAAAGGCGGGCTACCTCGACGCCCAGCGTTCGGTGGAAGTCCCCTGGAACCAGGCCGTCCCCGTCTCCGACCTGCAGATGGTTCCGGAAGATATTCTCGCCACGCCGGTGGTGCTGGATGGAAGTGAAGCAACCGTGGCCGTCCACCGCAGTTCCGTTTTCTCCGATTCGGCCGGAGACCGCTCCTGCACCGTCGTGACCACCGGTAACAATCGGGTTTACGTGGTGGACGACCAGGGCATGACCGTCTCCGAGCTTTCGGAATTCACCCTTCGGGCGACCCAGGTGCCGAACCCACAGGCGATGCCGGCCGTTCTGCCCCCAACCTCTGCCTACACCTACTGCGTGGACCTTTCGGTGGATCAATCCGAGCGCGTGCGTTTTGCTGAACCGGTCGTTACCTGGGTGGAGAACTTTCTGGGCTTTCCCGTGGGAACGGCCGTCCCCGCGGGATACTACGACGAGGACCGAGGCATCTGGGTGCCTGCAGACAACGGCGTCGTGGTCCGGCTGATGGACACGGATGCCGACGGTGCGGCCGATGCCCTGGATGCCGACGGAGACGGTGTGGCCGACGATCTGGACGGCGACGGTCTGCAAAGCGACGAAACCGTCGGATTGCAGGACCCGGCAGCCTACCCGCCGGGGGCCACTTTCTGGAGGGTCCCCGTGACCCATTTCAGTCTGTGGGATTTCAACTTCTCCGTCGTGGCGGCACCCGGTGCCCGCCCCTCCGATGCCGGTGGGCAGCCGTTCGCCGATGCCGAACCGCCGCGCAACAAGCCTTGCCCGGTGGTGTTCGGCTCCTCGGTCGAACAGCGCACCCGCGTACTTCACGACGACATCCCCGTGCCCGGCACGGGCATGCGCCTGCACTATGCTTCCGACCGCACTGAGGGCTTCTACCACCGCATCGTCGTTCCCGCCAGCGGGGAGACCATTCCTTCCAGCCTCAAACGGATCCGTGTGGAGGTGCAGGTCGCCGGGCGCACGCTCGCGCAGGAACTTCCGGCCCTGCCCGACCAAACAGCGGAATTCATCTGGGACGGTCTGGATTTTCGCGGGCAACCCGTGCGGGGCTCCAGCGTCGCACGCACCCGTGTCGGCTTCGTCTACGACGGCTACTATGCCACGCCTGCCCAGGTGGAGCGCTCCTTCGGTCTTCCCGGAGGAGCCTCCACGGGCGTTCCGGCCCTGCAGGAAGTCGTGCTCTGGAAAGAAAAGGACGTCCATCTTACCAGGGGTACCGGTACGGTAGCCGAGGGCTGGACCCTTTCGCAGCACCACAGCATGCATCTTGCGGACCTGACCACCTTGCACAAGGGCGACGGCACTCGGAGGCAATCCGCCTCCGCCGTCATCGAAACCGTGGCCCGGATGTACCATCTGGAAGAACTCGACGTGGACGCCGAAGGCAACATCTACATCGCACGCGCCGGGATGGACATCGTCGACAAGCTCGACACCCAGGGCAACCTCGTGCGGGTGGCCGGCACCGGAAATCCGGGGTTTTCCGGCGACGGCGGCCCGGCGACCCGTGCAGAGCTGAACTACGCCCACTCGGTGGCGGTGGACGCTACCGGCAACGTTTTCATCGCCGACTACTACAACAACCGCATCCGCAAGGTCGACCCGGACGGTATCATCACCACGGTGGCCGGAAACGGGTCCTACGGGTTTTCCGGCGACGGCGGCCCGGCAGTGGACGCATCCCTGGCCGGCCCCATCGGCGTCGACGTCGACCCGGCGGGAAACCTTTATATCGCGGACAACGGTAACAACCGCATCCGCAAGGTCGATCCGGACGGCGTCATCACCACGGTGGCCGGCAGCGGAAACCGGGATTGCGGCGGCGACGGGGGCCCGGCCCTGGAAGCGTCGCTCGCCAGCCCTCGAAAAATCAGCGTGGACGCCGAAGGCAATATCTTCGTGATTTGTTACCACAAGGTTCGAAAAGTGAACCCCGAAGGGATCATCGACACCGTTGCGGGAACCCGCGCCGCAGGTTACGGCGGCGACGGCGGCCCGGCCCTGGAGGCGCAGTTGACCAGCCCGGCGAACATCGCGGTGGACGACTCCGGCACTCTCTACATCGCCGACGGGGGCAACAACCGGGTTCGCCGTGTGAACCCTTCCGGCATTATCACCACGGTGGCCGGTGACGGATCCGACGAGAGCACAGGCGACGGGGGAGCGGCCACCAAAGCCGGTGTCAAACGGCCGTGGGACGTGATCCCGGCGCCGGATGGTTCCCTTTTGGTCATCTCTGACGGCCGGATCCGCCAGGTCGCCCCCACCCAAGCGGTGTCCGCCCACGGAAATCCCGATGCATTCTTCTTTGCCGAAGAAGACGGGACCGGGCACGTCATGGATGCCAACGGGCGCCATGCCGCCACCGTGGAGCGTGAGAGCTTCCGGGAGATTCGCACCTTCGCATACGATGCCTCCGGCCGGCTGAGCGCGGTTGTCGATCCCTTCGGAAACCGCCTCAGCGTTGAGAGGGATGCCGACGGCAGGGTGCAGGCTCTCACGTCCCCCGACGGCCTCCGAACCGAGCTCCTTGTGGACAGCAGAGGGCTTTTGACGGAGATCCGTTACCCTGACGGCAGTGCTCATCGGTTTACCTACACCGGCGGCGGATTGATGACGGAAAAGACGGAGCCCAACGGCAACGGCTTCCATCACCGCTACGATGAGCAAGGCCGCCTGATCGAATCTTTCGACGACGAAGGCGGCAGCCTGCTCTTTGACAAAACCGTATTACCGGGCGGGCGAACGGTCACCGTAGGGATCAGCGCCGAGGGTGCGGAGACGCGGTTTTCGGACTGGTTCGAGCCGGCAGGCTCCTTTTCCTCCACGATCACCGGGCCTTCGGGGGACTGGAGCGAATTTGCCGAATCCGTCGACGGCCTTCATTCCGAGAGCCGGTTTTCATGCGGAATGGCCCTGGAAACCGATCTGGCCCTCGACCCCCTTTTCGGCTCCACCGACTTGTACCGGCAGACCGAAACCACACCGCAGGGCCTGGTGCGAAGCACCCGAATCGAGAAAACCCGCGAAGACGACGATCTCGACGGACTGCCGGAGCGGTATCTGGAATCGGTCACGGTCAACGGCCGGACCGCGATCCGTGAGAACGACCTGAGCCAGGCCTTGCGGACGTTCACCTCACCGGAAGGCAGAACCACGGAGCTTTCCTACGACCCGGAGACCTTGCGGCCCCAGGCTGTCCGCACCCCGAACCAACACGATCGGGTGTTCGGCTACGACCTCCTGGGAAGACTCGCTTCCCTGTCGTCGGATACGAGAACCGTTCGCTATGCCTATGACGAGAACGGCTTTCTCGCTTCGGTAACCGAGGCCGACGGCGCCGTCACCACCTTCGACCGGGATATTCTGGGCCGGATTACGGAAATGACGCGCCCGGACGGCGCTGCGCTCTATTTCGCCTACGATGCCAACGGGAATACAACCGTTCTGACCAACGCAGCCTCGGTGGACCACGGTTTCGCCTACAACGGGGTGAACCGGCCCAGCCGCTACGACACGCCTTTGAGCGGAAGCTACCGGTTTGCGTATGATCGGGATCGAAATCCGACCGTTGTCGAGTTTCCGTCGGGAAAGCGCATCGAGCGCCGGTATGCATACGGCCGGCTGGCAGAGACCGTCACGCCGGAGGGAAGCATTTCCTACGCCTATGCCTGCGGGTCGAAGCCGGAGTCCGTCACCCGCGGTTCGGAGCGCATCGATTATGCCTACGACGGCCGGCTGCTCACCGGTGAAACCCTTTCCGGCACGCTCGACCGGAGCCTGGCCTATGTCTACAACGACGCTTTCGAAATCGTGCAGTTCACCTATGCCGGGACCGCAACAGACTACACCTACGATGCGGACGGGCTTCTCAGCGGTTCCGGAAGCTTCACGATCCAGCGAAATGCCGGAAACGGTCTTCCGGAAACCCTGAGCGACGGGACTTTCTCCATAAGCCGGGCTTTCAACGGCCACGGTGAACTCGCGATGGAAACGGTCAACGCCGCTGGTGCCGATGTGTTCTCCTGGAGCGTCTCCCGCGACGACAGCGCTCGCATTGTCGGCAAGACCGAAACCCTCGGCGGTGTCAGCCGGTCCTTTGCCTACAGCTACGACGCCGCCGGCCGTCTGGTCTCGGTCACACGAGACGGCATTCCCATCGAAGGCTACGACTACGATATCGCCGGCACCCGGGTCCGGGACGAGAACACCCTGCGGGGCCTTTCTGGAAGGCAGTTTTCCTATTCCGACGAGGATCAGGTGCTTTCGGCCGGAAGCAGCCAGTACCGCTACGATACGGACGGCTTTCTCACCGAGAAGATCGACCCCGAAGGAACGACAACCTATCGATATTCGTCCCTGGGTGAGCTGTTGGAAGTCGATCTTCCCGACAGCCGATCCGTGGAATATCTCCACGACCCGCTGGGCCGGCGGATCGGGAAAAAAGTGGATGGCAACATCGTGGAGAAATACCTATGGCAGGGACGAACCCGCCTACTGGCAGTGTACGACGGAAGCGACAACCTTCGGATGCGCTTCGAATACGCGGATGCCGGAACGCCCCATGCCATGACCCGGGAAGGGCTACGGTATTTTCTCGCCTACGACCCGGCGGGCTCCCTCCGCTTGGTTGCCGATGCCGCTGGAAACGTGGTAAAGACCCTCACATACGACGCATTCGGCAATGTCCTGGAAGACACGAACCCGGCCCTGGTTATCCCCATCGGCTTCGCCGGCGGCCTGCAAGACCCCGACACCGGCCTCGTCCACTTCGGCTTCCGCGACTACGACCCCGATACCGGAAGATGGACGGCCAAGGATCCGATTTTCTTCGCAGGTGGGGATACGGATCTTTATGGGTATTGCTTGAATGATCCGGTGAATTGGGTGGATCCAGACGGATTGTCGGGACTACCGGGCGCAATCATTGGTGCTGTTTCGGGTGGTTTTGGCGGAGCACTTGCAGGAATAAAAAGTGGGAATCTGCTTGTAGGAATT
>JAJDOA010000299.1 GCA_022340405.1 Desulfobacteraceae bacterium | reverse complement strand
GATCACGGTGGCCAGGACGCAGACATCCTGCGCCAGGCCCGCGACCACGAGCCGGGTCACCCCGTCCTGTTTCAACCGAACGGCCAAACCGGTCTGATCGAAAGCCGAGTTCTGGTCCTGGTCGAAACGAACGCCTTTGGTCACCACCACCGCATCGTCGGGAAGCGACAGTGATGCGGAAAACGCTGCGCCCTCGGTGTCCTGGAGGCAGTGCGGGGGCCACTTGCCGCCCTGCTCCTGGAAGCTGATGTGTCCCGCCGGGTGCCAGTCCCTGGAGGCAAATACCGGGACACCGGCATTTCGGGCCTTTTCCACGTACCGGTTGATCACGGGGATCACCTCGTCTCCCTTGTCGATGGGCAATGCACCGCCCGGGAGAAAATCGTTTTGCACATCGACGATCACCAGCGCATCGCCTTTCTGGAAAGAGAATCTTTCCGAAGTCATGATCTCGTCACCTCCTTGTCGCTCCCCGCCGGGGAGCGGTTGTCGTTTGTAGGTTTTGGGATGTGGGTTGTGGGTGTTAGTTTCCGTTCATGCGGGAAATCCAGGATTCCAGGGTCCGGGGGGATGCCAGGGAGCTTGCGTGCGGTTTCCAGGCGCACAGGGCGCTGACGTCCACCCCCTCCTGAATGATGGAAACGGGACGATCCGAGGAGACCACCACGACCAGGATATTGGCCCGCTCGGCGGTGAACCGCAGGGCCGAATTGAAGCGTGCGCCCCGTGAGCGGTCCTCTCCGGCATAGGATCGGCCGTCGAGAAGGCAGGCAAAGCCGTGGAGCTTCAGGTCCTGGCCCACGTGCAGCGCTCCGTCCACCTTGGCCATGGCCTGGGCCAGCTCGAGGTTTTCGGGCCGCTGCAGGTCAAGGGGTTCGGCCAGGGTCTGGCCCGACAGCTGGATCGGCTCCGGGTTGAGATCGAGAACGATGGTGCAGCCGAACCGGTTGATTTCGGCGTGGTGAACCAGCGAAGAGACAATCTTGAACAGCTCGCTGCCTTCGTTGGGATCGAGGTCGGCCTCGAGCAGGGCCTCTTCCACCTGCACGAGCTTGGCCCGATAGGTGGTCGACCGGAAGCTGCCGTCTGAAAAACTGCAAATCCGTTCTTCGTGGACTTTCAAAAAGCCGTATCTGCCGAAAAACTCCGCGGCAAGACAGAACGCCGATGGGGAGCCGGAAGCCACACCGAGGATCGCCTGGCCGTCGGAGACCAGTTTTCGTTCCGAGCCTTCCACGGTCAGCAGCAGCTTGCGCACGTGTTTGTAGTTTTCGAGCCGGGGCTGCTCCAGGGGCGGAAAACGGGCGATCCAGCAAAGCCGGTCCAGGGCCTTCGGCTCCACAAAAAGAAGTTCACCCCAGGGGTGCTGGCCCTCTTCGGGGGTTCGGGAGATACCGAGCACCGCCTCCAGGATTGGAAAAATTCTCAGTTCGGTGTCCCAGCCCAGCTCCACGTTCATCACGTCGATCAGGTAGTCCCGAACGGCGTGGGTGGCGTATTCGCTCAGAAAGCTGCCGGAGATTCCCGTGTAGAGTTCTTCGCCGTTGGCCACATCGTGGGAGAAACGCCATGCCGCGTGTTCCAGCCACCGCTCGGTGATGTGGGTGCAGCACATGTCCGGATGGTGTTCGGTGAACCACATCTGGTAGAAAACCGGTCCGCTGCGCCCTCCGAAGGAGATCAGCCCCGCCAGCCCGAGGTTCTGGAGCGGGCGCATGTGCCCGAACTTCCGTTTGTTCCCCTCGCTGACGCGGTAGCTGCGCCAGTCTTCCGTGTCGAGGAACAGCTCTTTGAATTTGGGCTCATGGCCATGGAGCAGGTTCTGGGGATCGCAGATCTTCATCGGCTCGTCTGGATCGAGGGCGTAGATCAGGGCGGCCCGGCTCGGACCCGAAAAACGGCAAAGGCCGTCCCTGAGGCCGTCGATGGTCTCGCCGATGCACTTGCAGATGAAGTACGATTCGATCGATGACAGGCAGGCGTCTTTCATGTCCGGCGTCTTTCCCACGGCAGGTTCTGCGGGTTTTATTTCCCATCGACTCCTGTTATACATCGATACCACAGCCGGGCGCAGGGGACAACCGCGGCGCAGGGCTGCAAACGGCCGTCTAGATGTTTTGACCCGGAACCCACGTGCCGATTTTCTCACACCCGCCGTTGCCGGAGTGAGAAAGTTGAAATGCCCCGGTGTTCGTTTGAACCTTTTGATGCTCATTTCCGGGGCACCGCGCAAAGTCATCATCCCAGCAGAATTCATCCAGCAGGAGGTCTACATGTTCCGCTTGCACCCGAGGCTTTATGCCGCAGCGATCTTGCTTCTGATGCTCTCCCCGCTGTCCGCTTCCGGTTCGGATTTTCCATCGGAAAAGTGGTACACCGACCGATGGTGCGCACTCGAGGGAGGCACCCCATGGGTTCGCATGGCCGATGGCGGCCGCTGCGACTGCCTGACCCCGACTCATGCCGTAGAGATCGCCCCGGCTGTCGAATGGGCCGATGCCGTGGGCTGGAGTCTGCGGTCGGCACTGCAGACCGGCAGGCGAGCCGGCATCGTCCTGATCGAAGAAGGTGCGGCAGACGCGGTGCACCGCCAGCGCCTCGATGCGCTGATCGAGCGCTTTGACCTTCCGATCCGGGTGTGGAGCACTTCCCGGGGAGCGGGGAAGAATTGAAACGAACATATCTCAAAAATACGATTGCAGCGGACAGGCTTCGTTGCGACGACACAGAGTTCAGCTCTCAGAAAAAATTTCCCCTGAGCACCGGTTCGGTTTTTTAAGATGCCTTCACGTCGCCTGGACCGGATCAACGTTCAAACAGGGCTGCAGGAGAAGCAAAAGAAGGGGTGACGTACTGCGGGGGGAGAAGACCGGAACCCGTTGGAGGGAAGAATCGATATCCTTTGCGGCTCCCGGAAAGGGATGACTCCCCCTCGGGCGCCGATGCATCAGGCTTTGAGCGGCCCATCTGAGCAGGACTGGAGAATCTTGCGAAGTATTTCATGCTGCTCACGGCTCATCTGACCGAAACGGAAACCCCGCCTTCGGCAAACCCCTCCCCCGCAACTGGACTCATCGGTGACAACGAAGTCCGAAACGGCCTGCATTTCGAGTCCTTCGAGCCGCAGCCCCATATTGGGCGCCGACAGGGCGTATTCGAGCTTTTCCATCGGACGGATTTTCCGGTCGGCATATTCCACGGCAAGCCCGCCTGCGCTGAGATCCATGACCGTTCCAAAGAGCCGGTACCGGCCCTTGATCAGAGGAATGCGCCTAATCAAGCGATATTCGAGCAGGACGCCGGGTTTTGCGATCCAACGCTCGCTTTTCCGTCGTTCGATCTCGATCATGTTCCTCCGATGACCTGGCAGCGGAGTGAGGAGCCC
>JAJDOA010000260.1 GCA_022340405.1 Desulfobacteraceae bacterium | reverse complement strand
AGGTGTTTCCCACTCTGGACTGTGCCAGTTGCATCACCACCCCTAAAATGGCCGCCGCGGCCCACCACGACAACATCACGCTGTTGACCTATTGCGAGCTGAAATCGCTGCAGGAAGGCGACGGGGCGATCCGGGCGAAGGTCGTCCAGCGGCCCCGCTACGTGGATGCCGAAAAGTGCATCGGTTGCCGGCAGTGCGAATACAACTGCCCGGTCCTCGTCTCCGACAGGGAGCAGGGAGGATTTTCAGCCACCAAAGCCATTGCCATCCCCTTCTCCAACGCCATTCCGCAGACGGCCGTCCTCGACCCGGAAAACTGCATGCTGTGCGGCAAGTGCGAGAAGGTCTGCCCGACCCAGGCCGTCGACTACTTTCAGCAGCCCCAGACGTTTACCATTACGGCGAAGACGGCGCTGCTGACCACTGGATTCGAATTGACCTCGCTGGCGGACAAGGTGCAGTACGGCCGGGGGGAAATCCCCAATGTCATCGACTCGTTACAGATGGAAAGGCTGCTGGCCCCCCACGGACCCTACAACCGGGTGCTGCGGCCGTCCGACGGCATGGAGCCCGACAACATCGCCTACATCCAGTGCGCCGGCTCCCGGGACAAGAGCATGGGCCAGTCCTACTGCTCCCGGGTCTGCTGTATGTATGCCATCAAGCAGGCCATGCTCCTTTCCGGCGCCCTGCCCCTGGCAGACATCACCATCTACTACATGGACATCCGGGCCTTCGGGAAAGGATACGAGCAGTTCTATCAGAACGCCAAGGCAATGGGAATCCAGTTCGTCAAGGCCAAGGTGGCCCGCATCGAGGCGGGTGAAGAAGGCCGGGTCGTTCTGCATTACGAGGATCAGAGCGGAGGGGGCATCACCACCGCCGAGCACGATCTCACCGTCCTCTCCTTGGGGATGATCCCCTCCTGGAACCCGGAAGGTATTTGTCCGGTTTCCATGGGTCCGGACCGATTCCTGCACACCATCCGCCCCAAGACCGCTCCCACCCTAACGGAAATGGCGGGCGTTTTCACCGCCGGCGCGGGAGCTGGGCCCAAGGATATCGTGGATACCATCGCCGAGGCCGGGGCCGCCGCCATGGAAGCGGCCAAATATCTGACCACCCTGGCCCGGAGGGAAAAGGTCGCCTAAAGACGATTCCCAACCGAGGCGCACGGAGAAGAAAATGACGGAAGAGAAACGATCCCCGAAGGCGGAAGAGAAAAAAGTCGGTGTCTACATCTGCTACTGCGGAGGAAACATATCCGACCACGTGGACGTCGAGGAAGTCCGCAACCGAATGGAAAAGCTCCCCGGGGTCTCGGTGGCCCGCACCAATATGTTCATGTGCTCGGACCCGGGGCAGGAAATGATCATGGAGGATTTGAAAAGCGGCACCGTTGACCGGGTCGTCGTGGCCTCCTGCGCACCGAGCCTTCACGAAACGACGTTTCGCGGCGCCATCTCCCGAGCGGGCACCAATCCGTACGTGTACGAGCATGCGAATATCCGCGAACAGGTCAGCTGGGTCCACCACGGCACGCCGGCCACCGATAAGGCCACCCGGCTGGTGGCCGCCGCTGCGGCCAAGGCCGAACAGCTCAACCCGCTGGAGCCCATCCGCGTGGAGGCCACGCGGCATGCGACGGTCATCGGCGGCGGTGTAGCCGGACTGCGGGCGGCCAAAGATCTGGCCGACCGGGGCATTCCGGTGACCTTGGTGGAGCGATCCCCCTTTCTCGGCGGGCAGGCCGCCCGACTGGACCGTGTCGCGCCCACCGGAGAAAGGGCCGCCGACATCGTCTCTGAGCTGGCGGCGCAAGTGTTGGAAAATCCAGCCGTGACCGTGCACACCTGTTCCCGGGTGACGGACTTTTCAGGCTACATCGGCAATTTCACCCTCACCCTCCAGAAGGCGCCGCCCCAGGATGCAGAAACCCTTGAGGCCCTGGAAACGGCTGCGGCCCAGGGGGCCGAGCCCGGAGCGTTCCTCCCTCTGGCCGGCGTGATAGCCGAGGACCCTCCGGCATCGCCGGCCTCCGTTACCGTGGAAACCGGCGTCGTCGTCCTGGCCACCGGCTTCCGGTCCTACACGCCCTGGAAGGGGGAATACGGGTTCGGAGAGTCTCCCCAGGTCATTACGCTGCCGGATCTGATTCGGCAGATGACGACCAGCCCGTCGTCCGGCGAACAGCTAAGGTTGGGGGGACGTCCGATTCGCAGCATCGTCTTCATCCATTGCGTCGGCAGTCGGCAGATCCCCGGCATCCACCCCGAAAACGCCTCCGGCACGTTGAATGAGTACTGTTCCCGCACCTGCTGCTCGGCCACCCTCCATGCCACGGGCCGGATCCGTCGGAACTTTCCCGGCACCCGGGTCTACGAGATGTACCGGGACATCCGCACCTACGGGCGCGGCCACGAGGAAATCTATGAGCAGGCCTCCCGAGAAGGCGTCGTCTTTCTCCGGTTCGAGCCCGATGCCATGCCCGAGGTCATCCCAACGGAAGAAGCCGACACTTATCCGCTACGGGTGAAGGTGACCGATACGCTGACTTTCGGAGAAGAACTCGAGGTGCCTGCTGACCTGGTCGTTTTGGCCACGGGCATGGAACCCAACGACGTTTCGGATCTGGTCGACATGATGAAGTTGCCGAAGGGCGCCGACGGCTTCCTGCTGGAAGTCCACCCCAAGCTTCGTCCGGTGGAACTGCCCGTCGGCGGCATCCTGTTGGCCGGCACCTGCCAGGCACCCTTTGACATCGGCGAAACGTGCAACACGGCGGGAGCGGCGGCGGTCAAGGCCGCCGCCCTGCTGGCCCGCGGGTACGTGGAACTGGATCCCTTCGTTGCCGAAGTCGACCTTTCCCGGTGCGCGGGATCCGGGGCCTGCGTGGATGCCTGCCTCAACGAAGGCGCCCTGGCCATGGTCGACATGGAAGTCGATGGCAAAACCGTGCGTCGCGCTCAAGTGACGCCTGCCCTGTGCCTGGGATGCGGTGCCTGCGTGGCGGTGTGCCCGGAAAACGCCATCGACGTGGCCGGGATGACGCTGAAGCAATACGAGGCCATGGTCGACAGCATTGGTTCCGAACCTACGGCGGCGTGATGGCCGGAGGGCCATCGCCGGCTGCCATACCTCAAGCAAAGAAGAGGTGGACCGATGAGCGAAAAATCCGCCAAAAAGGAAGCGATGAAACGGCTGCGAGAAGAACGCAAAGGCTGGATCACCAAGGCAGCCGCGGCGGTGAAAACCCAGAAAAAGGAACGAAAGGCCATCCTGGCCTGCCTGGAAAAGAACCCGGCCACCGTTCCCGAAATCGCCGAGACCACCGGGATTCCTTCCCACCGGGTCATCTGGTTCGTTGCAGCCCTGAAGAAATACGGCGAACTCGTCGAGGACGGACAGGACGGAAGCTATTTTCGGTATGCGCTTGTGGCACCGAAAGAAACCGCCGACGAGCAGGCATGTTCTGCGGCATAGACATCCTTATCGCCGGGGATTGCAACCGCTGTCTCCGTCGACGTCAGGGAGAACACCCATGACTGCGCTAAATCCCGATTTTGCCGAAGAGATGATGAAGTACGGGGAGGACACGGCCCTGGCCTGCTTCAACTGCGGCACCTGTTCGGCCATCTGTCCGTTGCTCCACGATCACTTCCCCCGCAAACTGATCCGGTACATTCAAATCGGCGCCAAGGATCGGATACTGGAAAATGCCGCTGAACTCTGGAAGTGCCTGCACTGCGGTCTGTGCACCCAGACCTGCCCGCGGGAGGCCAACCCGGGGGAAATCATCCTTTCTTTGAAACGCATGGCCGTCGAAAATTGGAGGAAATCTTGACATGTATCGTCCCCGAGACATCATCGAAACCATTGCCGGCAACCTCCGAAGGACCCGCAACCCTTTCGGCATTCCCAACACTTTGGTCAACCGGTGGTGGAAGGATGCCGACCTGCCGAAAAACGGCGAAGCCCTGCTGTTTACCGGCCTGATGTACCAGTTCGTTCCGTACATCGAAACCGCCACCGGATACCTGGCCAAATTCGAGGACACCCCTTGGGCGGAATACCTGCGCTACGCCCGCTGGGCGCCCAGCACCCTATCCGGCCTCGGGTTGGCGCTCATCACCCCCGGTCGCGACAAACGGAAATTCAACCGCACGCTGCAGAATATCGCTCGGATTCTCACCGCGTCGCGGGCGAGCTTTTACTACCGCCCCGAACTGGACCAATACAGCGGCGTACTTCTCTACGACCTCGGCGACCAGAAAACCTTTGAGAATCATGCCCACTGGGTCGCACGACGGCTGACATCCGCCGGGGTGAAAAAGCTCATTACGGTGGACCCCCACACCACCTACGCCCTGAAAGAACTCTACCCCAAGATTACCGGGGCCCACTTCGAGGTCACCCCGTATTTCGAGAAAATCCGGATTCCCGCACGAAAAACCGATCGCACGGTCACGCTCCACGACCCCTGTTTTTACGGCCGGTATCTGGGTCTTTCTGACGTCCCGGCGCGAGCCCTGGCCGCCCTCGGCATTCAGTGCCGAAAAGTGGAGCAGTCCGGCGCCTTCACCCACTGCTGCGGCGGTCCCGCCGAGTCCATCTCGCCGAAACTTGCCGGAGAGGTCGGCGGACGGCGCCTGGCGCAGCTTTCTGCTCCCGGGGCGCCCATCGTGGCCATGTGCCCCATCTGCCTGGGCAACCTTCGCAAACTGGGCGCAGATGTTGAAGATCTGTCCTCGATACTTGCCGAAAACCTTGCCGCCTGAACCGTGTCATTGCACTAGTGTAATCGCTTTCAATCAAGGAGAAACAAAATGGAAGAAAAAGAGGAAAAAATTCTCTACCTCAGCACCCACGGTGACGAAAAACCAGACAAGGCCAGCATTCCTTTTGTCCTGGCCAATGCCGCCCTGGCCATGGACGTAAAAGCGACGGTGGTGTTGCAGGCCAACGCCGTCGTGGTAGCCAAAAAGGGTTTCGTCGACAACATCCCTGCCAGCGGAGGATTCCCGCCCATGAAAAAGCTG
>JAJDOA010000248.1 GCA_022340405.1 Desulfobacteraceae bacterium | reverse complement strand
CATTGCTATCGAATGAACCAAAATTACAGCGAATACCAAGGCCAAAATGACAGTGGCCGAAAGGGTAGTCAAATGGAATCGAAAACGACCCCTATTCCTTGTTAGAATCATCTATTATAACCTTCAAAAGTCCTACAAAGATGTTGATCAATCCCTTGTCATCATTCCCATTGGCCAACACGGATATCGTGGTTTCCTGATCGGGCAGGTACATGACAATTGACCGGAACCCATGTGTCGATCCTCCATGACCCCACATCCGCACACCCTTAATACCAAACAAATTTTCCACCAGATCATAATCCACAAACATTACTCCCAGCCCATATCCGGAAAGTGGTGGATCGTTAGGTGCTGGGGAGTGAAAATCAAGCATTTGATCCAGTGAACGTTGCTTGAGTACAATCTTATCATGATAGAGAAAGTGCGCCCACTTGGCCGCATCCTCGGCAGTCGCATATATCAAAGTCGGGCTGCTAGAGGTCCATGGCTGCGGTTTGGGCGCGAGATCAACATGTTGTCCTATCCAATTGTTCGCTATACGTATTTCCGCTGGAACTGATCCAAGAGGGTCTACGGCAACGGTTCCATCGAGTGCCAAGGGAATCAGGAATCTTCTGGCCGTTTCGGATGAAACCTTCGACCCTGTAACTTTCTCGGCGATCATTCTGAGCAAAATGTAATTGGTTGTGGAATAATGCCATCCCTTTCCCGGTATAAAATACGGTTTGTCGACCAACTCGGCCAGTATTTGTTCCTGGTTCCAAATTTTGGTTGACCTGTAGACCATCTGGAAGGGGGATCGAGGATGCTTTACGAAATCAAAAACACCACTTGTGTGATTGAGTAACTGGCGAATCGTTATCTTGTTGTCAATGTTTGGATAATTTGGAAGCCATTTCCAGAGGGGATCGTCCAATCCAAGCCGTCTTTCTTCAACAAGTCTAAGCACCAGTGCGGCCAAATAATTTTTCCCGATGCTCCCGATATCAAATAGCATTTCGGGAACGATTTGCTCGTCTATCGTTGGATCGGACATACCGCTTACACCAATCCAGATTTCTTTGTGCGGCCTTATTATCGCAGCCGAAACGCCCTTTATTGCAGACTGTTCCCTGGCGCTGTTCAATGCATATTGTAATTGTTGATCAATTGTTGTTTGGGGTACGATTTCCGGAGTTATCGATCTCGAAGGACTGGTTGAGCAGGCGGAAAATAGCAGGATGGCAAGGATGGACAGAGTCCCGAATGGAACTTTGTAGCACGGCATCATCGCACTCCTCCAAGATCTTGGTTGAGCTGAGCGATAACGATAAGGCCGGATAGCCAAAGCTTGAGAGTACCTACCACAGCGACTCTTGCCAATATACCCCTCTATGGAGTTGGTTGGCTCAACCAGCGGAATAACTCGATAATGCCTGCTCTGGCGGGAAAAGGCAAGGCTACTGCATGTAGTCGGTGATCTGGTCAGTCAGGATGGGCAGATGGTTACAGATTTGGAATGCCCCGTGATCGCCAGGATGACGGATTTGGCCACGCCAGCCTTGCGCATGATTTTTCTCTTGACGATTCCTAAAAATGGAAAAAGCCAGTTGGGTATGGTATGTTCCGTTCAAAATCATTTTCTGTGAACTTTCCCTTTGACACTATGCAAATAGGAAAAAATAATGACAAGAAGATTACTTTTTATATCCCTATTGTTTTTTTTTCTAATAATGGGCGGATGTGCGGGTCTTCAGCTCGGGTATGAAAAACCGGCCGTAAACATCACTTCTTTTAGAGCGATCCCTACGGATGGGGCGATTCCTCAATTTGAAATCCGTCTTCATATCATCAATCCTAATCGTACATCGCTTAAATTAAGAGGTATTTCCTATACTATTGCCTTGGAAGGATACAAAATCATGACCGGCGTATCCAACCAGCTACCCGTGATAGACGCTTACGGTGAAGGGAATGTTACCTTGACTGCGTCAGTGGATCTATTCAGCAGTATTGGATTTATTACCGATCTAATACGAAATCAGGGTAAGGAAAAAATCTCATACATTTTTGAGGCCAAATTGGATGCCGAAGCCCTGTATCCCCCCATAAGGATCACCAAAATGGGGGTAGTGTCTCTTACTCGGTAATCTAAATTTTTCGTGAGATTTTGGTGGCAGAGCGGGAACCAGGGTTTTCAACTACGTCTCGAAGTCTTGACCCCCTGCCGTGGTGGTCGGGGTTTCTGATTGATACGCCAGTCTGGCAGTTACGGCGCCAGTATTGGTAGTTCGATATATGATCGCAATTCGTTTAGATCAATTCAGTTATGGCTTTACAATTTTCATAAGTTTCCAGCTTCGCTCCCCTTATATGTTTGAGGACTCAAATTTCACATCCATTCCAATCTTTGGGGCATACCAATATGTAACAGAATAATTTGGGCCTTCTTGAAAGATTCTCAATGTTTCAAACGCACCGGCAGGCACAGTAACAGTTTCCCACGCCTCCACCAATACCGAAGATTTATAGCAATTGTCAGAATTCCGTTCCGTTTCCCTGATGGTCCTTTTATCGAAATCGGGATCGAAATCGCTATCGAGCATTGCCGTTGATCAACCGATTTCGATCCCGATCCCGATTTCGAACGCTTGCCAATCGGAACCTATTTTTGACAATCGCTATGAGCGAACAGTGTACTGGAAACGGAACAGAATTCTGACAATCGCCCTAAGGAGGTCAACGATACGGGCGGCATCGGCCGCTCGGCTGCGATGCGGTGCAGCAATTCCTTTTTTTGCTTGCCCTTGTCTTGGCGCTCTACTGCACCCAAGTCAGAACCAGGGTCCCGAAAATGACACCGATAATTCCGAAAAGCTGATGGGTCCGTTCGGAGATGTTTTCGAAATACCCATCCAGCAGCCGGCCGTAGAGATTCTGCGGATTGGTGAAGGCAACCACCGCCTCGCATAAGGCCAAAAGACCCAGAAACCGGAACAGCCACGGGTAGCTGATGGCCGAGGCCGATATCAGAAACAGGAACCCGTACAACAGTGGAATACCGGACAGGTACTTGAGGGGATAGGTCTTGAACAAACCCTGGATCCAGCTCATGGATTCCCGGGCGTAGAGGATGCAGAGGGCACTGAGGACGACATGGCTGAGGCCGATCAGATAAACGACGACTTCCATGACGACTGCTCCTTTCCCGACGGTCCAATCCCGCCGATGTTTTGCCGGTCCGGGGAACACGAATCCAACCGATGAGCACGCGATCCGGCGTTTCCGGGCATGCCGTTTCCCTATCGTTATCGACGCGGGTCGAGAGCTGCCATTTCCCGCAGTTTTCCCTCCAGTGTCGACAAGACCTTTCCCGCCTTTTCCCGGATGAGGGCGTCGCAAAGCTCGTCGCAGGGGGTTTCGGACAGGTTCACCACGGCCAGCCAGGCGCCGCTTTCCTTGGCGTAAAAGGGCATGTGGGCCGCGGGCTGGACCAACAGCGTGGAGCCCACCACAATGAAGACATCGCTGGTGCGGGACAGCGACACGGCCCTTTCGACCGCCTCCCGAGGCATGGCCTGGCCGAAGGAAACGGTGTCGGGCTTCAGAAAACCCCCGCAGTCGCACGCGGGAGCGGCATCGCCCTTGTTCAAGCGGTCCCAGACGGCATCCGTGGGCGTCGTCTGCCGGCAGTGCATGCAGCGGATGCGACGGGTGTTGCCGTGAAGCTCGATGATCCGGTCCGGGGGAATGCCCGACTCCTCGTGCAGGCCGTCTACATTCTGGGTGATCACTCCTTCCAGCAGCCCCGCCTCGAACAGCCCGGCAAGCGCCAGATGGGCCGGATTGGGCCGGGCTTTCAAAAGCCCTCCATACAGCTCCACCCATCGCCGCCAGTATTCCTTGCGGGATTCGAGCGACGACATGAACTCGTCGAAGTACACCGGCCGGTACCGGTCCCAGATGCCCCCCTGGCTGCGGTAGTCCGGAATGCCGCTCTCCGTGGAGATGCCGGCACCGGTGAAAAACACGGTTTTTCCGCCCCGGGCGATCCTTTCCGCCATCTTCTCGATGTTTTCTTCCATGCCCTGGCTCCGATTTCGGCGCTTTCCTGCGCGCAAATCATTGACTTTGTTCAGCGGCCTTTTTAAGGAAGAGAGGCAAACCGTTCCCGACCTTAAGGAGGCTGTGGATAAACAAGCATCCCGCCTTCAGGCAAGAGGCTCTCCGCCGGTTTTGATAAATCAGCCGAGTCATCCCGCGAAGCGGGGGGGCACACTGCTTGAAGCATCGAATCAACCGTGTCATCCCGCCATGCGGGAGACGCTGTATCAAGGTGGAAGGCGCCGTTTATCCACAGCCTCCTATCGGGAAATGATCCCATCGTAAAGGAGCCCGTTCATGTCCGTCAAGCAAATCGTCCTGCTGGTAATTCTGGTCGTCTTCGCCGTGTTCGTGCTGCAGAACACGCAGGTCCTGGAAATCCGCCTGCTGTTCTGGAAAGTGGAAGCCAGCCGCGCGCTGGTGCTGGTGATCACCTTCGCCTTGGGGATCGCTGCGGGATTCCTGTTGCGAATGGTGACAAAGAAGGGCAAAAAGGCAGCGTAGCCAAAAAGGATGAAATCCTACCCCACAGGAGGACTCGAATGGAAAAACCGGTGGAAAACTACTGGAACCTCCGCCTTACCGAACTGGAAGGCGTTCTGGAAAAAAACAACTTTACCGTGTACCGGGCGGAGACCAAAGAGGACGCGGCCGCCCTGGTGCGAGACCGCATTCTGCCCGAGATCCAGCCCAAGAGCGTCTCCTTCGGGGGGTCGATGACTTTCCTGGCCACAGGGCTGTACGACAGCCTCCGGTCCGCCGAGCAAATGGAGGTCATCGACACCTTCGACCGCAGCGTTCCCGCCGAAGAGTTCGCCGAAAGGCGCCGGCGGGCGCTGCTCTCCGATCTTTTCTTTACCGGAACCAACGCGGTCACCGAGACCGGTCTGCTGGTGAATCTGGACATGATCGGAAACCGCATCGGCGGCCTGACCTTCGGTCCCAAACACGTGGTGGTGCTGGTGGGACGCAACAAGGTGGTGCCGGACGTGGAAGAGGCCATGGCCCGCATCAAAAACTTCGTGGCCCCGGCCAACGCCATGCGGCTGGACATGAAGACCCCCTGCGTGAAGACCGGCTATTGCGAGGACTGCAACAGCCCCAGCCGGATCTGCAACACCTGGACCATCACCGAAAAGTCCTTTCCCAAGGGACGGGTCCGGATCGTGCTGATCAACGAGGATCTGGGTTTGTAGAGTCTTTCCTGCTGCAATTGCAGGAATCCCGCTCCGCTTCAGCCCTGCTTCTTAACTGAACCGTAGGGGAGGGGTTTATCCCCTCCCGCACTGCGGGGCCCCCGAGACGCTGCAACGGGAGGGGATAAACCCCTCCCCTACGAAAGGCAAGCAACAGGCCTTTCCAACCGGAACAACCTTTTGGCAAATGCCATAGGGGGTTATTCCGTTTCCGGGAAAACCGAGGAAAGCCAACGGAGAAATGCCTTCTCTCCTGCCGGGCGCAGGCCGAATTCCCGTCCCGCCGACAAGACGGAATCCACCATGTCGGCGGCATAGCCCCGCGAACAGGTGAAAAGCAGGCCTCCGTCCGTTTCTCCGCTTCTTTCCAGCACCACGATCTGGCAAGGCACGCGGGAAAAGGGCCCCTGGATGAGAAAGGGCGGCTTCGGTTCCGGCCGGGACAGATCGAGAGCGGTCAGCTTCTCCCCTATGGAAAACACCCCCGGGCCGAACAGCGCCAGGAAAACGGTGGCCTCTGTGACGTCGGTAAGGGCGCTCTCGGACGGCGGCCCCGGCGGTTCGCCGGGATTCAGGTGCCATATGGAGGCCTGGGTACGGTTCATCCGGTTGACGAGAACGCCGTTGCCGAAAGCACAGCTGCCCGGCCGTTCCGGCACGACGACGCCGCCGGGTCGAAACTGTTGCAGATCCCGGTCCTGAAGATCCCAGCGGGTAAGATGGCTCAGGTCCACCAGGTCAGGCCCCTCCCCCTCGTCGGCGTATTCGAGGACCACCGGCCAGCGGTCCCGTTCTTCTGCATCGAGAGCCGGGACGGAAAATTGCACGGGGGACTGTCGTTGGTTTTCGGTCATGGGTTCTCCTGTGGTCAATGGGCCGTATCGTCTTTGGCTCACAGCGTTCTGGCGATTGCCAGGATTCCGTTCCTTTTACGGCATGCTTTTCAATAAAAGCGGGCGGGGATAAACC
The DNA here is from genome assembly GCA_022340405.1 of Desulfobacteraceae bacterium. GTDB lineage: Bacteria > Desulfobacterota > Desulfobacteria > Desulfobacterales > JAJDOA01 > JAJDOA01. The sequence continues at coordinate 13,364 of JAJDOA010000248.1, read as the reverse complement.
CCGCCCCTACGAAAAGAAAGAAAACGGCCATTCCAATCGGAACATACTTTGGCAAATGCGATGAAAAGCCTCGTCATCCCTTCATCCGCTTTCCTTCCGGGTCGTAAAACGGCATGGGGACCACCTTCGCCTTCAGCCGTTGCCCGTTGCAGTCGTCCTCGAAGATTTCCAGATGCGTGCCGGGTGCCGAAAGCGGGGCTTCCACCAGGGCCATTCCGACGGCCCGGTTCAGCGTTACGCTTCTGCGCAGGGTGCAGACATAACCCCGGATGCGGTCGTCCACAATCACGGAGCCGTCCTTGGCCGGCCGGTCCGGGTCGTCCATCTCGATCCCCACCAGTGTGAGCCGGTCCGGGTCGTCCTCGGCCTGTTCCAGCGCGACGGCCCCTACGGTTGCGGCATCCGTCTTGGAGCGGTCCCACAGAAATCCCAGCCCCAGGTCCAGCAAATTGGTTCGCTGTTCGGATTCCTGGCCGAGAATGACGTGACCCTTTTCCATGCGCAGCACGTTCTGGGCCTCCATGCCGAAGTTGCGAATGCCGTGGGGCTTGCCGGCCTCGGCCACACGATCCCACAGCGCCGGCATGAACGAGGACGGCGCGTGCAGCTCGAAGGAAAGCTCACCCACGAACCCCAGCCGCATGGCCCGCACCGGAATCCATCCGTCCACCCGGAAGGTCCGATACCCGGCGAAGGGGAAGGCCTCGTTGGATACGTCGGCATCCGTGATCGATTCCAGAACCGTCCGTGCATCGGGCCCGGCCAGGTTGATCACCCCTAAGGCGTCGGTGAGGTTCACCAGGTGAAAGTCCCATTCGTCGAAGCGGGTGTGGTAGCGGATCCACTCGACCGTGGCTCCGGCGCGGCCGGTGGACGTGGTGAAGTAGTAGTCGTTTTCCCCAATTTTCACGGCGACGCCGTCGTCGATGACGCAGCCGTCGTCGTTGCACATGGCCGAATACTTCACGCGGTCGCTGCCGACCTTGCGCATGTCCGATACGTAGACCCGCTGCAGGGCGTTGAGGGCGTCGGGTCCGTGGATGCGGAATTTCCCCAGCGTGGAGGCGTCCAGCATGCCGACGCCGTTTCGGACGGCGAGGATCTCCTCCCGGCATTCGGTGTCGTCGGAAAAATACCGGGCCCGCTTCCATACGCCGGTGCGGCGGAACACGCCGCCGTCCCTTTCCTGCAACCTGTGTAGAGGCGTCCGCTTGCACATGTCCCGCTGGGCCCCGGCGTAGGCGGCGATCAGGGCGGGCACCAGCGGGGAGCGCACGGTGGTGGGCCGCGGCGGAGCGGTGTCAGCGCGGTACCGAGCGGCAAGCAGCGGCAGGTTGTGGCCGGGGATGCCGCCCTGACCCGGTCCGAGTCCCACGGCGGCAAAGCGTTTGATCAGCTCCGGCACATCGAATCCCATGTCGATGGCCTGCCGAACGTTTTTCACGGTGGCGTCCTCGTCGAAACAGACAAAGGCCTTTTTGCCGGCGACCGGGGCCGTCACCAGCTTGCACCCCGACTCTGGTCCCGGATGCGCCGCAAGCGCTGCTTCGGCCGCATCGGAATCCACGGTCTTTCCGCAATCTGCGGCCGCCCGAACACCGGCCAGGCGGCCCGAGGCTTCGGCGGCGCCGGGATCGTTCCACCCCAAGAGTCTCCCTGCAGCGTGGACACCGCAAGGGAGGGCTTCGGGTAAAAAGTAGCCGGTGTGGACATCGTAGGCCAGTCTGGCTCCGGCCACGGTCAGCGGTCCGGTGACCGGGCTGAGCCCGGCCGATGCCACAAGCAGGTCGCAGGCGAATTCCCTTCGGACCGTACCCTCCACTGTGGTAACGGCGGCCTTTTTCACATGCCGCTTGCCAAATGCCCTCGCAGCAACCCAGCCACGCAGCAGGGGAATGCCCCGTTCGGTGAGAGCTCGCACCAGCCCGGGATGCTGACCGTCCTCGCGGGCATCGGCCACGCAGAGTACCTCCACGCCCAGCTCGGACAGGTCCACTGCCGCCTCCAACCCCATGTCGTGCCCCACGCTGAAAACCGCCGTTTTCCCGGGCAGGATCCCGTAGGTGCGGGCCAGCCGGTGGGCGCAGCCCACCTGCATCACACCGGGGCGGTCGTTGTTTTCAAACAGAAGCGGACGCTCGATGCAGCCGGTGGCCACCACCACGCTTTGCGCCCGGATTTCGATGTAGCGCTCGGTGAAACCTTCGTCCTCACCGCCGGATTGAACGGCGGTGACGAGGTTGTCGTTGTACGCCCCGATCATGGGGGTTCGGCAGAACACCCGGATGCGGGGTTCGTCGGCGACCTCACGGGCCAGCTCTCTGGATCGCTCGTACAAGGGGAGGGCATCGCTGTCGGCTCCGGACCGGTAGTCCCAGCAGCCGCCCAGCCAGGGCCTTGCTTCCAGCAGGATCACGCGCAGCCCGGATTCCGCTGCCGCCAGGGCTGCGGACATGCCGGCGGCCCCTCCACCGACGACGCAGACATCGGCGTGCAGGTACCGCTCTTCGAAGGTACCGATCGTTCGGAAGTCCGGCGAAATTTTTCCGAGACCGGCCGCCTTTCGAATCGACTTCAACGCAAGGGGCCAGATCATCGCCGGTTTGTGCAGGATGCGGTAGTAGAAACCGGCGGGCATGAACGGACTCAGGCGGTCCATGAAGCCCATCACGTCGAACTCGGGAAAGCCCATCACGTTTTGAACGGCGACCCGCATGCCGGATACCAGCGGGGTCGTCTCGGTGCGCACGTTGGGAACCCCGTCCACCGCCATGGTCGTGTTGGCGCACTCCCCGTCCAGGCTGTACAGCCCCCGGGGCCGGTGGTATTTGAGGCTGCGCCCGAAAATGCGGACTCCGTCGGCAAAGAGCGCCGTGGCCACGGTGTCGCCGGAAACCCCGTAACGGGTCTTGCCTCGGTAGTGCAGCGGCAGGGTTAGGGATGGATCGATCCGCAGTGTGGGCAGATGTTCCAAGCGGCTCATTCGCTATCCTCCGGAGGTTGGATCTCCAAATTGGTGGTGGTGTCGCGCCAGGTGGTGAACCAGCTGCCGCAGCCGTCGCGATGAAACCACCATTCCTTTACCGGTCCGGCCGCACATCGGTTCATGTGGACATAGTCGCACCAGGCCCGCGGCGTGAGGCCGTCCTCTTCCGGTCGGGGTCCCTTGTCTTCGCCCCCGTAGCGGAATTCGTACCCGTTGCGCCGACCGCATACGGGGCATGTGAGCATCAGAGACATGGGTTCTCCTTTGACGATACGTCTTGTTTTCTTCCGTGGGGGCGGGATGGATCCCCGCCGTGTCATCCCCTAGTTGTCCGGGCTGTAGTTCACCACCGCCGCAGTCTCCCCCATGAGGCGGTGCTGTTCGTAGCGGCGCAGGTGGAAGGGCCGGAGGATCTCCGGACACTCGCCCCCGGCCATGAACGCAGCCATGTGCTTTCCCACGACCGCACAGGACTTGAACCCGAAGTAGCCCCATCCGCAGTTGATGTAGGCGCCCCGCACGGGGTCGTTTCCATCCATGATGGGGGCCATGTCCGGGGTCATGTCCGCAAGCCCCGCCCAGTGGCGCATGAACCGAACGCCGCGCAGGCAGGGCAGCATCTCGCCCAGGGCCTCTGCCTGGTGCTTGATGTAGTGGGCCGAGTTTCGGGTGGTGTAGTTTGGCCACGGATCCATGTGGGCGCCGGTGGCGATCTCGCCCTTCAAGGTCTGGTTGGCGTAGACATGGTAGGCGCCGGAGGAGACCACGTGATTGAGCAGAGGCTTGAGCGGCTGGGTTACCATGGCCTGGATGGTCAGCACGCTGATGGGCAGGGTCAGTCCCAGCATTCGGTGGATGATGTCCGCCGAATAGCCGCCTGCCGAGATCAGCACCCGTCCGGTCCGGATGTTGCCGGCGCGGGTCTCGACCCCGGCCACCGCACCGTTTTCGACCGAAATTCCCGTCGCCTCGGTCTGCTGGTGGATGTGCACCCCGTGGGCCGACGCCCCCTTGGCAAGACCCCAGACCACCGCATCGTGGCGGACCACGCCGCCGGGGGGGTGGTACATGGCGCCGTGGATGGGAAAGGCGATGTCTTCGGCGATGTTCAGTGCCGGCTCCATCTCCTTGACCTGTGCGGCGTCCAGCAGGTGGCTTTCCACACCGTGAAACTGTGCTGTTGCCACATTCAACCGGGACGCTTTCATGGCCGCTTCGCTGTGGACCAGGTTCAGGTTGCCGCAGTTGTTGAACATCAGGTTGAAGTTCAGCTCCCGGGTCAGCACCGGCCACAGATCCAGCGCCTCCTTGTACAGCGGTAGGTTTTCCGAAGTTCGCTGGTTGGCGCGCACGATAGCGGTGTTGCGTCCCGCGCCGCCGAAACCGATGTAGTTCTTTTCGATCACGGCAACATCGCGCATTCCGTGTTCGCGGGCCAGGTAATAGGCGGTGGCCAGCCCATGAAGCCCGCCGCCGATGATCACGGCATCGTATCGCGAGCGGAGCCGATCGGGTTTTTTCCATAGACGTCTGGTTCTGAAAAACATGCTCTCTCCTCGTTCACGCAATCGCATGCGATGCAAACGCATCGGTCAGGCGCCGTATACGGCGACCGGTTCGCCCAGCACCTCTGGCAGCGGTGTAATGCCAAGGCCCGGCTCGCCGGGGGCGGCCACCGTGCCCTCCACAACGGCAAAGGATCCCCTTGCGGTTTTCTTGTCGGTTATGCCCCGGCAGTCGAGGGCACAGCGCAACAGCCTGCCGGGTACGGTCTGCGCCAGGTGCACGATGGCCGCGAAAGCGATGTCCGATCCGGTGGTGTCCTGAACGCTGAGGGCGTAGCCCGCTGCCACGCACATGTCCCGTTGTCGTCTAGACCGGGTCAGTCCACCGCTTTTGGTGATCTTGAGTCCGATGCCGTCGGCGGCGTCTTCGGCTATGATTTGAACCAACTCCGCCTCTCCGGTGGCCAGCTCGTCCCAGTAGATGGGAACCCCGGTGCGGCGGCGAAGCGAGATGCACTCCCGCCAGGAGGCGCACGGAGCCTCCAGGACAAAGTCCAGCCGGCGGGGCAGCCGCCGGAACCCCTGTGCCTGCCGATCCCGGGCCGTGGCCGCCGCCTTGGCGTAGCGAAATCCGTTGAGGGAGGCCTCCATGGCGTCGTGAACGCATCCGATGCGAAGGGCGTTCTGCCCGATCAGGTGCGGACCCATCTGCTCCAGGGCGCTTCGCACCCCCAGGGCGTGCATGGGCTGGTAGACCGGCCCCACCGGGCAGCTTTCCCCGTATCCGGTCACACCGGTATCGGTGACGATCTCCACGAGGGTCGTGTCCAGCGAATGCACTGCGGTGCTCGCCATCCGGTAGGTACCCCCAAGCACCGGGAGCTCGTGAGCGTAGATGTGGATTTCTTTGATTCGCATGTTGTTCTCTTTCAGGCTATGGCACTTGTCATAAGTAGGTTCAGACTGAAATAATTTTTTCTTGCTTTTCATACAAGGGGCGGGGTTTATCCCCGCCCCTGAGGTAGCGAAGCGGAGATCCCGCTCACCGGGTTCGGGGTAGGTGATCCCACCAACGGGAGGGGATAAACCCCTCCCCTACTCTTCCATAGGCACAAATGGCGGGATACGGAACCGAATTCTGACATTTACTCTAACGGGCCAGGTCTTCGGCGACATCGGCCAGCCCCACCCGCTCGAGGGTTTCCCGGGTGGGGATGCCGTCTTCGTTCCAGCCACGCGCCCGGTAGTAGGCATCCAGGAGAAACTCGATGTCTTCCATGGGAATGCAGTAGCCCTGGTTGGGGCCGCTTTGAACCGGGTCGTCGGTGAGCCGCCGGGGCGGGTGGTCCCACCTGCGCCCGAACCCATCGATCTCCCTCACGCTGAAGGCCCGGGTCAGGTGCCAGATCCGCTCCGAGACAGCCAGCAGCTCCTCCCAGCTCTTCCGGTTTCCGGTGATGAGCCCGTACAGTTCGGCGTAATGATGCCCCTCGAAACCCAGTTCCATGAGCTGCAGCCGGCAGGTGCCCAGGGCGTCGAAGATGGGACGCTCGTGCTGGGAGGCGATCACGTACTCGGCGCATTTTTCCGTGACCGGTCCTTTGGGCTGCCGCTTGGCTTCGCCCCCGGAGACGATGAGATCGTGCACGCTGGTGAACGCGCCGGCCATGTCGTGGCCCAGCACCCAAGCCCTTCCGTGATGGGCCCCGATGTCCGAAGTGAGATAGGCGAGCATCATGGAAGGGGCGTTGCGGCACTCGTAACCGGTCCACTCCAGTCCCTTGACGTGGATGGCAAAGTCGGCCGAGCCGTTTCCTACTTTCTCTGCGGCCCGTTTTACGCCCTCGGCCAGCAGATCGCCGATGCCGTCTCGTGCGGCGATCTTTTCCAGAAGGTACACTACGGTGTCCAGATCCGAAAAGGCGATTTCCCGGCCGATTTGCTCCTCGGTGAGAATTCCCCGCTCGAAGCACTCGATGGCCCACGCGATGACAACCCCGGCGGAGATGGTGTCCACCCCCAGTTCGTCGCAAACATAGTTGGCGTAGGCCACGTCCTCGATGGTGCGCAGCACGCAGTTGCCCCCGAACAACGCAATGGTCTCGAACTCCGGGCCCTCCACATGGATTTCTCCCCGGCCGGTCCGTGCCCGGCCGTATTTCCCGCAGGGCGTGGGGCACAGAGAGCACCCCTTGTCGGTGATCTTCAGCCGCTCCAAAACGGCCCTGCCGTTGATGTCCTTGTAGTGTTCGGCGAAGGAAGTCTGGAAGTTGCGAGTGGGGAAAACGCCCACCTCGTTGGTCCAGTTGGTGATGCCGGCGGTACCCTCGGGAGTCCACCCCTTGAAACCCGGCTTTTCCCGGACCTTGGCGTAGGCCTCCTTGCCTTTGGCGTAGGCGCCCTCGACGTCGTACACGGGAAGGCCTCCGGTCCCCTTGACGGCCACGGCCTTGACGTTCTTTCCGCCGAGGACCATGCCGATCCCGGTGCGGCCGGCCTGCCGGCCGAAGTCGTGGGAAATGCAGGCATAGCGGACCCTCCGCTCCCCGGCCGGTCCGATGGCCAGCACCTGGAAATCCTCGCCCAGATCGTCCTTGAGCTTTCGTTCCGCGGTGAGAGAACCCATTCCCCAATACGCACCGGCCGAACGGATCTCCACCCGGTCGTCCTCGATCACCAGGAGGCTGGGCTCAGGTGCCTTTCCCCGGAGCACCATCACATCGTAGCCGGCGTATTTCAGCGCCGGCCCGAAGTGTCCGCCCATGTTGCTGTCGGCGTAGCCCCCGGTGGCCGGCGACTTGGTGCCGAAGTGGGTTTTGCCGCTGGCGGGCAGAAAGTGCCCGGTCAGGGGTCCCACCGCCGCGATAAACAGGTTGTCTTTCCCCTCCGGGTCTGTGCCCGGCGGGATTTCGTCATAGAGCATGCGCGCCACAAAGCCCCTCCCGCCAAGGTATTTTTCCGCCATCTCCGGCGGAAGGGGCTCTTTGTCCACCCGGTTCCGGCTCAAATCGACGCGCAAAATCGTGCCCGCATATCCGTACAGCATGATGACTTCTCCTTGCGAAACGCAGGCCCATGACGGATCTCGGTCATCGCCTGCATCGGTATTTCGTCTTGCCCCCATAGAGCCGGCGTCGTCACCCGACCATGACAATGGCATCCCGGGGACAGCTTTCGACGCACGCGCCGCAGGCGGTGCACTTGGCCGGCGGTGCATCCGGATCCGGAGCCGCGATCACCCCGTAGGGGCAGGCGTCCACGCAGGCCATGCACAGGGTGCATTCTTCTTCATCGATCCGATAAACGCCGTTTTCATCTTCTCGGATGGCCTCCACCGGACAGATCTCGGCACAGGCCCCGCACTGGTCGCACAGATGGATACGGTAGTCTCCCGGGGCCGGGAACCGGCCTTCGATCCGCAGCACCGCCAACGCCGGGCGGACCTGCCGGTGGTTTTCCATGGCGCAGGCCAGCCGGCAGGTACAGCATCCGGAGCAATTTTCGTGAATCGCTTTCAGTTCCACTTCCGTCTTTTCTCCCTTCAGGCCGTCTGTGGGACGGGCGCGTTGCGGTTTTTGCCCCCGCCGGACAGCGCTTCCATCCATCGTCGCAGGTCGTCTATCGTGCTCTTCGGAAAATCGGGGGGCTGGTATTCCTCCAAGATCTGTCGCCACCGCTGCCCGGCCGCTTCCTGGAGAGGGGCCGCCCCCTTTTCCCTCCAGCGGGCATAGCTGTCGCGGTTGCCGAGCCGGGGAAAAAACAGCTCGCGTTCGAAATGCTCGAAGGTGTGGTCCTTGTCCAGAAACTGGCCGCAAGGACCGGCCTGGCGAATCACCTCCAGCGCCAAGGTCTCATCGTCGATGTTCACGCCCCGGCCGATCCGGCGGACCATGCCGACCATCTCCTCGTCAATGACGAATTTCTCATAGGAAATGCTGTTGATCGTCTCCAGAGAGCCTACCGCGTGCAGGATAAAATCAACGCCGGCGCTCTGTGCCGCAAGCAGGTTCATCATCGATTCGTAGCCGGCTTGGACGTCGATCCCCTTGGCGTCAGTGAGGGTTCCCACCGCGCGGCAGGGGATTTCATAAAACCGTGCCATCTGGGCGACCATGACGTTGTTGATCGCCATTTCCGGCGCTCCCACCGAGAGCATCCCACTGCGCATGTCCGCAGAAGAGGATCCGCTGCCGTACACCACGGGTGTTCCCTCCCGGATCATCTGGACCAGCACGATCCCGGCCAGGATTTCCGCATTCTGCAGCGCCAGCATGCCGGCCAGGGTGGCCGGTGCTGTCGCCCCGGCGCTGGCCAGCGAGTTGACGATCATCGGCTGGCCGGCCCGGGCGTAGGCAATCATCGCCCCCAGCATCCGCTCGTCGTAGGCCAGCGGAGTCAACGAGCAGGGAATGCTGATGACCCTGGGTTCGAAAAACGCATCGTCGGCATCGCCGAAGGCGATGGATACCATCTGGAGGGTCTGTTCGGCGCCGACTTCTCCCATCGAACTGCCCATGAAGCACTTGTCCGAATAGCGCAGGCAGGCGTAGGTCGTCTCTGCAACCCGCAGCTCAGGGGCAATCTCGGACGGCTCCACCGGCATGTTGCTGCACAGGTCCAGGTTTTCGCTGGCCTGGGTCAGCTTGACGAAGTTTTCGTAATCGGCCAGCGTGCCTAGGCGGCGCATGCCGTCTGCCTCGGTTACGAATGCCGGGCAGTTTGCCGGCGCATACAGACTTTGCCCGCAGCCGAACTCCACGTCGTTTTCCGGATTGCGGGCATGCAGGATAAAACGCTGCGGCGGCTTGACCCGCTGGTTTTCCACCAGCGCCCCGGGGAAAAACACCCGGTGGCCGTCCACTTTGGCGCCGCCTTTTTTGAGCACCGCCAGAGCCTCTGGATGACGGAAGTCGAGGCCGACCTCCGCCATGATCGTGAGGGAGGCCTCGTGGACCCGGGCCACCTGTTCGCTCGACAGCAATTCGTAAGGATGCATCTTGCTAACGTCCTTTTGCGTTTACCGAACCCCTCACCGGGCCGTATATCCCCCGTCCACGGAAAGATGGGCACCGGTGATGTAGCTCGCCTCGGCGGAGGCCAGGTACAAAATGGCGCCGGTGACCACTGCGACCTGTCCGGCCAGTCGATCCCCCATGATTGGATACCCCTCGCGTTACTCTTTACGGTTTCACTACCGGTCATCCGCCGATCTGAACCGGGATCCCCCGGGTCCGCACGATCGACGCCAGGCGCTGGAGTTTGGCTTCGGTCGGCACCATGACGGCCTCGGTTCCGCAGGATCTTCCCGTCTGCTCGTAGCGGTGAATTCCGTAGCGGTGGTAGGGCAGCAGCTCCAACCGTTTGACGGCCGCCAGATCGCGGGCGAAATCCGCGGTTGCTTCCATATTTTTTTCGGTGTCGTTGATGCCGGGGATGACGGGAACCCGCAGGATCACCTCGCGCTTTCTGCGGTCTTTTGCCAGCTTTCGGACGTTTTCCAGGATGATCCGATTGCCGGTGCCGGTGGCCTTTCGGTGGGCGGCTTCGTCCATGTGCTTGACGTCCACGAAAACCAGATCCAGAAAATCGAGCAGCGGATCCAGCCGATCCCACGGGGCGCATGCGCTGGTTTCCATGGCCGTGTGAATACCCCGTGCCGCGCAGGCTGCCGCAATGTCGAGGGTAAACGCCGGCTGTTCCAGCGGCTCCCCGCCGCTGATCGTGACGCCACCGCCGGAGCGGTAATAAAAGACCTCGTCTTTTTCGATTTCAGACAGGACCTGTGCCGCTGTCACCGTTTGCCCCACAACCCTGCGGGCACCGGAGGGACAGGTGAGCGCACACTGGCCGCAACCATCGCACAGCGATCGGTCGGTCTGAATCTCGCCGTTTTCCGTTCTGCCGATCGCCCCGGCAGGGCAGGCCGTCAGGCATGCGCCGCACAAAAGGCAGCGGCTGCGGTCGAGCAGCAGCTCGGGCTCGGATCGCTGGGTTTCCGGAGACGAGCACCAGCTGCAGCGAAGCGGGCACCCTTTCAGGAACACCACCGTTCGGATGCCCGGCCCGTCGTGAACGGCAAGCCGCTCGATCCGGGCCACCGTGCCCTCCGCCGCGGCGCTGTGGGCTACCGCCGCCGGTGCTTCTTCATGTGATCTGGGTATGCCGTACATAGATTCCACCGACCGTTGGGTCCTTTTCATCGCTACCGCTGCTGAAACTGGACGGTGCGGCCGATGATCTCATCCTGAACGTCCTTGCCCAGTTCTACGAAATAGGCGGTATATCCGGCCACCCGCACCAGCAGATGGCGATAGGCTTCCGGGTTTTCCTGCGCCGCCAGAAGGGTTTCGGCCGACTGCACGTTGAACTGGACGTGATAGATTCCCAGGTCACAGAGGGCCTTGAGGAACGCCATCATGTTGGCAACCCCCCGGTCTTCGTGAAACAGCTCGGGGTCCAGCTTCATATTGAGCAACGTCCCGGAGGTGTACATGGTGTGCGGGATCCTGGACACGGACCGCAGCACGGCTGTGGGGCCTTCGACGTCGGTGCCGCCGCTTGGAGAGATGCCGTCGGTGAGGGTGGTCCAGGCCCGCCGGCCCGAAGGCAGCGCCCCGACGGTCTTCCCCATGGCAACGTGGGCCGTTACCGGCAGCATGCCGCAGTTCATCCGTCCGTGCCGGGAACGGTACCGATGAACTTCTTCTGCGGCGAACCAGAGCATTTCGGCGGCCAGATCGTCCGCCCGCGCATCGTCGTTGCCGAACTTGGGGGCGGCCAGGCACAGCTGCCGCACCTCCTCGCTGCCTTCGAAGTCCTTTTCCAACGCGGCCGACAGGTGATCCCAGGAGAGCTGTCCGGTTTCGTAGATCAGGTGCTTTACGGCGCTGAGGCTGTTGATGAAATCGGCCACGCAATCGAAGATCACGCCGTTTCCCGAGTTGTATTTGGCCCCTCCCCAGGAGTAATCGCTGCCCTTTTCGATGCATTCGGCAAAGGTCAGCGATGCGGCCGGCACCGGCCGTTCGTCGGAGACTTCGTCGAGCACATGGTTGGCCTCTACGACTTTCTCGACCACGAAACGAAGCTGTGCCTTGACCGCCTCCTTGAACGCCTCGAAGGTCTCGAAGGATGCCGGCGTCCCGGTGGAAGGGGCGACGCGCCGTCCGCTCATTCGGTGGACGCCGTCGCACATGGCCAGCTCGACGATGCCGGCCAGATTCACGTCTGCAAAGGCCGTGTACTCCTTGGATTTTCCCATCAAATTGGTCTCCACGCAGCCGCATGGATTCCAGTTGTTGGCCTCCCGCAGGGTGACGCCCTTGTTCAAAAGCATTTTGATGCCGACATCATCGCTGTGAAAGGCCGGAAATCCGGTTCCCAGCGAGATGCATTCGACGATTTTCTTCAGGAATGCGTTCGGGTTTTTGCCAGGGTTGTACCGGACCGACAGGGAGGGCTGATTGAGCTGCACGTCCATCGTCGCCTGGAGCATCATGTAGGAAATGGGATTGACGGCGTCTTCGCCGGTTTCGGTGATGCCCCCGCAGCAGGCGTTCTGGAACATGTTGTAGCCGGCGGCGACCTCGGCCGTCTTTGCGTCCTGAAACAGGCACGGTTCGGAAAACTTCACCCACAGGCAGTCGAGCAGTTCCTGGGCGCGCTCGACAGTGAGAACGCCCGAATCCAGGTCTTTCTGAAAGTAAGGATAGAGGTACTGGTCCATGCGCCCCGGATTGTAGGAGGCGGCGTTTTGCTCCATAATCAGGCAGATGTGGTACAGATACATCGACTGCAGCGCTTCGTGAAACGTCCGCGCCGGCTGGGCGGGCACCCGCTCACAGATCGCCGCGATCGTCTCCAGCTCCTCCTTCCGCCGCGGATCCTTTTCCTGCTTTGCCTGCCGCCGGGCCTCGGCGGCGTAGCGGTCCGCCAGGGCGACGATGCCGTCTGCAACGATCCGAAGCGCCTTCAGATACTGAATCTTGCGATGATCTTCGGGGTCGGTGGGATCGAGCCGGGACCGCCGCTCGCTGATCGTTTCCCGGATTCCGTTGATCCCGGCCTGCAGGACCCAGTCGTAGCCGGCGGTCAGTTCTCCCGGACCCCGGACGGCCTTTCGGTCGATGTAGATGATACCGGTTTCCTTGAGCACGGCCGCCTCGGGAGGGGTCTGCTTCAGGAATTTCTCGTAGTTGGACCGCCCCTTCCAATAGGGCTTGATTTCGCTCAGGAACAGCGTTCGCTCTTCTTCGCTCACCTGGAAAGGGTCGTAGGGCCGGTTGGCGATGGTGTCCAGCTCCTGGTCCAGGATGGCCCAGCAGACGTCGGCCGACAAAAGTCCGCCCCGGATTTTTTTCCCGGAGCAGCCGACGATGAGTTCATCCTCCCAGATGGTGACGGTTTTTTTTCGACACTGCTCTGCAAACGCTTTGGCTTTTTGAATCACCAAGGGCTCTCCCTCGGTTTGGGCGAAGCTGCGCGTGAGCAGCACGGCATTTTCCAGGTCCATGGCCGGACGGGTTTTCAGAACCCGCTCCTTGGCTTTCTGGATTCGCCACAGGAAGCCCCCGGCAGAGGCCGGCATTTCGATAACATTGGCTTCTGCTTTCATGGTGTCCTCTCTTTGCCCCACCGCGGTTCATACGACGGAGGGATTTCCGACTCATTGCCCGGCGCAGGCGAACCCCTTGCTACGGCTGGGACTGCCGGTGTCTTTTTTACGGGGCCTTTTGCAGGACCCGGTACCGCCCAGGTCCGATTCGTTGGATCCGTCCCTTTTTTTGAAATCGGCTCAGGGTGTTGTTGACGACGTTTTGACCCTGAACCGTCCTGGCAGAAGCAATGCCGCGCTTTTCAACCAGATCGTTTTG
>JAJDOA010000240.1 GCA_022340405.1 Desulfobacteraceae bacterium | reverse complement strand
CTGCGTGTCGAGGATCCGCGTACCGGAATCCATCCGAAGCACTTCGTTGCCTGTGCCGCCAGTTCGCCGTCCCGGCTGGCACTGGCCATGACCACAGCCTGCTGAAAACGATACAAATAGACGAGAAACATCAGGCCCCTGTGCCAGGAAGCGTACAGGAGGCCCCTGCCGGGATGCTCGCGCAGGTACCGGCTCTCGATCTCACGGCCGAAGAAGGTCACCCGGCAGGTGGCGAACAGAAGTGTGGCCACGGCCCGCGCAACCCAGCCGAACAGCATGGCGACTGTCTGGTTCCCGCTTTTCATCAGCCGCATCTTCCTTTCTCAGCGTCGGCCAACCCGATGCCTTCTCCTTCTTACCGTTCCGAATTCTCCCCGCCGCTTTCCACGCACCGCTGGACCGCCAACACTGTGATGTCGTCCTCCTGGGGAGCATCCCCGATAAAGCCGAGCAACTCACGGCGGACGTGGGTCAAGAGCGCTTCGGCATCTTCCTTCGGAGGCTCCAGCAAACTGTACAGCCGGTCCCGCGTGAACATCCGGTCCTCTGGGGAGCGAGCCTCGGTGACCCCATCGGTGTAGGCAAACAGGATGTCTCCCGGCTCCAGGGTGACACGCCCATTCCGGTATGCGGGACTTTCCTCCAGCCCCACAGCCGGCCCCGTGGGGTGAAGGCGCTGCTTGACACCCTCTTTCCCGAGAATGACGGGAGCTTCATGACCGCCGTTGATGTAGGTCAACAGACCGGAAGCCGGGCACAACACGCCGAAAAAAACGGTGGCGAACATCCCGAGCTGGCCGTGGTTGTGGGCGATGTAACTGCCCGTCAGGCCGACCGCGGCAAGGGCATTGTTGTGATAGCGCTCCAACTCCGGTGAATCCGACTTGGGGTTGTCGATGCCGATGTCAGCCTTTTCGCGGGGCAGCAGGAGCCCGTCGAGGTTGGTCTGGCCGGAAAACACGCGGATCAGGCTCCGGATGAGGGCCATGAAAAGGGCCGCTCCCACGCCCTTGTCGCACACATCGGCCAGAACCAGTCCGATTCTTCCGCCGGGCAGATCGAATACGTCGTAGAAATCGCCGGACACCGTGCGAGCCGGGTTGAAATCTGCGGCAAAACGCCATCCCTTTTTGACGGGCAGCGCCTCCGGCAGAAAATTGGCCTGCATCAGCCTCCCCTGCTCCAGCTCCTTGTCCAATGCTGTGGAGTAATCCTCCACCTGCCGGAGACTGGCCTGCAAAGAGTCCTCGGCCCTTTTCCGCTCGGCAATGGCCTCGGTGATTTTTCGGTACATCTGGATGAAGGCGGAAATCACATCGCCCAGTTCGTCTTCCCGATGTTCCGAGGCGGCATAAAACTCCGGTGGGTCCTGGTCGTTGCGAACGGCTTCTCCGGCGGCCGTCAAATCCCTCCTCAGTTTGAGGATCGGGTTGATGACGATGGGTTCCAGTGCAATCCACGCGCCGGCCGTTACGAAAAGCGAAATGATCACAACGAGTCCGGCGATGCGCAGCATAAAAGCCATCAAACCCCGGCGCACGTTCGTGGTGTCGTGCCGAAGCACCAGCACCAGGTCTTTTCCCAGCTCCTGAGCGGTCCATGCTACGTCGTAGCGCTCCCCGTCCTCGTCCAGAGCCTCCCTCACACCATTGCCGACGATGTTCTCGTAAGAAAGGGTCGGCGGCTCTCCAAAGCTTCCCAGCACCGACCCGGATAAACTGTACAGCGTCCCGCCGAGTATGAGCGGATGCTTTTCCAGAAACTGCAGGTGGGAGAGCAGGTCTTCGGAGGAGTAGTGCTCCTCGGAGAGCTGCAGTATGACCGATATTTTGGCGGTGGAGATGTCTCGAATCTGGGAGAGAAGTTCCTGCTTGCGGTTGTTGAGCGAGGGGATGAAGATGATCGTCTCGATGAGGATAACGCTGACGAACACCCACAGCACCACCCGGCGGGGCAGCCGTCCCGTGGGCAGTTTGAGCAGCCATTTGAGGTCCAGCGCCATAGCATCGTCTCCCGCGGATCGCATGCAGGGCACCCCCGCGTGGGGAGGGCGTCCACGATTTCCGATCCGCCGATTGTCACATTCCCGCATCCGTCTCCGCCAAATTTTTCGCACCATGCGCAGGGGCGAAGATGATCCCCGCCTCCGGACGGTGCGGGAACCCGGATGCCGATCGGACCCTGTTTCGGACAAATGCGATGTTCCGATTTTCCCTAAATTCAAAGAAAAAATAAGTCGAAAAGAACCAAAGGTAAACCCTTAGGGTCGCTTTTGGGGCAGGGGCCTTTCGAGGAAAGGGAACAAGCCGGCTCTTGCTGGGCAGCGCGGCTCCTCCGATCGGAACCTATTTTTGACAATTGCTATAAACGAAATCCGAATGTTGAGGCTGCTTCTATTGCGGGTCTCCTTCGGACTTCTCCTGGAAAAGTTCCAGGAGGTTTTCCACCGAGAACGTGCCCAGATGGAATGGGTCTTCCATCGTCGAGGAAACAGCGGGATAGGGGCCTTCCTCACTCGATTCCCGCGGGAAAACAGTCAGTTCGTAGCTTTGGGTGCCCTCGAGGCGAATGGTGATCAAGGGAGTGCCGAAATCGGACGGGTTGCGATCGATCAGGTACTCGCTGCACTGCAGATCAGAAAGGGTGGTCAACAGGCGGTTGACCGCTGCCGCATCCAGAGATTTTCCCTCCGTGCTCTTCCATACCGGACGCGTTTCCGCAGGGGACCCCGTTTTCGGGGACGGGGTCTCGTCGGCGGCGGCACCGGCATCTGCTGCAGCAACCTTCTCCTCACGCACGAGAACGGTGGACGTATCGCGCAGCCGCACGGTGATTTTTCGGATATCCTTGGGCTCGAAGGAAAGGACATTTTTGTCCCGAAGGTCTTCCGCCGTCTGATCGAACGCGTGGCGAAAACTGCCCACGGCATGGTAGACGCGCGGATCTCCGGCCAGGGTGATGAAGGTGTGCTTGTAGGAAGGGGCCACCTTGCCCACGGAGAATTCCCGAACGAGCTCATCTCCCGCCCAAGCCTTCACGGTGATTTTTCGGTCCTTACCGAGGTCATAGCGGTTGTAGGCTTCGGATTCGGAAACCATGGCGGTCAGCTTCAAGTCGGCGATCGGCTCCAGCATATCGTCGACCTTGTTCTTGTCGGCCTTGTGTCCCGCGGGCTGAATTCGCCACAGATCGCCTTCCGCTCTCTCCAGGTGTACGGTCCCGTCCGGCCTGTGGATCTCGATGCGGGTCACCTGCGCAGCGGATACCGCATCCGGCTCCGGCAGGGAATAATGGGTGCGATCCGTGTTTCGGAGAACAAGATATGCGCCCAGAGCGGCAATCACCAAGACAAGAACGACGGTTTCCACTTTGATCTTCATGATTCGGACATCCCGTTATCGCTGAAACATGGCTTGAATTCGACGCTTACGGGCTGCACGACGCGCCCAAACCACCAGACCGAACAAGACCACCGCTACAGGCAGGCCCACGATATTGGCGGCCTTCACAACGGTTTTCAGAGCGGGAGACGTTTCCATCAGGGGATTGAATTCCTGCTGTTTGGCCCGCAGCACCGCGAACTCCTCCCTGCCGTTGAGGTGATCGATCACGTTCATGGCGAAAATCGCGTTGGGGCTTCGTCCCGTCTCTTCGACGATGGTGTCCTGGAGCATCTGCGAAGAGGCGATCAGCAGCACCTTTCCGGGCCTGCCTTTCCCGATGACGGTTCCATCGGATTCCAGGGCAAGGCCCGTTGCGGAAGTTTCCATCTCTGCATCGGATCCGGCATCCACCTTTTCTCCGGCCCCGTCTCCGGAGGCATCCGCCGGTTGATCTTTTCCCGAATCCGCATCGGACGGCGCATCCCCTGTCTCCTTTTCCGGCTGCGGCTTCTCCGGAATGGGCTTGCCGGCGAAGTAGCTGGGAAACGGGCCCTCCACCAGATAGGCCAGCGGCATGCTCTTTTCTTCCTCCGGGGAGGTCGGCGGCTGGAGAAAAGCCGGGTTGAGATTGATGTCACCGCTCATCTCCCATGCCTTTTCCGAGGAGGAAAACAGGCGGTGCGCCGTCAACCCGGCCTCGGTGATCCTGGCGTCGTCCAGCTGAAGCGGAGCGATTTGCAAGGTCACCAGACCGTTGATGTTCTCCATAAACGGAAGATCGTTGTTGATGAAACGCTTCTGGATCAGGGGGGCAAAGTAGATGTTTCGCTCTCCCCCTCCCATTTGCTCGGGCAGGCGCTGGCGGTAAGAATGTTCATCCAGTACGAACGCCTCCCGGTAAGTGAGCCCCCAGTGTGCGAGCAGTTTTTCCAGACCGGTTTCCAAAGGCCGGTACACGGGGCCCTGCTGGGGCAGATTCATCCCCCGCGGCGGCAGGATCTCCTTGAAGGGGTCGACAAAAAAAGCGAGGCTGTTGCCCTTCATCAAAAACTGATCGATCTGGAACAGCTCGTAATCGGAAAATTCCTCCGTGGGCTGGGCAACGATGAGGCAGCGAATGCCGGAAGGGATCCCCTCCTCGAGGTCAACATCCTTGATGGAATAACTCTCCTGCAGCAGTCTGCGGAAATTGGCCGCGCTGGCCTGCTGTGCGGAGGCTGGATTCCGCATGGAAGCCTGCCCGGAAATATCGAGCGTTCCTTTTCCGGCCAAGGCGCCGATGCTCTGGTGGATGTCGATCAGAGAGGCGATGCTGCCGTCGATAAATTCCTCGATTCGCTCCGGCTCGGCCAGGGAATACTGGGTACCGATGATCGGCAGACGCAGCACCTGGATCACCGGAACGCTCACCCACTTATCGCCGTGGGAGAGCACCAGCCCGACCGACCCGTTTCCGGCTTCGATCCCCTTGTCGGGCAGGGCCGGCCAGGAGACGTGCATCACGTTGTGGGATTGGGCCTCCTGCATCGCCTGCGGGTCCTTGCTCGGATCCACGAGGGAGAAGGCGATCTTTCCATAGTTTTTCCCGTTCAAGCGCTGGACGATGCCCCGGATGATTTCCGGCACGTTTTCCAGACCCTCCAGGCCCATGAGAGGGGCCACCGGTTTCAGGGAAGAGGAGAAATACAGCCGGGCCTGTATCTTTTCCTCCAGGGCCAGCAAAGCGCTGACCTTGTTTTTCAGTTTCCCGATGGCGGTGGTCAGTCGATACTCCAGGCCGTCCGTCCCGGTGATGGTGGGGATGCGCTCGATGATGTCCCCGTGAATGAGCACCAAGCCCATGTAGGCTTTCTGGAACTTGACCTCGTCTTTTTCGAAAGTCTGGATCTGAATGGGATGGATGCCGTAATCCTGGGCAAGTTCCTGATTGCGCCGCGCCTTCTCGGTGATGTCCCCTTCGTCGGCACTCACTTCATAGAAACGGAAATTGAAAAACCGGTTGGAGGCACCTGCATACTCGTCCAGCAGATCCCGCAGATACTGTTCGGTGGCGTTGTGCGGTGCCGGCAGATCCTGGGTAAAGAATACCTGGATGGTCAGGGGTTCGGACAGGTCGGCCACCGCAGCGCGACTGGCCGGGGAAAGAGAGTACATTCCGTCCTCGGTCAGGTCCAGACGAAAAAACAACGTGGTCCCGGCCACGTTGATCAAAACGACGACCGCCAGGTAGGCGAGAAATTTCAGGTAGCGGGAGGTCGGTTTGGGCACGCCCATGTCATCTCCTTCGTGTACGGCTGCAGCAAATACGGTGGTCGTGCGGCGACGGGGTGCGGCGCCACACGAGGCCTATCGATTTTTTCCCTCCATCGCCAGATGGGTGGCGTAGAGTCCGACGAACATCAAACTGAGGAAATAGACGATGTCCCGTGAATCGATGATTCCCTTGGCCACGTTTTGGAAATGGGAATCGATGCCGAGAAAATGGAAGAATCCCAGCAGGGTCTGGGGAAGAAAAAACAGCACGCGGTCGATCAGGGTCAGCCCGTAGCAAATGGCCGTTCCGATGATGAAGGCCACGATCTGATTGCGTGTCAGCGAAGACGCAAACAGACCGACGGCACAGAAGGCGCCCCCCAGAAGCAGCGCCCCGAAATACCCTCCGGCCACCGGCCCCCAGTCCATCTCCCCCAACATTCCGACCGTGGCCGCATAGAGCAGCGTGGGCGCCAGAAGCGCCGCAACGAATGCCAGGCCGGCAAAAAATTTGCCCAACACCACTTGGCGGGTTGTCACCGGCAGGGTCAGCAGGAGCTCATAGGAACCCACATGCCGTTCCTCGGCAAAAAGACGCATCGTCACCGCCGGCACTACAAAGGAAAAAACGAACGGGAGCATCTGAAAAAAATTCCGCAGATTCGCCTGATCCACCAGGAAAAAAGTGGTGAAATAAAACCAACCCGTTATGAGCAAGAAAATGGAGATAACGATGTAGGCGATGGGCGAGACGAAATATCCCCTGAATTCCTTTACGAAAATGGAAAGCACGGTACGCATTATGCTGGGTTCTCCTGTGTCAATTCGCGGAACACCGCTTCCAGGTTTCGGCGTTCCTGCTGGAAGGCCAGCAGAATCCAATCCTGGGCTTTGACGGCCCGGTAGATTTCCGGCCTCAGATCCGTTTCCGATCCGCACTGCATCCGAAGACGGAGGACGTCGTCATCTTCGTCCATTCGGCGAATGTCGGAAACACCTGCGATGCCACCGAGGACGCGCTTCACATCCGAAAAGTCCGCCAATTGCAGATGCAGCGTGAGGATCTGCCGTCCGGATACCGAAGATTGAAGCGAATCCGTGGAATCGTCCGCAACGATCCGCCCCTGGTGGACGATCACCACCCGGTCACAGGTCGCCTCGGCCTCGCTGAGAATGTGGGTGGATAGGATGACGGTCTTTTCTTTGCCGATACGGCGGATGATTTCACGAATCTCCACGATCTGGTTGGGGTCCAGGCCCGATGTGGGCTCGTCCAGAACCAGGATTTCCGGATCGCTCATCATGGCGTGGGCCAGTCCGACACGCTGCTTGTATCCCTTGGAAAGCTCGCCGATGGGCTTGTGCATGACCTCGTTGAGGCCGCACATGTCGGCAAGCTCCCGGATGCGGCCCTCGGCCGTCATTCCCCGCAGCTCCCTCAGTTTGGCGACGAATCCCAAATAGTCGTAAACCAGCATTTCCGGATACAGCGGTGCGGATTCCGGCAGATACCCCATCAGCTTACGAATCCGAAGGGAGTCTTCCGCAATGGTGTAATCCTTGACCCGTATGGTGCCGGAGGTGGGCGGCAGGTAGCCGGTGAGCATCCGCATCGTGGTCGTCTTGCCGGCGCCGTTGGGCCCCAGCAGCCCCATGATTTCGCCTCGCTCGATGCGGAGGTCGATCCGGTCCACGGCGCAGACGGTTCCGTAATATTTGGTCAGGTTTTGAACGTCGATCATTTCCGGCTCCTCGGTTCCGATAACCGCCCATATTCGTTAAGGAAAGGATGTATAGAAAATGAAGCCCCCCATGTCAAGGCCGGAGTGTCGTTTCCGGGGCCGACGGTTGCGCCGGCGGCCTGCGTTGACCCTCGCCGATGAAGAAGATATGCTATTTGGGTGTCGGTCGACGGAACGCCCCCTAACGAAAAGGATTTCCACATGCCCTCGAGAAGAGAATTCATGGCCATCCTCTCCCGTTGGAGCGCTGCCCTCGGCTTGGCGAGCTTTCCCCTCGCCGCGGCGGTTCGCTCTGCGTGGGCCGGGAAGATGCAACGGAGAAAACTCACATCCGACACGGAACTGGACGCTCTGGTCCGTCTCGACCCGGCCGAACTGGATACCAGCGACTACCCGGTCACCCCCCTGGAGGGTTTCCGGACCATGGGGCTCTCCGATCACAGCGTCAACCTCGACCGCTGGCGTCTGGAGATCGGCGGCGAGGTGGCCGAGCCCTTCGCGTTGTCCCACGACCAACTGGCAGAGCTGCCGGTGGTGGAGCGAAATGTACTGCTGATCTGCCCCGGGGTTTTCGCTCTGCACGGCCGCTGGAGGGGCGTCAGCATCTACAGCCTGCTCCAACGTGCCGGCCTTGTGGACGGCGCCGCCGGGGTCGTGGTGCGCGGCCCAGAGGGTCCCTACGAAAAAAAGGAGCGCTTCCCCATCGAAGAGGTGAAATCCGGAAAAGTGTTTCTCGCCCGTGGTGTGAACGGCGTCCCGCTACCCCGAAAACACGGGTTCCCGTTGCGCCTGGTGGCCGAAGACCACTACGGCCACCGGTGGGTCAAGTACGTACAACGCATCGAAGCGGTGAAGGGATAGCGCCCATGTCTGCCGAGGAGACGGTTTTTGAAAAACACTACCGGTTCTATCTCGAACAGCTGCGAGGGCTGTCCCTGAAAAACACGGCCGATGCCGTCGGCGCGGCCGTGGAAGGGGACGCCCTCCGACTCGTCTTCTTCGGGCGCACTTATACCGTCAGCGGGGATGGAATCGCAGATCCTTGCGGCACAAGGCCTCCATACGATTGCTGCGTCATTCTGAGTCGCTATCTGCTTTCCCGGCCTAACACCACGGCGGCAGAGGGGAGCTGGATGTCCTTTCGCGACTTCAAGGACGCCGCACCCCTGACGGGCTTTTTCGCAAATGATGTGGAAAGGGCTATTTCTTCGCATTTTTCAGGAAGGCTGGATGCTCTGCAAAGGGCCAGCGACACCCTGGGCGGTACCGACGCCGGCATCGAGGCCCGCTACGACTTGGCTTCCCGCTTCACGGCCCTGCCGAAGGTTTCCCTGCTGCTGCTCTTCAATGACGAGGACGAGGAATTTGCTCCGACAAGCTCGGTGCTTTTCGAGGCATGCACCGAGGCCTATCTGGATGCCGAATGCATCGCCATGCTCGGATCCCAGTTGTTCCGCCATTTGAAAGCGGCTGCCCGTGGTCTCTCCCCTACGTAACGCCGATCCCTATCGATTTGCCGCGGGTTCCGCGGATTTCGCGGAGTCATTTTATGGCGGTTGTCAGAATCCTGTTCCGTTTCCTCTATGCGTTGCTGTGGAAGTGTAGGGGAGGAGTTTATCCCCTCCGGCATTCCAAACTCCAGGGTCACGATTCTTCCATGATGCGGCGCCAGATGCTCCGCACCACGTTTCGATAGGCGGCGAAGGCCCCCGCCGGCACCACCGGATCTTTTTGCTGCAGCCCCATTCGATGCACATAGGCCCGGTAGACAAGGTAGATATGCTTGACGAGGTGGGAGGTGCGGTTGTCCATCACACCCGTCTGGATCAGGGCGACCAGCAGCCGCACATTGTCCGGCCAGCGGGTGAGTTCTGGGTGTGCGTGGGCGTACCGCAGCACCAGGTACTGGACGAGAAATTCGATGTCCACGATACCGCCCGGATCCTGTTTGAGATCGAACATGCCTGGGGGGGTTCCCTGATTCTCGGCTCGCAGCTTTTCCCGCATGACGGCCACTTCCCTGCGAAGTTCGCGAGGGTTCCGCCGCCGGGCGAGGACCTCCTTGCGTACCGTTTCGAACCGCAGGGCCAGGGACGGATCTCCGCCCACCGGTCGAGCCCTGACGATGGCCTGGTTCTCCCAGGTCCAGGCATCGCCCAGCTGATAGTCTCGAAAACTGTCCAGCCCGCTCACCAAAGGGCCGCTGCTGCCGCTGGGGCGAAGGCGCATGTCGGCTTCGTAGAGCCTCCCGGCCCGGGTGTGGGCCGTGAGGATGTGAATCATCCGCTGGCCCAGCCGGGCGTAAAACTGCCCGCTGTCCAGGGGCTTTTTCCCGCCCGTCATCTCTCCGGTCCGGGCGTTGTGAAGAAAGACCAGGTCCAGATCGGATCGGTAGCTCAGCTCCAGGCCACCCAGCTTTCCATAGGCCACCACGGCAAATCCGGCTCCGGGCGCCGCCTGTGGCGCAACGCCGTCTGGGAGTCCGTGCTTTGCCGTAAGATCGGACCAGGCCAAGGCCATCACCTGATCCAGCACCGCCTCGGCAATCCAGGAAAGGTGGTCGCTCACCTTCATCAGGGGAAGCTGTCCGCTGACATCCGCGGCGGCCACCCGCAGTGTATTGACCTGTTGGAACACGCACAGCTCCTCGATGTGGACCTCGAGGTCTTCGCCGGCGAACTGCTCCAGGCGATGGGACGCTTCCCGTATCAATTCCTCTTTCCCCGGCTGCCGCTGCTGACTCCGATTGTCGATCAGCTCATCCAGCAATACGGGGTGTCTGGCAACGAATCCGGCAACCCAGGGGCTGGCAATGAAAAAGTGCACCAAACGGTCGATGACGGAGGGGTTTTCGATGAGCAGGGCCAGATAACTGGTGCGTCGCGCGATGGAACGCAACAGGTCGGCCAGCCGCGCCAGCGCGGCGCCCGGATCCTCCGAGCGGCCGGACGATGCAATCATCATCGGAACCACTCGGTCCAGGCGGGCACGACCGGTCACGCTCAGCCTTCGCAGGGAAGGGTCCGACGACAAATCCCTTAGCAAGCGCAGCGCGTAATCCGGGTCTGTGAAACCCGCGTCGGCCAGCGCACTGAAAGCCGATTTGTCTTCCAGGGAACCCTGCCAGATTTCGGTGAACACGGCCGCAGGACCGCGTCGGGTTTGCTCTTTATCCTCCAGCAGTCCTTCGAAGTGCCGGTGAACGGTCTCCATGTGGGCGGAAAGCCGCCGGTGGTAGTTTGTCCAGTCACCGAACCCCATGGCCACGGCGAGCCGAAGGCGTCGATCCGGATCCTTGGGCAGGTCATGGGTCTGCTGGTCGGCCCAGGCCTGTATTCGATTTTCGGACCGTCGGAGGAACACATAGGCCGCATCGAGCTCGTCCCGGGCCGATGCCGGAATCATCCCCTCCTCGACCAGGATACGCAGTACATCGCGGATCCGCCGAAGACGCAGGGCGGGATTCACCCCTCCGCGGATCAACTGGAAAATCTGACCGAAGAACTCGATCTCCCGTATCCCTCCCGCGCCCAGTTTGATGTTGGCGGCCATTCCCTTTCGGGCGACTTCACGGGAGATGTTGCGTTTCATCTCGCGCAGCGCATCGAAGACACCGTAGTCGAAATAGCGCCGGTAGACAAAGGGGCTGAGGCGTTCCAGAAGCCGTTTTCCTGCCCCCGCATCTCCCGCGGCGACACGCGCCTTGATCCATGCGTACCGTTCCCACTCCCGTCCCTGGGCTTGGTAATAGGACTCCATGGCGTCGAAGCTCATGACCAGGGGACCGCCTTCCCCATAGGGCCGCAGCCCCATGTCGACACGGAAGGCCGCACCGTCTGCGGTCACCTCTCCCACGGCGCGAATGATCCCACTGGCCAACCGCGCAAAAAAATCCTGGTTGGTGATGCCCTGCTGCCCTCGGTCGGTGCTGCCCGGCTCCGGATAGGCGAACACCAAATCCACGTCGGAGGAGAAATTCAGTTCCCGCGCGCCGAGCTTTCCCATGGCGACGATGACCATCTGCTGGGCGGTGCCGCTTGTCTCGCCCACCGGCTTCCCCCATCGGGCGACCCAGTGAGGGTGCAGGGTTTCCAGCGCTTCACACAGCACGATGTCTGCCGTCCGGGAAAGATCCTCCAGCGTCTCCTCCAGGCAAGCCCAACCGGCCAGATCCCGGATGGCGATACGCAGCAGTTCCCTTCGCCGAAACGCCCGCAGCCGCTGCTGCAACGCCTCGAGCGCGGGGCGGTGATCCGGTGTCGTACCGTTCTCCTCTGCTTCCGTCCTTTTGCTATTTCGGATACCGACCCGCTCTTTTTCCGGTTGGGAGCGGGCCCGCTGCAGCTGCCCCTCATCCCACAGCGACAGCAGCAGCTCGGGATGTCGGCGGCAGGTCGTATCGACGAATCGGCTGCAGGCGGCGGCCCGGCCGTAGCCTTCGGCCAGCCGGGAATCCTTCGGAGGGGAGAGGCCAGCGGTACGGGCGTTTTCGCAAAAAGAGCGCCATCGTGAGGCGGCCTCGTCGTTCATGGGATGGGAAAGGGGAATGGATGGGGGCATCGTCGTGATCTTGTTTCGCGCTTTGCCGAGGTCTTCACCCAAAGGGCGCCCCCTCCCGGGGTTCCTCCGCCGGAGGGGAAAGATGCAGAAAGCGAACGCCTTTTACGGCGGCATCATTGGGCGTATCCCCACTCGACAAGCCGTTGATAGGCGTATTCCGCCTGCTGTCCCTGACGGACCGTCTGCAGGAACTGGGCGTAGAGCCGGGCTGCGTCTTCTTTCCGCTGCAGCTGTTCCAGGCAAAATCCCCGGAAAAAGCTTGTCGCAGGATTGCCGGGGAGCAGTTCGGCGTACCGGGTGAAGTCCTGATAGGCCGCTTCGAATCGATTCGTATGGATGTACGAGAAACCGCGGACATGGTAGGCCTGTGCCTCGGATGGGTAGGCCTGGTGGGCCGCATTTGCATAGCGCAGGGCCTCCGCGTACCGCTCCTGGGCAATCTGGCATTTGGCCATGAGCAACAGTCCAGCGTAATCGTCGGGCGTGCGGGAAAGGGCCTCGCTGAAAAGGGCTTCGGCCTGTGGATAGCGTCTACCAGCCATCTCCTTCTCTCCCTCCTGAAGGGATTCGATGGTCGAGCGGATGGCGCGCAGCCCGGCCGTGCGATCCATGTACCGCTCCCGGTTCAGGGGCGCGTTCATGGCATAGGCGTAGGTGCTGTCGGCGGTGGCGACGGCCGTTCGGTACCGCTCCTCGCTCATGGGATGGGTGGCGAACATCAGCTCGATGGCATTGGGTTTTTCATCGGAGAGGGCGCGCAACACGTCCATCAAGCCGACGAAGCCGGCAGGACTGTAACCGGTGCGCACCATGTATTCCATTCCCAAAGCATCCGCCTCCCGCTCGTTTTCCCTGCTGTAGGAGGCCAGCAGTGCACCGGCGCCGAGCATGCCCAGCTGGGAGGCCAACTGCCCTGCCGCGGCACTTTGAGCGTTGGCCAGGGCGGCCAGACCGCCCACCACCGCCTGGGTGAGCATTCCCCTGGACATCTGCTGGGCGGTGTGCCGTGCGTTGACATGGCCCAATTCGTGGCCCAGCAGGGATGCCAGCTCCGCCTCGTTTTCCATGGCCAACAGAATGCCCCGCGTGACCGCAATGCTACCGCCGGGGAAGGCATAGGCGTTGACGTAGACGGCGTTCACCGCACGGGCGGAATACGGCATCTGCGGCCGATGGGTTCGAGCGGCCAGTTCGTGCAGTGCACGGTCGATGTACCCGTTGAGGCGGTCGTCCACAGCGACGCCGTAGTCCGTTGAGAACTGCAGGGGGGCGTGCTGGCGGTCGATGTCGATTTCCTGCGACTCGGACATCAACATCAACTGCTGCTCGCCGGTTACAGGGTTCACCGCGCAGCCGGCAAGCCAAACCGCAGCGGACGCTCCGGTCAGCTGCAGGAATCTTCTGCGGGTCAGGGATGCACTTGCGCTCTTCATGATCGTTTCCTGTTTGAAAGTGTCGATCGCCGGCCGAAAGTTCGTCAAACTATGAAATCATAGATAATGGAGGGAGCGTGTGTCAATTGAAGACTCCCCGCCGCCCCGGTGCCCGGGATTTCCGCTTCGCTCCAACAAGCTGCGGGGAATGCGCTCGCTGTTGCCGGTTCATTTTCGAGGGGCGGAACGATGCTCTTTCGTTTTAAGAAATCCTACACTTTTGAAATATATGGTTTCTGTTTTTTACAAAAAAGGAATGGTTCGATTTCCCGTGCATTAAAAAATTAGGATATAACCCATTGACATCCATATTGTTTTCTCGATATCGGGCTCCGGCACTCTTCTTGCTTTGAGAAAAGGGTGTCGAATTGCGTTCATCCGTGCCGAAACGCCGCTTGACAATCCCAAAACGGGCCTTTAAAAAAAAAGGTTCCTACATTGCCCGGACCCCGCACAACGGCGTGCAGCGTTCCCGCAAAAGGTAGCTCAGACAAAGGCGTCTCTACCGGTCCAGGAAGCAGGCGTCTTTTCTCTTCAGCGCGATTCTCCGATGTCTCCCCTGCGGGCCTCGGAAACCTGAAAAAGCCGCCATCGACCGGATCACATGCGAGAGAAGGCCGCTCCGCCATGGAAACGGCCCTTCGAAAAGGAGATGGAAAGAATGTGCCGTTTGCTAGCCATCACCAGCAACAAAGCCCTCTCACCGATGGTCGCCCTGGAGGCGTTGGACGTCATGCGTGAAGGACACGACGGATCGGGGGTGGGGTTGTTTCTCCG
This sequence comes from Desulfobacteraceae bacterium, assembly GCA_022340405.1. GTDB lineage: Bacteria > Desulfobacterota > Desulfobacteria > Desulfobacterales > JAJDOA01 > JAJDOA01. The sequence goes on along the minus strand of JAJDOA010000240.1, from coordinate 15,650 downwards.
CGATCTGAGCGGACCCTTCGAGGAGATGAAGGATGCCCCAATTCTCTCGGGCATCTTCACCGACCAGGGTCTCAAGCGCTTGGACGAGTTCATGATGGATATCGGCTTCATGACCAAGTACAAACTGTCCTTCAAGCTGCCCAAGGCGTCTCCTCCCGGTGTCCCCAAGCGAGACGTCTATCTCGTTCGGGCCTACGAATATCCGGAGGACTGGGAGGACCTGAGCCGATCCGAGATACGGGAGCGGCTGCTCATCCTTCGCCTGCAGCTTCGAAAAATGGGCGAAGAGAAAGAAGACATGATCGTCTTTTCCCTCTGGCCGGACACCATCATGATCAAGGAAATCGGAGACCCCCTGGCGGTGGCCAACTATCTGCAGCTGGACCGAAAGGAGCTGGCCGCACGGGTCATCCTTGCCCAGGGACGGCAGAACACGAACTATGCCATCAACCTGTATGCCTGCCATCCCTTCTTCATTCAGGGATATGCCAGCATGACAAACGGGGAAAACACGGCATTTATCCCCATCCGCGAATTCCTGGCCTCCCGGGGGTTTCACGGGTACATCGGGTACCAGTCCGATTCGGAGGTGTTCACGCATATCCTTCATTACACCCAGACGCGGCTGGGGCTGGGCATCGAATCCTACAAGCACATCATCACCCCCCTGCAGGACGGCGACATCCATGACCACCCCAATGCACGGTTTCTCAAACACCTGAAGCACAGCTGCCGAAAGCTCATCATCGACGGCCCCAACTGCGTCATCGGCTGTCTGCCGAACAATACGGTGTTCATGGTGCAGGATCGCAAAAAACTCCGGCCGGGTGTGGTGGGAGGGCGCGAGGGGATCTATTGCTTCTCCTCGGAGTTGTGCGGATTGGACGCCGTGATTCCGGACCGCGACAAAGCCGAGGATTTTCAACCCATGTACCTGGACACGGCCGTGGTGCGGCCGGATCGTCAGGAGGTAACCCTATGCAGACAGACGGACCCGTTACCCCTTCCACGTTGAGCGTAAAGGACCTGCCGTGGCAGATCCTGTGGAGCAAGGAAAAATGCAGCCTCTGCGGGCGGTGCACGGCGGTTTGCCCGGTCAACGCCATCGAGCTGGGGGTATTTCGAAAACGGGTGCTGGACGTCTCCATCGACCCGTCCCATCCACCGTCCAACCTCTATCAGGTCTATCACGGCATCCGCCAGAAAACCGACCCGGCCTATTCCTGCGTCGGTTGCGCCAGCTGCAGCCTGGTTTGCCCCAACGACGCCATTTTCCCGATGCACAGCGACGAGGTCGACAAGCTGCGGTTCCACAAAGACCGGGGCGGGCAACCGAGGCGTCGGGGCGGGCGACGCAATGTGGCGCAGAGCACACTGGATCAGATCAAGTTTATCCGCATTTCCATGCTCACCGACCCGGCCCTCGATGCGGGGCGTCATGAATTCGAGCTGCGCACGCTTCTGGGGCGGATCCTGCCACCCGAGGACAATCTTGCCTTTCTCAGTGAAAACGGATGGATACCACCGGTGCGTGAGATCTATCCCCTCATCATCGGCAGCATGTCCTTCGGCGCCCTGTCGCCGAACATGTGGGAGGGTCTTCAGCTGGGCATCTCCTATCTCAACGACGAGCTGGGCATGCCGGTGAGAATGTGCACGGGCGAGGGCGGATGCCCCCCGCGGCTGCTGCGCAGCCGTTTCTTGAAAAACGTGATCCTCCAGATTGCCAGCGGCTATTTCGGGTGGGACGAGATCATTCACGCCATCCCCGAGATGAAGGTGGACCCCTGTGCGGTGGAGATCAAGTACGGGCAGGGGGCCAAGCCGGGCGACGGCGGCCTGCTGATGTGGTACAAGGTCAACCGGCTCATCGCGGCCATCCGGGGCGTTCCCGCAGGGGTGAGCCTCCCCAGTCCTCCCACCCATCAGACCAAATACTCCATCGAGGAGTCGGTGGCCAAGATGATTCAGTCCATGTACATGGCCTGGGGATTCCGGGTCCCGGTGTACCCGAAGATATCCGGAACCTCGACGGCCATGGCCGTACTTAACAACCTGGCACGCAACCCGTACGCCGGCGGGTTGGCCATCGACGGCGAAGACGGTGGAACCGGGGCCGCCTACAACGTTTCCATGAACCACATGGGCTATCCCATCGCCAGCAACATCCGGGACGCTTACCTGACCCTCTCCACAATCGGCATGCAGAACGAGCTGCCCCTTTTCGCCGGCGGCGGTATCGGAAAAAACGGCAACCTCGCAGCCAATGCGGCCGCACTGATCATGCTGGGAGCCAGCGGCGTGCAGATTGGAAAATACGCCATGCAGGCCGCGGCGGGTTGCCTGGGATCCGAATCGGACCGCTGCAACATCTGCAACATCGGACTCTGCCCCAAGGGCATCACCTCCCAGGACCCCCGGCTGTATCGGAGGCTCGACGTGGACAAGGTGGCCGAGCGGGTGGTGGATATGTACCTGAGCTTCGACACGGAATTGAAAAAGATCGTGGCTCCGCTGGGGCGATCCACCTCCCTTCCCATCGGGATGTCCGACGCGCTTGGCATCGGCGATCATCATGCCGCCGAACGGCTGAAAATCAAGTACGTCATCTGACCCACCGGGGGAGGTCTATCGGAAACAAACGGGGAACACCCCATATCCAAAGCTGAATGGAAGACAAGATGGAAACAAGCGAAACCACCCAACAGGGGAAACAATACCACCGCATCAGCGGCAAGAAATACGGCGCGCGTCTGGAATCCCGAACCCTGGAAGAACAAATCCAGGAAGCGGTTGCCGAGGGGCATCGCCGAATCGAGGTGGAGGCCTTCGGCCAGCATGGAATCGGCGGCCGTCTCTGGCGCGCCGGCGGCGAGCCGCTGGTTATCCGCATCTCGGGCCATTCCGGACAACGCGTGGGGTCCATGGGATACGCCAACACCCGGATTGTGGTGGACGGCCCCGCCTCGGACGACGTCGGTTGGCTCAATGCGGGGGCCGAAATTACCGTTCTGGGCAACGCCGCCAATGGAGCGGGCAATGCCATGGCGCAGGGGAAAATCCTCGTGGCCGGGAACATCGGCGCGCGCGGTATGACCATGACCAAACGGAATCCCCGTTTCGAGCCCCCGGAGCTCTGGGTGCTCGGTTCGGCGGGCGACTATTTCGGAGAGTTCATGGCCGGCGGTATCGCCGTGATCTGCGGCTGGAAACCGCAAACCCCGGAAAACGTTCTCGGCTACCGTCCCCTGGTGGGCATGGTGGGGGGCAAGGTGTTCTTCCGCGGCCCCCACGCCGGTTTCAGTCAGGTGGACGCCAAATTGATCCCCATCGAAGACGACGACTGGCGCTGGCTGCAAGAGAACATGGCCCTTTTTTTGGAACGGATCCGGCGCACGGAACTGCTGGAGTCGCTATCGGACCGGACCCAGTGGCAGTTGTTGTCTTTCCGGACGCCGCAGGAAAAAGCCGCTCGGGAAAAGCGCCCCATGGCCGATTACCGGAGGCAGGTATGGGATGCGGAACTGGGCGCCGGCGGACTCATTGGCGATCTGGTATCCTACGACCGCAGCCCGATCGGCCTGGTCACCACCGGAGACCTGCGCCGGTTCGTTCCGGTTTGGGAAAACCGCAAATACGCACCCCCCTGTGAGGCCACCTGCCCCACCGGCATACCGGTGCACGAACGATGGAGGCTGGTGCGGGAGGGCCGCGTCGACGAGGCCGTGGACCTGGCGCTTTCCTTCACCCCGTTTCCGGCAACCATCTGCGGCTACCTCTGCCCCAATCTCTGCATGCAGGCCTGCACCCGGCAGTCGACGGGCATGGCCCCGGTGGACGTGACCCAAATTGGAAAGGCCAGCATCGAGGCGGGCATCCCTGAATTGCCGCCGGAAAGCGGCCGAACCGTGGCCGTTATCGGCGGCGGGCCCGCCGGATTGTCGGTGGCCTGGCAGCTTCGCCGCCAGGGCCACCGTGCGGTGGTGTACGACATGGCCACCTCGCTGGGGGGAAAAATCACAGCCACCATTCCCGGCAGCCGAATCCCGAAAGAAGTGCTCGACAAGGAACTGGAGCGGGTAGCCGAGGTGATCCCTCACATCCACCTCCACCAAAAGCTGGAAAAGACCGACGTCGAGCGCCTGGTGGAGGACTACGACTTCGTGGTGGTGGCCGTCGGCGCCCAAAGCCCCCGCACGCTTCCCATTCCCGGCAAGGAACGACTGACGCCGGCACTGGAGTTCTTGGCACGGGCCAAGGAGAATGCTGTGGAGGTCGGCCGGCGTGTGGTCATCATCGGCGCTGGAAACGTGGGTTGTGACGTAGCCGCCGAGGCCCACCGGCTGGGGGCCGAGGACATCACCCTCGTGGATGTCCAGGAACCGCTGTCCTTTGGAAAAGAGCGAATGGCGGCCGAGGCCGTAGGGGCAAAATTTCTCTGGCCCCGGGCCACGCAGGCCGTCACCGACCAGGGCGTGGAATTGGCCGACGGGGAAACGCTGTCTGCCGATACGGTGGTCATCTCCATCGGAGACGCACCGGAGCTCTCCTTCCTGCCCGGTGACATCACCGTGGAGAAGGGGTTCATCCAGGTCAACGAGTGGTTTCAGACCACAAACCCCAAAGTGTTCGCCATCGGGGACGCGGTGCGGCCCGGCTTGCTCACCGATGCGGTGGGAGCGGGCCGCAAAGCCGCCCAGGCCATCACCGACTATCTGGCCGGCCGCCGTCCCATGCCCGACAAACGGCAGATGATGGACCTGCATCGGGTTCATCTGGAATATTTCGACCCACGGATCACCGGATTCGAAGACGTGGAAACGTGCGGCTCGCAGTGCGCTTCCTGCGGCGCCTGCCGGGATTGCGGTCTTTGCGCCGCCATCTGCCCGCAAACGGCCATCCACCGCGAGGAAATTGCGGACGGCGGCTATGAATATGTGGTCGATCCCGAGCGGTGCATCGGTTGCGGCTTCTGCGCCGGGGCCTGCCCCTGCGGCATATGGGATTTGGTGGAAAATTTTCCCATCGGGTGAACAGGCGGCCGCAAACCATTGATGGGATCGCACCGGACGGTTGACGGATGTCCGTTCTTGTCCTATGAGAAGGCACTCGTCTTTGCGGATGGTCCACATGCCGCTGGTTTTTCCCAACGACCGGCGACAGACAACAACCCACACACAACCCGTACCGCCATCGAATGAAAGCACTGCTAGCCCTGGAAGACGGAAGAACCTTTCCCTGCCGCAGCTTCACCGGTCCCGGTGAGACCGGCGGCGAGGTGGTGTTCAACACCAGCATGAGCGGGTATCAGGAAGTGCTGACCGATCCCTCCTACCGGGGGCAAATGGTGACCATGACCTACCCGCTGATCGGCAACTACGGCGTGAACCCGGAGGACGTGGAGTCGGCTCGGATTCAGGTGGCCGGCTTTCTGGTGCGCGAATACCAGGCGTTTCCCAGCAACTTCCGCAGCACGGCGACGCTGGCCGAGTACCTCGAGAAACAAGGAATCCTGGGCGTCGACCGTCTCGACACCCGTGCCCTCACCCGCCACATCCGCAATGCGGGCGCCATGCGCGCCTTCGTGTCCACCCAGGAACTGGACGCGGCGGCCGCCGTCCGGCGCGCTCGACAACTGCCCAGCATGGTCGGGCTGGATTTGGCCTCGCGGGTCAGCACGGAAACCCCCTATCGCTGGATCGACGACGGTCCGGTTTATCTGGATCCGGCCAGGGAGCCCCTGGATCGTGGCGTATGGCGCCATCCGGGGGAAAAGCTTTCCGTGGTGGCTTTCGATTTCGGCATCAAGTACAACATCCTTCGATCCCTTTCCCGGCAGGGACTGGAGGTGCTGGTCGTGCCGGGTGCAACCTCCGCCGACACCATCCGGCGGCTCGCCCCCGACGGCATTTTTCTATCCAACGGACCCGGAGACCCGGAGCCGGTGACCTACGCCATCGAGAACATTCGGGAGCTGATCGGATACCGACCCATCTTGGGCATCTGCCTGGGGATTCAGCTGCTGGGGCTGGCCTACGGCGGCCGGACATTCAAGCTCAAATTTGGTCACCGGGGAGTCAACCAGCCGGTCAAGGACCTCCGAACGGGGAAGGTGGAAATCACCTCCCAGAACCACGGTTTCGCCGTGGACATCGACAGCCTAACGGGAACCGGCGTGGACATCACCCATATCAATCTCAACGACAACACGCTGGAAGGATTTTGGCACCGCGGGGACGCGGTGTTGGCCGTTCAGTATCATCCCGAAGCATCTCCCGGCCCCCACGACGCCCATTACCTTTTCGAAGAGTTCAAGGAGAGGATCGGGAGCGCATGATGGTGAGAGCTTCCGACCGGGAATCGAAGGACATTCGAAGCGCATGCCCAAACGAACCGACGTCCACAAGATCCTGATCATCGGGGCCGGGCCCATTATCATCAGCCAGGCCTGCGAATTCGACTATTCCGGCACCCAAGCCTGCAAGGCCCTGGTGGAGGAAGGTTACGAGGTGGTGCTGGTCAACAGCAATCCGGCCACCATCATGACCGACCCGGAAATGGCCCATCGCACCTATGTGGAGCCCGTAACGCCGCAGACCGTGGCGATGATCATCGAGAAGGAACGGCCCGACGCGCTGCTGCCGACCTTGGGCGGCCAGACCGGGCTGAACACCGCCGTGGAAGCGGCCCGAATGGGTGTTCTGGAGCGCTTCGGCGTCGAAATGATCGGGGCGTCTCTCGACGCCATCGAAAAGGCCGAAGACCGCGACCGGTTCCGAAAGGCCATGAGGCGTATCGGTCTGCGCATTCCCCACAGCGGCATCGCCACCAGCATGGATCAGGCCCGGCGCATCGCCGCCGACATCGGCTACCCCGTCATCGTGCGCCCCAGCTACACCCTGGGGGGCACCGGCGGCGGTGTGGCCTACAACCCGGAGGATCTGGAAATCCACGCCAAGGCGGGTCTGGACGCCAGCCTCATCGGGCAGGTGATGCTCGAGCAGTCCGTTCTGGGCTGGAAAGAATTTGAATTGGAGGTGATGCGGGACCACAACGACAATGTGGTCATCATCTGTTCCATCGAGAACATGGATCCCATGGGCGTCCACACCGGCGACAGCATCACCGTGGCACCGGCGCAGACGCTCACCGACCGCGAGTACCAACGGATGCGGGACGCCTCCATCGCCATCATGCGCGAGATCGGCGTGGATACCGGCGGCTCCAACGTGCAGTTCGCCATCCATCCGCGCACGGGCGAGATGGTGGTGGTGGAAATGAACCCCCGCGTATCCCGAAGCTCCGCGCTGGCTTCCAAGGCCACCGGTTTCCCCATCGCCAAGATCGCGGCCAAATTGGCGGTGGGATTCACCCTGGACGAAATCGCCAACGATATCACCGGCGAAACCCTGGCCGCTTTCGAGCCGACCCTGGACTACTGCGTGGTGAAAATACCCCGCTGGACTTTTGAAAAATTTCCCGAGACCCAGGATATGCTCACAACTGCCATGCGATCGGTGGGGGAAACCATGTCCATCGGCCGAACCTTCAAGGAGGCGCTGCAAAAGGGTCTCCGATCGCTGGAGATCGGCCGGGCAGGTCTGGGAGCGGACGGCAAGGATTTTGCCGAAAACGACGGGCGACCACCGGGAAAGCGGGTCTTGGCCCAGAAACTGGCCACACCCAATTCCCAGCGCATCTTCTACCTCCGGCATGCCCTCCTCACCGGCATGTCCATCGAGACCCTGTACGAACTGACCGCCATCGATCCGTGGTTCCTCTATCAGATGCGGGACATCCTGGAGATGGAGCGGAGCATTGCCAAAGCCGGACACCCGCTTCCGGTGGATCTGCTGCGGGAGGCCAAAATCTGCGGGTTTTCCGACCACCAGATCGCCCATCTCACCGGACGGACCGAAGACGAGGTCCTGGCGCAGCGCAGGCAGGAGAACCTGCTCCCCGTCTACAAGCTGGTGGACACCTGCGCGGCCGAGTTCAAGGCCGCCACGCCGTACTACTACTCCACCTACGAAACCGAGAACGAGGCCCGGGTTTCCGAACGCCAGAAGGTGATGATCCTGGGCGGAGGCCCCAACCGCATCGGCCAGGGCATCGAGTTTGACTACTGCTGCGTGCACGCCTCCTTTGCGCTTCGGGAAATCGGCATCGAAAGCATCATGGTCAACAGCAACCCCGAAACCGTGAGCACCGACTACGACACCTCGGACAAGCTGTACTTCGAGCCGCTGACCCGCGAGGACGTGCTGCACATTGTGTGGACCGAGAAACCCATGGGCGTCATCGTTCAGTTCGGCGGGCAGACGCCGCTCAATCTCGCCGTTCCGCTGCACCGGGCCGGCGTTCCGATCCTCGGGACCCAGCCGGAGAGCATCGACCGGGCGGAGGATCGGGAACTGTTTCAGGCCATGCTGCGCACGGTCGGACTCCAGCAGCCGGACAACGGAACCGCCGTCAGCGTCCCGGAGGCGTTGAAAGTGGCCGAGGCCATCGGCTATCCCGTCATCGTCCGCCCATCCTACGTACTGGGAGGACGGGCCATGAGAATCGTCTACGACCGAGCCGAGCTGGAGAACTTCACGCGCCTGGCCATTCTCGCCTCTCCCGGACATCCGGTGCTTATCGATAAATTTTTGGAGGATGCCCTGGAGGTGGACGTGGACGCCGTCTCCGACGGTGATGCAACGATCATCGGCGGCATCATGGAACACATCGAGGCCGCCGGAGTCCACTCCGGCGATTCGGCCTGCGTGCTGCCGCCCCATACCATCGACCCGGAGATGATCGCCGAGATCACCCGCGCCACCAAGGCCATGGCTGCAGAACTCGACGTGATGGGCCTCATGAACGTCCAATACGCCATCAAGGGAAATCGGCTCTTCGTCCTGGAGGTCAACCCCCGCGCCTCCCGGACGGTTCCCTTCGTCAGCAAGGCCACCGGCGTGCCACTGGCCAAGGTGGCCACCAAGGTCATGATGGGTCACAAGCTGGCCGATTTGGGCCTGGCCACCGAATCGGTTCCAGAGCATGTTTCGGTCAAGGAGGCGGTACTTCCCTTCAATCGGTTCCCGGATGTGGACACGCTTCTCGGGCCCGAGATGAAGTCCACCGGCGAGGTGATGGGCATCGACACCGATTTCGGAAAGGCCTATGCCAAGGCGCAGCTCGGCGCCGGAAACGCGCTGCCGCTGGAGGGGACGGTGTTCATCAGCGTGGAGGACCGGGACAAAGAGGCCGTTCTTCCGCTGGGACGCCAGTTTCACGAGATCGGCTTCTCCATCGTGGCCACAAGGGGAACCGCTGCGGCGCTGCAGGAAAACGGCATCCCGAGCCGCGTCGTGCAAAAGGTTTCCGTGGGAAGGCCCCACGTCGTGGACGCCATCAAAAACCGGGAGATCCAACTGGTGGTCAACACCGGTTCCGGCAGCGAGCCCCAGAGGGACGGGTACGAAATCCGCCGGGCGGCCATCAAGTTCGGTCTGCCGTACACCACCACCATCGCCGGCGCAATGGCCATCGCCAGGGGCATCGCCGCCGTCAAACAGGAGCGGTTCGGTGTAAAGGCTCTGCAAGACTACCACAGGATGGACCGATGAAAAATCAACGCGGAACGGCACTGGAACGGAGGCGAATACTCGAGGACAAACCCAGGGAGGCCTGCGGTCTTTTCGGCATTCACGGCCACCCTGACGCCGCCAAACTCACCTGCTTCGGTCTGTACGCGCTGCAGCACCGCGGCCAGGAAAGCGCCGGCATCGCCGTTGCGCGCGACCGGCGCGTGGTGGTCCACAAGGGAATGGGCCTGGTGCCCGAAGTCTTCGACGTTTCGGACATGGCCATTTTGGAGGGAAGCAGCGCCATCGGTCATGTACGCTACTCCACCACGGGCGACTCCATCCTCACCAACGCACAACCCTTCGTCGTGCACTACAAGAATCGATCGTACGCGGTGGCCCACAACGGCAATCTCGTCAACGCCCACTCCCTGAAAAGAGAACTCGAGGAGTCCGGCTCCATTTTTCAAACCACCATGGACAGTGAAGCCCTGCTGCACCTGCTGGTCAAGAACATGAAATTGGGCTTCGAACAGGCGCTGGTGGAATCGGTTGCCCGGCTCAGGGGGGCGTTTTCCTTCCTGGTGGTCACCAGTGAGGGCGAAGTGATCGGTATCAAGGATCCCAACGGGTTCCGTCCCCTCTGCCTCGGACGCCTCAACGGCAATGCGGTGCTGGCCTCCGAGAGCTGTGCGCTGGACCTGGTGGAGGCGGAGTTCGTCCGCGAATTGGATCCCGGCGAAATCGTCATCATCAGCGACGACGGCGTCAAAAGCATCAAGCCCTTTCCGGTGACCCAACGGACCTTCTGCATCTTCGAATTCATCTATTTTGCCAGACCCGACAGCACCATCTTCGGTCAAAACGTCTACATGACCCGCAAGGCCCACGGCCGCCGTCTGGCCGAAGAAGCACCGGTGGAAGCGGATTTCGTCATGCCCTTTCCCGACTCGGGAACCTATGCCGCCCTGGGATACTCCGAAGCTTCCGGTATTCCCTTTGAAATGGGCATGATCCGCAACCACTACGTAGGGCGAACCTTCATCCAGCCCACGCAGAGCATGCGGGACTTCGGCGTGCGGATCAAGCTCAATCCGGTCAAAAACCTGCTGCAGGGCAAGGACATCATCATTGTGGAGGATTCGATCATCCGCGGGACCACGGTGCGCACCCGCGTCAAGGCCTTGCGGGATCTGGGCGTGCGAAGGGTGCACATGCGCGTTGCGGGACCACCCCATCGGTTCCCCTGCCATTACGGCATCGATTTCTCCACACGGGGGGAACTCATCGCCGCCAGCCAATCCGTGGAGGAACTACGCGGCTTCCTCGGCCTGGACAGCCTGCATTACCTGAGCTTGCACGGCCTTTTGGAATCCACCGGTGTCAAGGACCCGGAGAGCAACTTCTGCAAGGCCTGTTTCGACGGCTGCTACCCTGTGGAATTCGACGCGTTCCTGTCGAAAGACTGCCTGGAAATTACCTGATCGGCCGCTGCGCCCCCGAATGAACGCGCCCTTGGGACCCCGGCCCCTTGCGTTCACATTCCCAAAATGACAAAAATGCGCTATAGTTATGGTTATGAGTCCCTATCCTCCGGATTGGGAATGAGCCTTCCTGCCGACCGGGAAGGCCAGGAGGATCGGCCGGCCGAGGGGCCGCCGACGGAATCCGCCGGACAGCGGCGGTAAGGAGCGTTGCATGATCGAGTCAAAATACCTCAAAAACGACATCAAGAACATCCAGAAACTCATGGTCATTCCGGCCCTGCGCAATTTCGAGATCGAAAGTCTCGGAAGGCTGGTAAGCCTGAGCAAGATCCGGCGGTACGAAGACGGAGAAACCATCATCCTCGAGGGCGACAACGATCCCTGGCTGTTTTTCCTTTTGGCCGGCGGAATCCGGGTGGAAAAGGACGGTGTGGAAATATCCACCACCAGCCAGATGGGAGAGATGTTCGGCGAGATGCGTCTTCTGGACAACCAGGGCCGCTCGGCGAACGTCTTCGCCGTCGGCAAAACCATGTGTCTGGCCGTCAACACCCAGGCCACGGAAAAGATGGGATCCAACGACCGCTCGGCGAACTTTTTGCTTCTGCTGTACAAGGTGTTTGCAGAGTACGTGTCCATGCGGCTGCGGCTTGCCAACGAAGAGCTCGTCAAGTTGCGAAGCGAAACTGCGGCCTCGAAATCCCGATGACGGGAATTTCGAAACAAACCGTCGCCTTCACCCGTGACGCCGCCAACGTTTTCTTTCACATCCTGACACGCTGCAATCTGCGGTGCCGCCACTGCTACATCAACCCCGAAGCCCACGGCACCGAAACCCTGCCGCTGCGCACCATCGAGCGCTGGCTGCGGGTGTTGGCCAAGAAAAGTCGGAAAGCCAACGTGGTCTTCCTCGGGGGTGAGCCCACTTTGCATCCCGATCTTCCGGATGCGGTCCGATTGGCGCGCAGGCTCGGCTTTTCCTCGATCACGGTGGACACCAACGGCTATCTCTTTCACGATTTTCTCGGGCGCGTCAGCCCCGAAGAGGTGGACGTCGTCAGTTTCAGTCTGGACGGTCCCACTGCGGAAACCAACGACCCCATCCGGGGCGCAGGCTCATACCGCCAATGCTTGAAGGGAATCCGGCAGGCTGTTGACCGCGGCTTCTCCACCAGCCTGATCTACACAGTGAGCCGGGAGAACCTCACCGGGCTGGAAGGGATGCCCTCGCTGGTGGAGTCTTTGGGCGTGCAGCGGTTCTTCATCCAGGTCATCGGCATTCGGGGAAAGCCTGCCGGCGGCGGGGAAAAGGATCTGCAGGTCAGCCGCCGGCAGTGGCTGGAAACGGTGCCCCGGGTGGCCGAAGACATCGCCGGCAGGGGAATCGTCGTCAACTATCCGAAAGTGTACCTCGATCCGGGGGAACCGTTTGCCTGCGCCGGTCTCGTGGCCGACAACTACTTCGTCTTCCCCAACGGCCGTGTGTACCGGTGCCCGCTGTGCGAAGACCATCCCCTTCACAGTCTGCAAATGGTAAACGACCGCATGGTGCCGGTCACGGGCATCACAGAAGTGGACCTGTTTCCGCTGCAGATCCCCGAGGGCTGTGTCATGAACCGACTGATCCAGCCCGACAATATCGTCTACCGACCGGACGGAGGTTGCGAGCACCGCATCGCCTGCTGCCTGCTCAAGGAGCAGCTGGGGTAGACCGCTTGCCGGCAATCATTCTGCGGCGCGGTGCTTCAAATAGACCATGGCCCTTCCCACCGCCTGCTGCACGTTGTCGGTTTTCGGAAGGGTCTCGGCAATGGAGGAGAGGAAACCGTACTGGTCGAGGAGACGGAAGGCGGCCGGGAAATTCAGGTCGTATACCCAACCGATCTGCAGCAGTTTGAAGTCGTTTAGCGTCCGAACGTCCGGCAGTCTCACCATACGACCCTCGGCCAGAGAGGAAAGCGCGCCGGTCGAGCAGACATCCCCGTCCGGCAGACTCAGCTCGACGGCCGAGTCCCGCTCTTGCCCCTGCATCCGCCGGCGATAGTAGTCCGTGACCACCTTCCAGATGTCCAGCTTGTCGGCGTCGCGCAGTAGCAGCGCGATCCGGCGGCGTCTTCCCCCCACTCGAGACGGCACGGACAGTGCGTTGTGCCAGCAGACGGCGCCGGCCACGATGCGTCTTTCCTCCACGGCCAGGAGGTCCAGCACCCGGTGCCGTCCCAAGACCTGCAGACCGAGGCGGGCATGGTTGACGGAAAGGCGGTCTACGAACGTGCCCCAATCCCGATACTGCCGGAACCGTCCCACATCGTGAAACAGGGCGGCCGTCTCGACAAGAAGCACTTCCGAATCGGAAAGGGAGACCGATGCCCCCAGCATGCGGGCATTGTCGCACACGCGGAGGGTGTGGTCGTATTTGAGTCGGATGGGTCCGTCGGCCCGATCGTTACCGGTGAAGAAGGTGCGGGCATAGTCGTCGAACCATTTTCGAAGGCGCTGCAGGTCCGTCGGTTCCATCGCTTGTCCGTTTCGGGTTGCGTGTCGGCGGGAAAAACACTACAGTAGTTGAGGATTTTCCTTGGATTCGGGAAGACGGCGTTTCCTCGCCGTGGATTTCACCGTTGCTTCCCTTCGCTGCCCTCGGCTGAAAGGGCGTCCGGTATCCAGCACTCCCATCTATTCCTCGGCATTGAACCTCCGCCCCCGGCCCAGTAGCAGAAAATCCCACGTCGTGCAACGGTTCATGTCCGTTGGGGACGGCCCGTGACGGGCGCACGGATTGCACCCTTGAAACCGCAGGCCAGGGTTCGGACGGACAAACGACCTCGCCCCGTTTCCTAACTGGATGGTTGGAGGCATCGCCGATGGGACCGGACACCAAAGATCGGCAGAGGAGGCAAGCGCCTTCCGGCACGCGGGGAGAAGAAGGCGCCAGCGCCGGCTCCCGGAAAGAGCAGCACCGCGGACAGTCGACCGGAAGCGACCTCCGGTGTCGGCCGCAAGAAAAAGGGACGTCCGCATCCGATCTCGACAAGAACCACCCCTCTGAGGAGACGTTCGTTTCGGAAAGCGCCCCGAACGAGGAGCTGTCTTTTGACGCGCTGGACGATGACGAGGTTTCCGGCTCCGATGCAGCAGGCGGGCAGTGGTCCGCCCATGGGCAGGCTGCCGGCGAAGACGCTGAACTTTCCTTGGACGACCTGGACGACATGGCAGAAACCCGGCCCGCTACGGAGGCCGAGCGAAAGGCTCTGGAGCGGGAAATCTCGGGTGCGGAAACAGAGCTGTCCTTCGCGCTCATTTCCGATCTCGTGGAGCCGTCGGTTCCGGGGACGGAGCCCGATGCTTCCCTCCTTGAGACCTCCGGGAATTCAATGGGGCCGAACGCCGCCCCGGCAGACGCGGAGCTGCACTTCGAGGAATTTTTGCCGCCCGGCAGTTCCTTCAGCGAAAGCGGACGGAAATCGCCTGTCGCCGAAGGGGCTCCGCCCACCGTCCCGTCGGCGGGATTCCCTGCCCGCCCTGCCGGTGCCGGGCCGAGCCGCAGGGGATCCGATGCGGCACCGGCCCACCAGGGGCCGAAGGAGAAAGTGCTGCGGGACCACCAGCCCCAGGGGCCCGCGGCTGCGGCGGTGTCGCATCCACGGCCGCCGGAAGCGGCAAATCCGGAGGAACCATCGCTTCCCGACGGCTTCCACTCCATTTCCATCCCCTTGTGGGCCGCTGCAGCAATGGTAGTGGCCACAGTGGGAATCCTCTGGTTTCTGTTCCTTCGATGAGGGGGGCCTTTTGAAGACCGTGCGCCAGGCCATCGCTTCACTTCTTCAGGAAAACGAAATGACGGCCCGCGACCTCTCCAGGGCCGCCGGGGTGCCGGAAAAGGAGGTTTGCGATCATCTGGTGCACATTCGCCGATCCATGAGGACCGGAAGATCGGCGTTTTCCATGACACCGCCCGAGTGCTTGGCCTGCGGATACGTGTATGCCGACCGGCGGCGCCTTACCCGGCCCGGCCGATGCCCCCGCTGCAAATCCACCCACCTCACCCCACCGTCCTTCCGCATCGATGGATGAAACGTCCCGGCAGACAAGCGCGGCAATGCACCGTCGCGTCGTGGTGATCGGGGCCGGGCTGGCGGGCATCACGGCCGCATTGACGGCCGCCCGAAACGGTGCCCGCGTCGTCTTGGTCGACCGCACCGGGGTCGGGCTCGGCAGCAATTCGGCCATGGCCAACGGCATATTCCACCTGCCGGCCGCCGGCGTTTCGGCATCGGCATTCGTGGAGGAAACGATGGCGGCGGGGAAAGGGGTGAACCGGCGCTGGATGGTGGAAACGGCTGCCAGGGAATCCTGCGCGGCTTTTGCTTTCATGGCCGAGGCGGGACTCGAACTGTGCCCGGATGCAGCCGTGCACCGATACCGAAGCGACCGCACCGACACTGTGCGGGGAGCGCAGATGATGCGGACCCTGGCCCGCGCCGTTTCGGCGGAAAGCCGGATCCGGATCGCTGCCGGGTTTCAGGCAACGCGGATTCTTCATTCCGGCGGGCGGGCAGTGGGGGTGGCCGGTTGGGGGCGCGGCTCGCAA
>JAJDOA010000196.1 GCA_022340405.1 Desulfobacteraceae bacterium | reverse complement strand
ATCCGCTGACAGTTGGGACAGAACTGGAGCCGATCCCGCCGCTGCAACTCGATGTATAGCTGCGGGGGGATGTTCATGTTGCACCCCTGACACACGGCACCGGTGACGCGCGCCAGTGCAATCCCTCTGGGCTGCTGGCTCTTGACCCGCTGGTAGACTTGCTTCAGATCGTCGGGTACCCTCTCGGAAACAGCCCCGGCCTGGTCGCTCAGGGACTGTATCCTTTCACGAATCCGATCCATTTCCTGCTGCAGGGTTTCGAGCGCATCGTCCAGTTCGGCCGTCTGCAGTTCCATTTCCTTGCTGCTTTTCTGCAGTTGCTTCTCCTCTTCCTCGATGCGGTCCAGACATTCGAGCATCGCATCTTCCAGCATGGAGTGCTGATGCTTCAATTCGTCGATTTCCTTCAACGAAGACGTGTACTCCTTATTGGTTTTGACCTGTTGGAGCTTTGCCCTGCTCTTGTCGATGCGATTGAGCATCATCTGGGACTCCGACTCCTGCTCCCGGTAGCGCCGTTTCCACTCTCCAAGGGCATCTGAAGCGTTTTCCACAGCCTGTCTCAGCGCCTGCTTTTCCTCCTCCAGGGCTTCCAGCTTGTGGGGCATCTCTTCCAGCACGGAGGAGGCCTTGCGGATCTGGGTTTCTAGTTCCTGCAGCTCGATCAGCACTTCGATCTGTTGAATTATGGACATGTCATCCTGCCGTTTCCCTGCCGTGATCCTTGGACGGTAGCCTATCGTTTTGGTTGCAGCATCAGAATTTCGCCCCGCCCGTGCCCCATGCCCCGCGGGGGAGCATCCCTCTGTTCTTCCGGTGTTCAGCCGCGAGGGCAAAACCCCTCTCCCAAGCGGGTGGATGGCTGGACCGTTTCCTGGTTCAGGACGGCTTCAGGCCAGCGCAAAGGGGTCGGTCTCCAAATCGCAGGCCGATATGTCGATGTCCCAGCCGCGACGGGCGGCCATGGCGGTCAACCGCTCCGCGAGCACCTCGACGATGAGATGTTCGGAAGCGAAATGGCCGACATCAATGAGGGCTTTGCCGGCGGCCTGTGCGTCCCTGGCATCGTGGTACCGCAAATCCCCGCTGATGAAGACGTCCGCCCCCGACCGGTAAAAATGCTGCATCAGACCGGAGCCGCTCCCACTGCAGACCGCCACAGTGCCAATCCGCTGCTGGCCGTCCCCCACCCAACGAAGCGTCTGCAGACGCAGTGCGTTCCGCACGTCCCGGGCCAGATCCGCAAGCGGCTTCGCTGTGGGCAGCACTCCGATGCGCCCCATACCGGCCTCGCCTGGGCCACCGGCGGCGGCATCCGCATCGCTCCGGGTCTCTCCTTCGGCCGGGGCCAGCGGCCGCAGCTGCTTCAAGCCGAGCCTGGCGGCGAGAACGTCGTTTAGACCACCGGCCGCACTGTCCAAATTGGTGTGGGCTGCGGCAATGGAAAGTCCGTTGGTCAGTGCCTTTTGCAGGGTTCGCCCCAACGGTGTGGACAGATCCAGAACGGACAGGGGCCGGAACAACAAGGGGTGATGGGTGATCAACAAATCGACACCGGCTGCGCAGGCGGCGGCCACCACATCGGGCAGGGGGTCCAGGGCGACCCAGACCGATCGTACCCTTTGACTGCGGTCTCCGGCCTGAAGGCCGATGTTGTCCCACGATTCCGCCAACCGGGGTGGGGCGACCGTTTCCAACAGCTCCAAGACATCGGCGACCGTGACGTTCATGCGCTGGATTCTTCGTCCCCAGGGCAAAAAGACGAACCGGTAAGGCAGGCCCGTCGTAAGGTTTTCGGAGCAGTGGGCCCACCTGGATTCGAACCAGGGACCGACCGGTTATGAGCCGGTGGCTCTGCCAGCTGAGCTATGGGCCCAAAGCGTATCGCCGCATCACGCTGCCGGAGCATGCGCGGAAGGCTGCGGCGCACCGAGGTATCGCTTCCTACCGGATGACGCCGGGCAATGTCAACACGCGCGACATCAATATTCAATAAAGCTCTTGAGCTTGCGGCTGCGGGTCGGGTGCCGCAGCTTTCGCAGCGCCTTGGCTTCGATTTGCCGGATGCGCTCCCGGGTGACGGCAAAATCCTGCCCAACTTCCTCCAGCGTATGATCGGCCTTCTCTCCGATGCCGAAACGCATGCGCAGGACCTTTTCTTCCCTCGGGGTCAGGGTTGCCAATACCTTTCGCGTCTGCTCCGCCAAATTTAGGCTGACCGCCGCATCCGAGGGAAGCATGAACTTCTTGTCCTCGATGAAATCGCCGAGATGGCTGTCCTCCTCCTCTCCAATGGGTGTCTCCAGTGATATGGGCTCCCGGGCGATTTTGAGGACCTTTCGAACCTTGTCCAACGGTATCTCCATCTTTTCGGCGATCTCCTCGGGGGTGGGCTCCCGGCCGAGTTCCTGTACGAGATATCGTGAGGTGCGAATGAGCTTGTTGATGGTCTCGATCATGTGCACCGGAATGCGGATGGTCCGGGCCTGGTCGGCAATGGCCCGGGTGATGGCCTGGCGGATCCACCAGGTGGCATACGTACTGAACTTGTACCCGCGGCGGTATTCGAATTTGTCCACGGCCTTCATCAGTCCGATGTTGCCTTCCTGGATGAGATCGAGAAACTGCAATCCCCGGTTGGTGTACTTTTTGGCAATGCTCACCACCAGCCGGAGGTTCGCCTTGGTCAGCTCGCTTTTGGCCTCCTTGGCCCGGGCCCGGCCCTCCTCCACACTGGCCATGATCCGTTTCAGCGTGCGGCTGGTGGCCTTGATCTCATTCTCCCGGTCGGAGATCTGTTGCTGGTACCCTTTCATCTGCTTGTACAGCAGCTCCTTTTCCGCCGTGCTCAACCCCCCGCGCTTCCCCACCAGGCGGAAGAAGCGTTTTTTGGAGGTAAGGGCTTCCCGCAACTTCGTGACCGGCGTGTCCATGGACTCCGCGCACAGGGTCACCATTCGATTCATGGCGTCGAACCACTCGATTTGCCCGCGGATCATCATCTCGATCTTGTCGATGACGCTCCCCTCCAGCCGCCACTCCTTCAGCAGTTCGAAGATTTTCGCGTTTCGCCGACCGATGCAGCGCCGAACCCGGCGCTGCTCGTCGGGCTTGTTCTTCCCGGAAAACAGCTGTTCGCGATAGGCCTGGCTTTCTTCGGCGATCTCACGGATGGCCCGGATGGTGCCGAGAAACTTCTCGGTCTGGACCATCTCGTCCATATAGGTTTCCCCCTCGTCCAAATCGCGCAGGACGTATTTTGGCCGCAGGCTACCCTCCTCGATGAGATCGCCGAGTTCGAGGATGCAGTTGACACCGGTGGTGGAATCCAGCAGGGCACGCAAGACTTCCTGTTCACCGGCTTCGATCTTTTTGGCGATCTCCACCTCGCCCTCTCGCGACAGCAGAGTCACCAACCCCATTTCCCGGAGATACATCTTCACCGGATCGGTCACGGCCCCGAAATCGGGAAGGGCGGGTTCCCCGGATTCACTTTTTTCCTTCTTGACCTTTTCCGCCTGCTCGAGCACCTTCGACTTCTTCTCGTCGATGATATCGATGTCGTAGTCATCAAACAGCATCAATGTGTCGTCGATCTGCTCAGAGGAAAGCATATCGTCGGGCAACACAGAGTTGAGTTCGTCATAGGTGAGATACCCCTGCTCCTTTCCCTTGCGAATCAGAGCCTGGATGGCCTTCTGGGCCCCGGGACCGGCGGCCTCACCGGCGCCGTCACTGTCCCGCTTCTCCGCTGTGGCGGCGTCCACCTTCTTCTTTACCTTGCCTGCGCTTTTCGCAGCCGGTGTCTTTTTGGAAGCGCGGGCGGGGCGTACCCGAGCCGGGCTTTTTTTTCGGGACTTGGGCTTCTTGCCGGTTGTTTTTTTGGACGATTCAGCCGATACGGATTTTTTTGACATAAGACGATAGCCTCCAACATAAGCTGGGTACAATTTACCGAAACATCGCGTTCGGTGGGTCGGGCTTCGGTTGTCAACGGCAGGTGCAGCTAACGCTGGTCGGAAACCTGCCGGATGTGCTTGGTTTTCTCTTTTTCCAGCGCCTCAGCCAGCTTCTGCTTTTCAGCTAGGAGCTGCGTTATGCGAACCTCATCATGCGCTTGCTCCGCGGCACGGAGCTCACTGTCGATACGGCTGTAATCCCTTTTCTTGCGACGGTGTTCAACGAAACGATGCACCAGCCGATCGCACTCCAGGAAGCTCCAGGCGTCGTCGGCCACCGCGATTTCGGCAGCCAGACGCGCGATCTCGCCGCCGGCTTCCGATGCGGCCCGGTCGATGGCCTCCGCCGGACGCTCCGGAGAATCCAGGATGGCACGGGCAAGATGCTCGAGTGCCTCGTTGCGAAAGTACGCGAGAGGATTCAGGGACTGGACCACCGGAATGATTTCAGGAAGATGAACCATCATCGTAACGATCTGCCGTTCGTAGGGGTCCGGCGGTTTGCGAGGCGAACCGGCCCGGCTTCTGCCCGTCCGTCCGGTGCGCCGCATCTCCACAACGATGTCCGACTCCCGCACGCCGATGCGCTCGGCAAGCTCCTTGGTATAAAGGGACCGCTCCACGCGGTCTTGAACGGAGGCGAGGACGGACTGTACTTCTCTCACGATGCGGGCTTTTCCCTTTGGCGTCGCCCCATGCCGTTCAACCGCACTGGCAATGACGAACGAAATCATCGGTTGGGCCTTTTCCACCTGCTTTTCAAACGCTTGCCGGCCCTCGCGGTTTAAAAAAGTATCCGGATCGTGGCCGGGCGGCAAAACGAGAATATGCGCATCCACGAAACCCCTGTCAAACACGGCAATACTTCTTCTGGCCGCCTTTATTCCTGCATCGTCGGAATCGTAA
>JAJDOA010000188.1 GCA_022340405.1 Desulfobacteraceae bacterium | reverse complement strand
GTCCCGGATGTTTCTTCAAAAAACATAGCCCCAGCAAAGCCTCCAGGCCACGACCAAAACGAGCCAAATCCGAATATCGAATTCCGAAATCCGAAACAAATCCAAAGCAAGAATGATCCAATGCTCCAAACAACGGACAATATAGCGATTGTCAGAATTCTGTTCCGTTTCCGATATGGCTTCCCAATCGATCGGTAGGGGAGGGGTTTATCCCCTCCTGCTGGTGGGATCATCTACCCCGAACGGGCGGGGATAAACCCCGCCCCTACGAAAGACAAGAAAAAGGCCATTCCAATCGGAACATATTTTTGACAATTGCTATAGAAGTCCGTCAAAGGTGCCGTCGATGGTAAAGATCCGACGCGGCTCCATTTGGGCTGCCCCATAAGGCTCCGTCCTCGATTGTGAGGGTTGTCCCGGCATACGGTGATATCCACCCGATGCGACACCCCAATGGGCCATCGGCATGTCGTCGCACCGGATAAATGGAAGCGCGCGTCCGGTGACAACGCCCAGCTGCCTGAGATGTTGGAACGAACGCAAAAAAAGTCCCTCGATGTAGTTCCGCCGGTAAAAATCGATGGTCAGCCGAACGATTTCACCCGGTTCTAAGGTCGCCCGGGGAATATCGTTCCCGGAACGGTTGACACAGTAGGTGCAATCGTAGATGCAGTGGTTGGTGAACAGTATCTTGAGGAGGGAAACACATCGCCCTTCGGCGGTGTATGGCAATTGTCAGAATTCCGTTCCGTTTCCGAGAGTTCCTTGCATCGGAATCGGTATCGAAACATATTCTGAAATCCAATCCGTTACGGTTTGGGTTGTCAATTCGGCTTCCAACAAGAAATTCTATGCACCGGCGATTGGGTGTCAAAACAGCCCGGCTCCTGCACGGTTCAGAGGCTTCAAACGATAATGACTGCAATTGCCCATGGTACGGACTTCTGTGACAACCCTCATCCGTAAATAGGGGTCTATGCCTGCTATTTGATCCTTATTAAAACCTCTTTCTTGACAGCTTTTTTCATTTTCCGCATAGTGCGAGTCAGCAGCTACTCGATTTCACCACAGGAACCCCTATTGCGCAGAGCTCATCCATGACGATCGGACTCCTCTTTGCCGGAACTGTCATCCTGTTCGTCGCCTGGTCCATCCTGATCTACAACCGGTTCATCAAGTTACGGACCATGGTCGAGGAGGGGTGGAGCGGGATCGACGTTCAGCTCAAGCGCCGGGCGAACCTCATCCCGAACCTTATCGAGTCGGTAAAGGGGTACATGTCCCACGAAAAATCGCTCCTGAGCGATGTGACGGAACTGCGGACCCGAAGCATCGAGGCAAAAACGGTTGAAGACCAGTCCCGGGTGGAATCTCAGCTTTCTCAGGCCCTTGCAAACGTCTTTGCGGTTGCGGAAAATTATCCGGACCTCAAGGCCAGCAGTAATTTCCTCAGCCTCCAGGATCAGCTCGCCGAGATCGAAGATCAGATCCAGATGGCACGCCGCTACTACAACGGCACCGTGCGCAACCTGAACATCAAAGTCGAGCAATTCCCCAGCAACATCGTGGCCCGTGTTTTCCATTTCGTTAAAGCGGAGTTTTTCGAAATCGAAGAGCCGGGGGACAGGGCGGTACCCAGGGTTCAATTCTAATGGCCTGAGCCTCGACCTGCCTCTGAAGATCTCTCGGCAAGGAGTGCGCCATGAGCCTTCATCGACCCCAAATGGCTCTGCCCCTTTGGCTATTGTCGGCGGTGCTGGCCGTGTTTCTTTTTCCGCCCGTTTCTCTTTGTGCAGGTCGAGAGGCCATCACCGAATTCAAGAGCGATATCACCGTCGACCGCGACGGCAGCATTCTCGTGACCGAAACCATCGGGGTGACGGCTGCCGGGAGTCAGATCCGCCACGGCATATTCCGGGATTTTCCGACGCGGTATGCGGATCGCATGGGAAATACGGTCCGGGTCGATTTCGATCTCATCTACGTCAACCGGGACGGGCAGCCGTCGCCGTATCACACAAAGGATCTTTCGAACGGGATCCGAATCTACATCGGTAAAAAGGGGGTGACCCTCCCACCGGGCAGGTACACTTATGAAATCGCCTACAGAACCCGTCGCCAACTGGGTCATTTCGATGACTTCGACGAGCTGTACTGGAATGTCACGGGCAATGACTGGGCTTTTCCCATAGAAAAAGTCCAGGCCTGGGTCGAACTTCCACCCGGAGCCCCCTTACTCCATTGGGCCGCCTACACCGGCCCGGCCGGCGCCCAGGGCAAGGACTTCCAGTTCGACGTAGATCCATACGGAAACCCGCAATTTAGGACCACACGAACCTTGAGGCCGAAGGAGGGGCTGACCATTGCCGTGGCCTGGCCGAAGGGGTTTGTCGATCGCCCCACGGCTTCGCAGCGCTTGGCCCATTTTCTGTCCGACCATAGCGCCTATGCGCTTTCCGCACTCTCGCTCTTGTTGGTATTCGGATACTACATGTTGGCATGGCTCAAGGTGGGCCGGGACCCGGAGAAAGGTGCGATCGTTCCGCTGTTCGCCCCACCCAAGGGTTTCTCCCCCGCCGCGGTCCGCTACGTCATGCGGATGGGATACGACACGAAAGCGTTTGCGGCGGCCATCCTGAACATGGCGGTCAAGGGATATTTAACCATCGAAGAACGCTATGACGGGAGCTTCATCCTGATCTGCACCGGCAGCGGCCTGACGGAGCTGTCAAGGGGTGAAAAAGCGGTGGCTCGCGATCTGTTTCGATCGGGCAGTCGGATCGTCTTGGAAAAGGAAAACCATGCCCCCATCGGCGATGCCAGTGAGGGCCTCGAAAAAAGTCTGGGACTGGAATTCGAAAAAGCCTATTTTCTCAATAACAGCGCCTACTTCATTCCCGGCATCATCATGTCTCTCGTGCTTGTCGCCATTCAGGTTCTGTTCGGCAGAGAAATTGCCGGCGGTATTTTCATGACGGTCTGGCTTTCGGGGTGGACAGTCGCATGCTCCGCTTTAGGGATCGGTGTCTTTCGGGCATGGAAAAGCGGTCGGCTGGTGAAAAGTCTCGGGACCACCCTTTTTGCCCTTCCTTTTTTCGCCGGCGAGGTGATGGGATTGTTCATCTTCAGCCATATGACCTCCATTGCCGCGCCGGTTACCCTCGTTCTCCTGATCATTGTCAATGTGGTATTTTACCAACTGCTCAAGGCGCCGACACTGGCCGGCCGCCGCCTCATGGACCGCCTCGAGGGACTGCGCCTTTACATGAGCGTTGCCGAGCAGGAACGGCTCGACACGCTCCATCCCCCCGAGCGCACGCCCGAGCTGTTTGAGAAGCTTCTCCCTTACGCCCTGGCCCTGGATGTCGAACAGCAGTGGAATGAAAAATTTGCGTCCGTTCTGGCCGGAGCCGGCACGGAGGCCCATTACCGGCCGGGATGGTATGTCGGCAGCTCCTCCATCACCCATCTTGGATCCACACTGGGGGGCTCCTTTGCCGGGGCGGTCTCCTCGTCCACCAGCGCGCCGGGCTCGTCTTCGGGCAGCGGCGGCGGCGGCGGATCCGGAGGCGGCGGTGGTGGTGGCGGCGGCGGTGGGTGGTAGGTGCAGCGAGCAAACTGCAGAGGACGGGCGAATGCGTGAACCGGCAGTAGCGAGCGCATTCCCCGCCAGTTGCGGCGGGGAGTCTTCAATGGCCCCAGCGATTCGCCTGCAAAGCAGATATTGCCGCTATCCCTCCCGACTGAAGGGGACGCCGAGTGCGGCCGGGCCGCCGAAGCGCCTTCCGGGTCCCACGTTGACCAGAATCATCACGGCAATGGTCAGAAGGTAGGGCAGCATTTTGAGCACATAGGCCGGAACCAGTTCCACACCCACGGCCTGAAAGTAGAATTGCAGGGCGGTCAACCCGCCGAAAAGAAAGGCACCGACGACGGCCCGAAGGGGGTTCCAGGTGGCGAAGATGACCATTGCGATGGCCACCCAGCCCTGGCCACCGGTCATGGATTCCTTCCAGCCGGGCGTGTAGGAAAGGGAGAGATAGGCGCCGGCCAAGCCTGCCCCCAGTCCGCCGGCGAAGGTACATAGGTAGCGAATGCGGAAGACGTCGATCCCCGCGGCGTCTACGGCCGCGGCGTCCTCACCGACAGCCCGGATCTTGAGCCCGGTGCCCGTGTGAAAGATCCAATACCAGCAAAGGGGCACCAACACGTAGGCAAGGTAGGCCAACGGCGATTGCCGGAAAAAGATGTCGCCGATGACGGGAATGTCCGCCAGACCGGGAATCGGCACGGCCCGCAATCGCACTCCCGGGGCGATGCCGATGAGCGGACGCCCCAAAAAGCTGGTCACCCCCATTCCCAGAAGGGTCAAGGCGAGTCCGGACAACACCTGGTTGACCCGCAGGGTGACGGCAAAGAACCCATGCACCAGGGCCAGCAGTCCGCCGGCCAGGGTACCGGCTGCAACGGCCAGGATCGGATTGCCTGTGGCGATCCCGGCGGCTGCGGCGCAAAGGGCCCCTGTCAGCATCATGCCTTCCACGCCGAGGTTGAGGATGCCGCTGCGTTCGGCGACAATTTCCCCCAGCGTGGCCAGCAGCACGGCGATGGAGGATTTGACCGCAATCTGTCCGATGAACGCCAGGTCTTCGATCATGGCAGCCCCTTTCCGGCTGCGGACGTTTCCTCGCCCGCCGCCCGCCGGACCAGACGATAGCGGGCCAAGCTCTCGCTGAGCAGAAGTCCGAACAGCAGCACGGCCTCCAGCACCATGCTGATGGAGGCCGGCAGGTGCAGCACCGATTGGAGTTGTTCGCCCCCGACGATCAGAGCCCCCAGCAGCAAGGCCACCAAGGGAACGGCCAGAGGGTTGAGGCGGGCCAGCCAGGCCACGATGATGCCGTCGTAGCCATAGCCCACGGCCAGCCCCTGTTGGAGGCGGAAATGGATCCCGCTCACTTCGGCCATTCCGGCCAGGCCGGCCAGCGCACCGCTCAGCCCCATGATGAAGACGATCTGCCCCCGGATCCGGAATCCAGCATAGCGGGCGGCTTGCGGGTTGAGCCCGATGGCCCGCACCTGGTAGCCCCATCGCGTATAGCGCAAAGCGGCGAAGACGAGCGCGGCCATGACCAGGGCCAGCACCAGGCCCAGATGGATGCGGGTGCCGAACCAGTGGGGGATGCGGGCCGCCTCTCCGATCTGGGCCGTGCCCGGAAACCCGAAACCCTCGGGGTTGCGCCAGGGGCCGAAATAGAGATGCTCCATGAAGATGATGGCGATGTAGTTGAGCAGCAGGGAGGAGAGGATCTCGTTGACCGCCAGATAGGCCCGCAGCAGGCCCGGAATCAGCCCCCAGAGCAGCCCCCCCGCGGCCCCGGCCGCGATCACGGCCGGGATCGCTAAAAAGGGAGGCAGGTGCGGGATCAGGTACAGGCCCGTTCCCGCGGCGAAGATGCCCCCCCACACGAGTTGTCCCTCGCAGCCGATGTTCCACAGCAGCATGGTGGCCGCCACGGCCACGGCCAGGCCGGTCAGCATCAGGGGGATGGCGCGCACGACCACCTCGGAAAAGTGGTAAAAAGAGCCGAAGGCCCCCCTGGCCATGGTGCCGTAGGCGGCCAAGGGGCTTACGCCTAAGGCGGAGAATATGCAGGCGCCTGCCGCCACGGCAAAGGCCAGGGACACCGGAAACAGCCATGCGTGAGGACGGGCAAGGGCCGCTGTGCGTTTTTCGATGCGCCAGATCATTCGCGTTTTCCCAGTCCGGCCATGAGCAGTTTGATCCGGTCGATATCGGCGGCTTCGCGGGCGGAGACGATGTCGAGGATGCGGCCGCGGAACATTACGGCGATGCGATCGGAAAGGGTCAGGGCCTCCTTGAGGTCGCCGGTGACCAGCAGGACCGCCGCGGACGCGCGCTGGCGCAGCAGGGCCTGCCACACCTCCTCGGTGGCACGGACGTCCAGGCCCTGGGTGGGCTGTTCGGCGATGAGCAGATCCGGCCGCCGGGATAGCTCCCGGGCCAGGATGAGCTTCTGGCGGTTACCGCCGGAGAGGTGGGCGGCCAACCCGCGGATACCGCCTCCCTGGATGGAGAAGTCCCTCACCGCCGCAGCCGTGGCACGGGCGGCCCGTCGCCGACGGACCCAGAGCGCACCCCCGAAGGCATCCAACCGGGTCAGCATGAAGTTTTCCACCAGCGTGAAGGCGTCGATGGAGCCGGTCCGGTCCCGGTCCTCGGGGATGTAAGCCAAGCCGTCACCCGTTCGCCGGCGCCACCGGGCGGCCGTGTAGGCGCGGTTGCGAAAAGACACGGTGCCGGCGGCCATGGGGGCAAGGCCGGCCAGGGCCGCCACCAGCTGTTCCTGGCCGTTTCCGGCCACCCCTGTGATGGTGAAGATCTCGCCTCGTCGCACCTCGAAGTCCACGTCCTGAAACTTCAGACGGTCCGCACCGGCCGGTCCGGACAATCCCATGGCTGTCAGAACGGCCTCCCCGATGGCGACGGGAGGTTTTTGCACGCTGAGGATGACTTCCCGCCCCACCATCATGCGGGCCAGATCGTGGTGGCTGCGCACCTGGGCTGCAGCCACCCGGCTGACCATACGGCCGCGGCGCATGACGGCGATTTCGTCGGCCACGGCCATGACCTCTTCCAGCTTGTGGGTAATGAAGACGACGGTTTTCCCCTCCTCCTTCAGTTGACGGAAGACGTCGAACAGGCTGTCGATTTCGGCATGGGTGAGAACGGCGGTGGGCTCATCGAAGATCAGAATCTCTGCCTGACGGTACAGGAGTTTGAGGATTTCCACCCGCTGGCGCTCTCCCATGGTCAGGGTGCGAACGGGTGCGAGGGGGTTCACCAACAGGCCATAGCGCTCGGCCAGTTCCCGGATCTGGCGGATGTCCCGGGTCCGCTTGCCCCGGATCGGTCCCCGGCGCAGTAGAATGTTTTCGGCCACGGTGAGAGGCTCCACCAGCATGAAGCGCTGATAGACCATCCCAATCCCAGACGCCAATGCCTGGGCCGGGGACAAAAACCGGACCGGGCTTCCCCGAAGGTGGATCTCACCGCCGTCCGGCTGGTAACGGCCTGCAAGGATGGACATGAGCGTGCTCTTGCCGGCCCCGTTTTCTCCCAGCAAGGCATAGATCCGCCCGGCATCCAATGTCCACGTCACCCTTTGATTGGCGCGAACGTCACCAAAGCGCTTGGTGATATCGGTCAGTGCGAGAACCGGTGAAGAAAGGGTCGTCATAGCCATAGGGGCGATCAGACGAATTCGGGGTGGGGCAGCCGCGTCAGGGCGTGAACCGGGTAGGCGGGCAGGGTCTGAAGCTCGCCTTCCTGCGCGACACAGAACACCCCCTGGATGGACGGCAGAGGGTGGCCGCAATGTGCGGCCACCTCCTCCAGAAGATCTTCCAGGGCCAGCAGGGTGCCTCCTGTACTGACCACATCGTCGACGACCACGATACCCCGGGGGGCCCGGGCGATCAGGTGGATGTCGCGTTCGTACAGAGCCATGAATTTGCTGCCGCTTGTGACCGAGGAAGAGCCCACCTGGATCAATGGGCGGCGGTCCGCTTCCATGTGGGGCTTGACCCGGTTGTAGGCCACGGCCACGGCCTCCACTTCCAATTCCTGGGCAATGGATTGGACCAGCATGAGGGCTTTTTCCACGGCGGTTAGAAACACCAACCCCTTCAGGTCCTCGAAGACGTCGCGGATCCGTGCGGCCAGCAGGCGTCCCAAATCCCGGTTCAAACGGGTCTGGCCCACCAGGTTGAAGGAGGCGATGCGGATGCTGCGGTCGCCGGAGGGCAGGACGACATAGGGAATTTCGATGTCGTAGCCGAGCCCCGGCACGGTCAGGCGGTATTTGTCGCCCGATTCCAGCCCTCCCAGAACGTCCATGGGATCCTCCGGGTTACTGCGGAATGCTTCCGCTCACCCCCTTGACCAGCCAGCGCATGGTGAGCAAGTCCTTGTCCGATGCTTTCTGCCCCTCCGGGACCATCAGTTTGCCCTGCTGGTCGTAGAGCGGTCCGGCAAAGATGTCGTCTTCCCCCGCTTCGAGTTTTTTCTTTTCGGCCAGCACTTTCTCCCGCACGGCCTCTGGCACCGAAGCATGAAAATCGCTCAGTACGATGTTGTTCCGGTCGAAGCCGCCCCAGTACTCACCGGTCTTCCAGGTCCCTTCCATGACCTGCTGAACCTTGTCCACGTAGATGGGGCCCCAGTTCCAGATCGAAGAGACCAGGGCGCAGTCGGCGCCGTAGCGGGCGGCGTCCTCGCCGTAGCCGATGGCGGGCACACCGGCTGCGCATGCCGCCACCGAGCTGTCGGGGGTGTCGGCCATCTGCCGGATCAGGTCGTGCTTTCGGGCCACGAGGGTTTCGGCCAGGGTGGTTTCGTTGATGGGGTCCCGCCAAGCCTTGAGCCACACGATGGTGTTGACCTTGTCGCCTTTGGCATCATGGCCGGCTTCCTTGAGCCCCTTTAGCAGGCCGATGGTGAAGGCGTTGATGCCCCGGATCGGCTCGGGAATCGGGTTGGTGGCCACGGTGCCCACGTTGTGAAAGCCCATCAGGCCGGCCATGTAGCCGGCCAGGTATTCCCCCTGGTACATACGGGCAAAGTAGTTGCCCATGTTGGGGGCGGTCTTGAAGCCGGAGCAGTGCTCAAAGACGATGTCCGGGTAATCCTTGGCCACGTTGAGCAGGGGATCCATATGCTCGAAGGTGGTGCCGAAGATGATGTCGTAACCCTGCTGGGCATAGTTGCGGAATACCCTCTCGGCGTCGGCGGCCAACACTTTTTCGGTGTAGCTGACTTCGATTTTATCTCCCAGTTTTTCCTTGAGGTACTCGATGCCGTGGTAGTGGGCCGTGGTCCATCCCTGGTCGTCGATGGTCCACAGCAGTGCAAAGGCCACCTTCAGTTTCGGCGAGGCGGCATCCGCATTCGAAGCGCCGCCGGTCAGAATCAGGCCCGCGCAGGCGATCATCAGAACAAGCGAGACGGCAAAAGTTCGTTTTCGGTTCATGGAGTACTCCTTCCCTGATAGTCAGGATGGAAAAGGGTGCGGGTTCCGGTGGGTGGTCACCCTGAAAAATGTTCTTTAACTTAGACGAGGCTTCGGTGGCCGTCAAGCTGCGATTGCAGGAGGGGGATCCACACAATTCGGGAAGGGGGCAACGGTGATGCCGGCCCATTCCAGGACAACCGGCCTGAGGGACATTATGAAGTTTCCGGCCGCATATCCGGCATTTCTTGAACCGGAAGCAGCGAGCAAATTGAAGACTCTCCGCCGTTTGCCGCGGGGAGAATTCCATACGAGGATTGAGAGAACGGACGATGCCCGTATCCGCTCGCATGGCCTGCTGGAAGGGCTTTTCACTTCGGGTTCGGCAGCCTATTTCAACCGGTCGATGTCTACGATATCCATGTCGCCGAAGGTCTGGTTGTCGCCGACCATGCCCCAGATGAAGGCGTAGTCGGAGGTGGCGGCGCCGGCATGCAGCGACCAGCTGGGCGATATGATGGCTTCTTCGTTTCGTACGACGATGTGCCGGGTTCGTTCCGGCTCTCCCATCAGGTGAAAGACCACCGCGCCGGGCTTTACGTCGAAATAAAAGTATACTTCCATTCGGCGGGCGTGCAAGTGGCAGGGCGGCATGCTGTTCCAAACGTTTCCGGGTTCCACGACGGTGAGCCCCATGACCAGATTGGCGCTGGGAACGCCATCGGGATGGATGTATTTGTTCAGAACACGTACATTGCACTGTTCCGGTGATCCGATACGAGTCGATTCCGCTTCGACCATCTTCACCTTTTGTGTTGGATAGGATTGGTGGGCAGGACCGCTGAGCAGGTAAAACCGGGCCGGCTCGGAGGGGTCGTCGCTGGCAAAGACCACGGTTTTCGCCCCCTGTCCAATGTACAGCCCATCGGTTTTTTCCAGGGCGTAGGTGTCGCCGCCCACCGAAACGGCTCCGGTCGGTCCGACATTGATCACACCGAGCTCCCGCCGACTGAGAAAAAAATCCGTACCCAGAGCCTTGCCGCCTTCCAGCTCCAAGGGGCTTTCCGGACAGACGCCTCCGATGATCATTCGATCGATGAAGCTGTAGGTGAGCTTGATCGATCCGGGCACGAACAACTGCTGCACCAGAAACTCCTCGCGCATTCGGTCGGTGGTGTACGCTTCAAAATCATTTGGGTTTGCCGGGTGTCGGAAATCCATGTTGTTCTCCTGTTGAATACCGGCGATCGCGTCCGTATGGATCGGCCGGTCTTTGGATGACGTACCGCAAGTCGCTACATGGCCGTGTAGCCGCCGTCGATGAAAATTACCTGTCCGGTGATGTACGCGGAAGCATTGGAGGCGAGGAAGACCGCCAGTCCTGCCAGATCCTCGGGTGCGGCCCATCTGCCCAGGGGAATACGGGCTGAGATGGCGGCAAAGCGTTCCGTATTGTGCTGCAGCGCCGCGGTCATCTCGGTTTTCACCCATCCGGGTCCGATGGCGTTCACCCGGATGCCGTATTGGGCCAGGTCGTTGGCCATGGATTTGGTCAGTTGCGTGAGTCCGCCCTTGGTCGCCGCGTAGGCCGGCACCTTGACTCCGCCGAATACGGCGATCAGAGAGGACGTGTTCACGATCGAGCCGGAAATTCCCTCGGCGATCATGTGCCGCGCCACCGCTTGGGAAAGCAGAAACGGTCCGGTCAGGTTTACCCGAAGCATCGATTCCCACTCGGTGAAGGGAAATGCCTCCGGGGCCTCGCGATAAATCATGCCGGCGTTGTTAAAGAGGAAGTCGATGCGGCCGAAATCTGCTATGACCTCATCTGCCAGGGCCGCAATGCTATCCGGTTCGGCCATGTCCACAGAAAAAGGCGCTGCGTTCAGCCCCGACGAGGTCATCTCGGCCGTGGCGCGCTCCAGCTTTTCCATGTTGCGTCCGGACAGCGCCACCGTGGCGCCGGCTTCGGCCAGACCCCGGGCCATGGCCTTGCCGATGCCCGAACCGGCTCCGGTCACCAGGCCGCATTTTCCCTTCAGACGGAATCGTTCCAGTATCATGGCGTATGTCCTTTGCTTGGTGCGGGACAGCTTCGTCCCGTTTGATTCGGAAACCTACCGCAAGCACGCAACTCCATTACAATTTTGCGGATCGAGTATGCAACCATGATGATGCCCGACAGGGGCATGCATACGTATAGGTAGCGCCGGGGAACGTTGAACACCGGTGTCCAGTCCCGGGCCAACAACGTCAGCCGCATCGCCTGATAAAAAAATATGAGTATGAAAAACAAGGAGATGACCTCCATTCCTGCGGCGACAAGATGACAAGCCCGCGTTCCCTTGATCTTTTCGTTGATCCATTCGAGACGGAAGTGCTCGTTTCGCGCCCAGAGCGCAGCCGCACCGAAAAACACCATCCAGGCAAAAGCCCATTCCACCACTTCGTCGAACCAGTAAAAGGCCGCTACCGGGAAATAGCGAACGAATACGTTACCGGCCAGCAGCAACAGCAGTAGGATGAAACAGACGGTGCAGACCAGTCTCAGAAAAAAGACGAGGCCACGGTCAAAAGCGGATAGAAACCGAATCGTCGTTTTCGTTTTTTCCATTTTCCATGCTTTTGTTCACTACCGCCCCATGAGCAGGTTCGGCAGCCAGAGACTAATCCCCGGAATGAATGCGACGGCGATCAGCACGAGAAAAATGCCGAGCAGATACGGCCACATCTCACGGGTCAGCTCGCCGATGGAAAGGCCGGTGATGCTCGAAACGGCATACAGGCACATACCCACCGGTGGCGTCAGCAGGCCGATCATGGAGGCCAGCGTCATTACGATGCCGAACTGCACGGGATCGATGGAGAAGTGCACGATGATTTTATGAAAAATGGGTATCGTGATCAGCAGCACCGCGATGCCTTCCAGAAAACACCCGAAAAGCAGCAGTACCATTATGATGATCAGCATCAGCAATACGGGATTGGTGCTCAGAGAGGTCAGGCCGGTGATCACTTGCACGGGAATACGGTGCAGGATCAGCAGCCAGCCGAAGAAACCCGCGGTGGCGATGATGAACATGATGCGCACCGTGTGCGTGAGCGTATCCCAGAAGATGGCGGGCAGGTCCCTCAAGTGGATGCTCCGGTAGACGACGAGGCCGAGAAACATCGCATATACGCAAGCCACCACTGAAGCCTCCGTCGGTGTGAACTGACCGCTGAGGATCCCGCCGATGATGATTGCCGGCGTCAAAAGGGGCAATACCGCAGCCTTTCCACTAAGGAGAATTTCCTTCAGCGGAGCGCGCCGGTCCCGTGGATAGCGGCGGTGCTTGGAAACGAAGTACACGGCTACCATCAGCGCCAGGCCCATGAGAACGCCGGGAATCACGCCGGCCAGAAACAATCTGCCCACGGAGACCTCGGTCAGGTAACCGTAAATCACCAACGGAATGCTGGGGGGGATCACCGGTCCGATCGTAGACGAGGCGGCAGTGATGGCCGCGGAAAACCGCCACTCGTAACCGTTGTCCTTCATGGCCTGCATCTCGATCTTGCCGAGACCGGCTGCATCGGCAACAGCCGCTCCGGACATGCCGGAAAAAATCATGCTGGCGATCACGTTGACCTGCCCCAAACCGCCCCAGATATGACCGACCAGCGCGCGGGCGAAGCGGAAGATGCGCTCGGTGATCCCACCGGTATTCATAAGGTTGCCGGCGAGGATGAAAAAGGGAATCGCCAGAAGTGTGAACGAGGTGGTCGAGGCGTACATGCGCTGGGCCACCATGGTCAGGATGTCGGCCTGGCCCATCAGCAGAAACGTCACCGTGGCTGTCAGCCCCATGGCGACGGCCACGGGCACGCCAAGCAGAATCAGTCCGATCAAACCGGAAAAAATCAACAGGGTCGTCATGATATGTCGGCCCGGTTCAGCGAAAACGCGCGTGGTGGTGTAGCGCCCGCCGGGTCGGGAGCCCCGATGCCGATGCGGGCGCTTTCACCGTTGCGATCACAAGCGGGACGTTATTTGGCCGCCTCCACGATTTTAAGAAAATACTCGAGATTGTCGGCGCCGACGGAGGCTTTCATCCGCTCGTAGGCGGGTCCCATTTTCGCCTTGAACGCCGCCACGTCCGGCCATGTGACTTCCATGCCGAGCGCTTCGAGTTTCTTGATTTGGTCGGCCTCGGCGTCTCGGAGCGTCTGACGCATGAAGTCGCCTGCCTTTTTACTTTCTTCTTTGACGATCTGCTGTTGCTCCGGGGTCAACTTGTCCCATGTCTTCTTGCTCATCACATGGACCATGGAGTTATAGGTGTGACCCGTCATCGCGAGGTATTTCTGGGTCTCGTAGATTTTGAAGGCATAGATTACGCTGACCGGGTTCTCCTGGCCGTCCACGACGCCCTGCTTCAGCGCCATCGGCAGCTCGGAAAACTGGATGGTCTGCACGGTCGCCCCCAGGGCTTCCATGGCCGACTGGTTCGACAGCTCGGGCGGGGTGCGGATTTTCAGCCCCTTGACGTCATCGGGTGTGTTGATGGGCCGCACACTGTTGGTAAGGTTGCGGAACCCCCACTCCCAGTTGGCCAAAAAGACCAATCCGGCGTCTTCCAGGTCCTTGTGGGCCCAATCGATGAACGGGCCGTCCAGCACTTTGTAGGCGTGGTCGTAGCCTTCATATGCAAATGGCAGCATCACGCAACCGAATTTTTTCGAGTACTTGGCCAGTTGACCCTGGGTGGGAAGGCTCATATCGATGACACCCAGCACGTTTTGTTCGAGGACCTCCGGCGGATTTCCCAACTCGTTGTTCGGGTAAATTTCCACGGTGATTTCACCGTTTGTGCGGGAAGAAACGCCATCGGCGAACATTTTCGCCGCCTGGTTGCCGGCGTGTTCGGCGTTGGCATAATGGCCCAGCTTCAAGGCCATTTTCGCTTCCGAAGCCGTACTCAGGCCAACAACCGCCATGATTGCCAGTACTGAAATTAGCACCTTTCTCATCTTCAACCTCCCTTTTTATGAATGATAGACGATGCTTCCTTCCTGAATGACCTTCTCCTTCGGCGTTTCCGCCTTTTGTAGGACCTCCCTCCCGTGGATGCGGTTAACGAACGACACGGGCGCTCCCACCGGATCGAATCTTCTCCACCTCTTTCAACGTTGCCATGGTCGTATCTCCCGGCGTGGTCATGGCCAGTGCCCCATGGGCCGCACCGTAGTCGACAGCTTCCTGTGGATCGCCCGTTTGCATTAGCCCGTAGATCAGGCCGGATGCGAAGCTGTCACCTCCTCCAACGCGATCCAAAATTTCGAGATTTTCCCGGGTGGGAGCTTCGAAGAACCTCTCGTCGGCCCAGCATACCGCCCCCCAGTCGTTAAAGGTGGCGGATTTGACCGTCCGCATCGTGGTGGCCACCACCTTGAAGTTGGGATAGGTTTCGACGGCCCGGGCGATCATCTGTTTGAAGCTGTCCGTTTCAAGGCGCGACAGGTTTTCGTCCACGCCTTTCACCTCAAAGCCGAGGCATGCAGTGAAATCCTCCTCGTTGCCCAGCATGACATCCACGTACCGGGCCAGGCGCCCGTTCACCTCCTGAGCTTTGGCCTTGCCGCCGATGCTAGACCACAGCGAAGGACGGTAGTTGAGGTCGTAGGACACAATCGTTCCGTTTTTGCGGGCGGCGGCCATGGCCTCTTCGATGACGCCGGGGGTCGTGTCGGAAAGCGCCGCAAAAATCCCACCGGTGTGAAACCAGCGAACACCCGTTTCACCGAACAGCCGGTCCCAGTCGATTTGCCCTCTTCGCATCTGGGATATGGCGGTGTGGCCGCGGTCGGACACGCCCAGGGCGCCGCGGATGCCGAATCCGCGCTCGGTGAAATTCATCCCGTTTCGGACCGTTCGTCCGACGCCGTCATGGGGCATCCATTGGATAAGGGAGGCATCCACGCCGCCCTGAAGGATCAGGTCCTCCACCAGCCTACCCACGGCGTTGTCGGCCAGGGCGGTTACGATCCCGGTCCGCAGGCCGAAGCAGCGGCGCAGACCACGCGCCACGTTGTATTCCCCGCCGCCTTCCCACACCCGAAAGGTGCGGGCCGTGTGGATACGACCCTCTCCCGGGTCGAACCGGAGCATGACTTCTCCCAGGGACATCAGATCGTAGCCGCAGGCTTCTGCCGGACGGATCGTGAGAATGCCCATGCCTTCGTCCTCCTTGTCAGGTCGAGTCACTGCTTCCCGTGCCATCTGTCACTCAGGCCGAATGTCGCATCAGGGTTGTGAAATCGGAGCTGGATCACGTACCGGCGGAACGGACGGCCTCGACGATGTCCAGGGCCTCTCTAACGTTTTTCCGGATGGCGTCGAACCGGCCGCCGGCAATGGCAGCCGAAGGGGCGAGCCACGTGCCGCCGCAGGCCACGACTTTGGGAAAGGCAAGATACTCGGCCAGATTGCTCGGGTTGATGCCGCCGGTGGGGATGAACCCGACGGCAGCATACGGTCCGGTCATGGCCTTGAGCGTCTTTAGCCCGCCGAAGGCTTCGGCAGGAAAGTACTTGAGCACCATGAGCCCGATATCCAGTGCTGCCTCGATATCCGATGGCGTGCACACTCCGGGAGTAAAAATGAGATTGTTTTCCACGCAATAACGGGCGACCTTGGCGTTGAAGCCTGGCGAAACGATGAAACGAGCGCCGGCGTCCACGGCGGTCTTGACCTGGTCGATCCGCAGTACGGTCCCGGCGCCTACAAGAATATCGCCGCGCTTGGCCATTGACGCGATGACCTCGGGGGCGGCTTCGGTGCGAAATGTGACTTCTGCGCAGGGAAGCCCACCCTCGACCAGCGTGTCGGCCAGTGGGGCCGCGTCCTCAACCTTTTCGACGGCAACAACCGGAATGACGCCCCATGCCTTGAACTGCAAAAAGATATCGTCCATTGCACACCTCCCGGTTGTTCCGGCTTTCTGTCGCCGTCTGCTCAACAGATATCGCCTATCGCTGACCCAGAGAACCCGATATCAACGCTGCATATTTCTTGGTGGCGGTGATTTCCGGTTCGATGCCGCGGTCGTCGTTGATGTAGGAAGGAAAAGTCACGCTGACCGCGCCCACCATCTCCCCGTCGAATCCGAATACGGGTACTGCCGTGCACATGATGCCGCGAGTGATCTCTTCGCAATCGACAGCAAAGCCCTGCTCTCTGATACGGGCGAGTTCCTGTCGCAGTGCTACGGGGCTGGTAATGGTCTTTTCCGTCAGGGATGGAAGACTCTCGTCCAACAAGGAACCGAGTGTCTCGGGGGAGGAAAAGGCCAGCAACGCCTTGCCCAATCCGGTGCAGTGCAAAGGAAATGTTTTGCCGATTTCCGAAAACAGCTTTATGCCGAAATCCTTGGATTCGATTTTATCCACGAATACGCCTACATTGCCGTTGAGCACGCCGAGATTGGTCGTGTGATCGGTTTCCCTGTGCAATTCCAGTAAAAAGGGCCGCACGTGATCCCGCAGTTGAAAATGGGCAACGACTTCAGCTCCCAGCGAGGCAAGCCGTAGGCTGCCGAAATACCGCTTGGTTTCCGGGTTGAAATTGAGATACCCGAGTTCAGTGAGGTCTTTTAAAATCCTATGTACGGAGGACTTGGGCAGGTTTACTGCTGCGACGATTTCCGAATACGTCGCACCGGTATCTTGGCGGGCCACCACGGTCTCCATGATGGAAAAGACCTTGTAAAGAGGGCTCATGATTTCCCTGCAAACGGTTCCAGTAAAGTAGAGGGAGGGGACGGTATCACAGGAGGAAGAATCGATAGCCGACCTATTTCTCCATATATAGAACAAAGTTCATAATATGG
>JAJDOA010000180.1 GCA_022340405.1 Desulfobacteraceae bacterium | reverse complement strand
TGCGGCATATTGTACTACTATGTGCTGAGGGTAGATCGTCAGCAGAAGGGAATTTCCATGAGCAATCCCAACATCAACCGTGTCCGCCTTACGGACCAGATGGTTCTGGTGGCCCTTGGACTTGCGGCGCTGTACTGGCTCCTCGACACCTTCGTCTACATTTTCTCCTCCTACGACGTACGGTTGTTCGAGGGACTTTTTGGCTTCCGCCTAAGCGATGTCTGGACGCGCATCATCGTCTGTTGCCTGTTCGTCATGTTCGGCTCCCACGCCCAGGTGAACATCAACCAGCGGAAGGCGGCCGAGGCGGAGCTGCGCAGAAGGGAGGAGCGGTACCGAACCATTATCGAAAATACCGATGACGGCTACTACGAATTGGACCAGCGGCATCGACTGGTTTTTTTCAACGACGCCCTATCCGGGATTTTCGGTCTGCCGCGGGAAGGTCTGGAGGGTGCCGATCTCATAAAACTCGTCTCCGAAACGGACAGGCCGTTGATGGAGCAGTCGCTGCGCATCGTGCAGCAAAACGGCAGGGCTGTCCGCTCCCTGGAGTGGTCCTATGTTTCGCCGGAGGGCAGGACCCAGAACATGGAGTGCTCTATCTCTCCTTTGCGGAACATGAAGGGAAACATCACGGGATTCCGTGGATTCGCCCGAGACATCACAAAGAAGAAACGGGCCGAGGCGCTCCTCCAGGCCAAACAGGCCGCCGAGGTCGCCAACAAGTCCAAAAGCGAGTTTCTGGCCAACATGAGCCACGAGATCCGCACCCCTCTCAACTCCATCATCGGACTGGCCGAACTGCTTCTGGACACCGACCTGCAGCAGGACCAAAGGGAGGATCTGGAAGTGGTGAACGCCGCCGCCCATTCGCTGCTGGCGCTCATCAACGACATCCTCGATTTTTCAAAAATCGAGGCGGGCCGCCTTTCCCTGGAAATCACTCCCTTTCCTCTCCGGCAGGTGCTGGACGAGTCGGTACGCATCATGGCGCCCAAAGCCCAGGACAAAAGAATCGAGCTGGCCTATCGCGTCAACGCGGACGTCCCGGATGCGCTGGTGGGGGATCCCACCCGTTTTCGCCAGGTGCTCCTCAATCTCGTGGGCAACGCCGTCAAGTTCACCGACGAGGGGGAGGTGGTTGTGGACTGCCGGAAGGAGAACGAACAAGCCGATGCGGTGACGCTGCACTTTTCCGTTCGGGACACGGGTATCGGAATTCCGAAAGACAAGCACGAGGCCATCTTCAAGACTTTCGAGCAGGCCGACGGCAGCACGTCCCGGCGCTTCGGAGGGACGGGACTGGGCCTGGCCGTCTCGTCCCAGCTGGCAGGGATGATGGGCGGACGCCTCTGGGTGGACAGCGAGCTCGGCATCGGCAGTACATTCCACTACACCGCTGTGTTCGGCGTGGACAACCTTGAAGAGCTGCAGCAGGTACCGGCCCCTCCGGAAGTGCCCTCCGGAACCACCGCACTGGTTGTGGAGAAAAACGAAGCCGTCCGCGGCATCGTGCAGGAGCTGCTGGAGCTCTGGGGTCTGTTCACATACGGGGCCGAACGGCTGGAAACAGCGTCATTTCCCGCTGACATCGGGGATGCTCCCCTTCTGGCCTTCATCGACGGCGAAATTTCAACCCAACCGGACTCCGTGAAGGGCTGGATCGAACAAAACATACAAAAGGGTGTGCGGGTCGCGGTCATGCTGCCGCAGCATTCCGGGCTGCGACGAGGTGTCTTCCAGAAAATGGGCGCCCGTGCCATTCTCAACAAGCCCATCGGTGAAAACGGACTGCGTGCTGCCCTGCGCGAATTGCTGGCGCAAGAGGCCGCACCCCAGGCTTTGGTGGAAGTGGAGACGAAACCCGTACCGGAGGAGCATCCGAAGGGTCTTCGCATTCTGGCCGCGGAGGATACGCCCTTCAACCAGAAGTTCGTTCGGCGGATCATGGAGCGGTGGGGACATCGTCTGGTCCTTGCAGAAAACGGCCGGGAGGCGTTGGAGCGGCTCGAGGAGGAGCCGTTCGATCTGGTGTTGATGGACGTGCAGATGCCCGAAATGGACGGAATCGAGGCGACCCGGCGCATCCGTGAAAGGGAGAAGGCTACGGGGAGCCACATCCCCATCATCGCCATGACCGCACACGCTATGAAGGGAGATCGGGACCACTGCATGGAGGCCGGAATGGACGACTACGTGTCCAAACCCATATCCGCGGAAATTCTGCGACAGGCCATTCGGAAATACATGAAACCGGCGCAAACAGCCCCTGTGGAGGAGCAGAACGAAGCGGAGACTCCGCTTCCGGACGAGGCCATTGTCTTGGCCGCTTTCGACAACGACCGGGATTTCTTCAAGGAGGCTGTGGGCATGTTCCTGGAGGACTACCCGGAGATGATGCATGAGATCCAGGCGGCCGTCCAGCAGAGCGATGCCGAGCGGCTGCACCGGTCGGCGCATGCACTGAAGGGGATGACGGGCAATTTCCACGCCGTTCCGGCGTTTGAGGCCGCCCGCACCCTTGAGGAGATGGGCCGGGCGTCCGACCTGAGCGGATCGGACGAAGCTTGGAAGCGTCTGGTGGATGAAATGCAGCGGCTGCACGAACGGCTCACAGCCCTGACGGAGGAAAACGCCCGGTGAACATACTCATCGTCGAAGACGAAGCGATCACGCGGAATCGATTGCAGCGGTTTATCGAAAACTGGGGCCATTCCGTGTTTGCGGCTGCGGACGGTTCGGAGGGTCTGGAGGCGTTTCTGTCCAACCCGGTGGACATCGTCATCACCGATTGGATGATGCCGGAGATGGACGGGATCGAGCTGACCCGCCACCTGCGCAGCCGTCAAAACGAAGATCCCTACGTATACGTCATCCTGCTGACCACCCGGTCGGAAAAATCGGACACGGTGACGGCGCTGGACACCGGCGTCGACGACTACATCGTCAAGCCCTTCGACCCCGGGGAGCTTCGCGCCCGAATTGCCGTGGGAGAGCGGACGGTCCGCCTCGAACGTGCGCTGCGCGAGTACAGCGAGGGGCTGGAAAAAATCGTGCGCCGCCAGACCGCGGTCATCCGAAAAACCCAGGAGGAGACGATCATTCGGCTGCTCAGCGCCCTGGAATCCAGAGACGAGGAAACCGGCGGCCACGTCAGGCGCATCGGATTGTACAGCGCCAGGCTGGCGGAGCTGGCCGGATGGTCCTCGGAAACGGTGACCGATCTGCGCCTGGCGGCACCGATGCACGACATCGGAAAAATCGGTGTTCCCGATGCCATCCTGTTGAAACGAGGAAAACTGACCGAGCAGGAATTCGAGATCATCAAATCCCATACCACCATCGGCGCCCAGATTCTGAAGGACTCCCAGTTTCCGATGCTGCAGATGGCGCATGACATTGCCTTGAGCCATCACGAACGTTGGGACGGAACCGGATATCCAAAGGGACTGGGCGGGGAAGACATCATGGCGGTGGGACGGATTGTCTCGTTGGTGGACGTGTTCGACGCGCTGAGCCGCGATCGGGTCTATCGGAAGGCTTCACCCCTGGACGAGGTGCTGCAGATGATGGCCGAGGGCCGGGGAAGCCACTTCGACCCGTTTTTCTACGACCTTTTCACCGGTTCGTTGGATGACATGCTCAAGATCGCCGAGGAGAATCCATGATCCGGTTTACGCCGGGGGGCCACGGCGCCTGCAGTCCCCGGCGGATTCTCACCCCGTACCCCGGTGTCACTCCTGCATTTTTAGCTTCAGGCGTTCAAGGTTTTTCTTCGCTTCGGCAAAATCCGGCTGCAGCTGAACGGCTTTTTTGAAAAGAGCGGCCGCCTCGTCAGGGCGGCCGGCGCGTGCCAGGGCGACCCCGAGGTTGTTGCGCAGCTCTGCATCATCGGGATGAAGCTGCACCCCTTTCTGAAGCACCGCAACGGCATCCTCCAAACGCCCTAAAATCATCCATGCGGTGCCCAGGTTGTTCCGGCTTCCTCTGTCCCCGGGATCGAGCTGTACCGCACGCTCAAATTGATCGGCTGCCCGGGCCCAGTCGCCGCGTTCGGCCCACAGGGTTCCCAACTGGAAATGGGCCTGGGCCAGATCACCGTCGATTCGAAGGGCCTGCTCCAACAGGTGAAGGGCCTGCCCGGTACGACCCTGCCGGCGGCGCACGAGGGCCAGGTTGCAATACGCGCGGGCCATCCGCGGCCGCAACCGCACCGCCTCGGTGAAGTGCTCCGCCGCAGCCGACAGCTGCCCCTGCTGGAGAAGCAATGTCCCGAGATTGTTGTGCGCCTTTGCGGCCGTGGGGTCGATCGCCAAGGCGGTGCGCAGATGAACCTCGGCCCGGGCCGTCTCCCCCTTCTGCAGAAAGGCCGAACCGAGTGCCGCATGGGCCCTGGCATTGTTTTCCGTCACCGCAACCGCTCTTTCAAACAAGTGAATGCTGTCTGTCCAATAACCGATTTGCCGCCAGGAAACGGCCGCCAGAACGATTCCAGTCGCTACGGTGAACAGGACGGCCGCCCGTACTGCCCAAACAGAGCCGGGAAGACGGCTCCGTGCCTCCCAAACGATCGCTGCCCAACAGCCGATGAGCGGAAGGTAGGTGTAGCGGTCGGCCATCGATTGCGCCCCCACCTGAACGATGCCGATTACCGGCACCAGCGAAACGAGATACCACCACCACCCCACAAATACCCACGGCCGGTTTCGCCATGCAGCGATGGACGCCGCGCACAGTCCAAGGATCAGTGCGGCAGCCGGAGCCCAACGGATCGGCGGTATCTCAGCTGGAAAGGGGTAGAAAATCGCCAGTCCGGCGGGCCAGACGGCCTTTAGCAGATAAGCCGCTCCCGCTACGGCGGCATTGGCCATCCGCAAACCCGGCGGGAGCGCCTCCAGCCCTGCCACGGCACCGCCCTGGTGCTGGGCAAGCAGCGTAAGTCCGCCGGTGAAGACGGCCATGCCGAAAAAGGGAAGTTTTTCGATCACCGGCACCGACATCCGCAGCCCGCGTTGTCGAGATTCGACTCCCGGAATCCTTTCCATGGGCCAGCGGTCCAAGAGGAGCCAGATCAGCGGAAGGACCACAACCGTGGGTTTGGACATCAGTGCCAGGGCATAGGACAGGATGGCGGCTGTGTAGGGCAACCGGTGCCTGCTGCGTGCGTAACGGAGGTATGCGATGGTGGATAGCAAACCGAAAAAGGTGCTCAGCAAGGCCTTCCGTTGGGACACCCAGGCAACGGTCTCCACTTGGAGCGGATGAATGGCGAAAACGGCGGCCACCAGCGCGGCGGCTCCCCGGTTGCCCGTGGTCGTCCGAAACAGGAGAAACAACAGCACGGTGTTCAGCATGTGCAGACACACGTTGTGCAGATGGTGCGGACCCGGGTCCAGACCGAACATCTCCACGTCGAGCATGTGGGAAATCCAGGTCACGGGATGCCAATTGGCGGCATGGAAGGTGGTCACCGCCCAGCCGAGACCCCGGATCGATAATCCCAGACGGACCATGCGGTTTCCGTAGACATAGGCTTCGTCGTCAAAGGATACGAAGTCGAAGGCGGCGGTTTGCGCATACAAGAGGCACACTGCCAGCGCGAGACCGACGGCCAGCCACAGATCCGTTCGCGAAAGATGCGGGATGCCGGATGTCGCGTTTTTCGGTCCGATCATGGTTGCCTGTGCCGTGGTGCTTTTCGGTTGGAAATCGATGCGAAACGCATTGTGGCACCCCCATACCGCAAAGGCAACCTGAGATTCTCCGCTTGAACTAATACGGGGGATGGGGTAATGGCAAAGAATCGGAAGGGCGCATAAGGCCATCGAAATCCCGAGGAAATGGCGTGGAAGGAGATCCCATGGACATGAAAAAGGAAGACGTTATCGAGATCGCTGAAGGCTTGCGGTTGATCGAAGAGGGGGTCGAACGGATTCAGACCGTCATGAAGGAACGGAAAATCCGATCCATCAAGGATGTCGCGGCCCAACTGATTCCCATATTCAAATCGGACGACGATTCCCTGTCGGAGTCCGTCATTCAGCACCTGGAGTAACGACAGAAAAGGGGCTGAAAACCAGCAGGGACCGCCTGTCGCCCTTTCCTGGAAGACGGTAGGAATAAATGTTGCCGGGTTGCGGCACGGATGGCTCCCCCGCACCATCGCCGGCGGGACTCGGCGCATGCCGGCCGCGCATGGCGATGGCCATTCCTCCGGGTCTCAACAACGGCTCCGCCAGAGAAACAAACCATTCCACCGAACCGAACGCACGAGAGATCGCCAAGTCGAAAGACCTCCGGAAGCCCGCCTGCCGCGCCAGTTCCTCCGCACGGCCTTGGATGACGGTGGTGTTCGCCAGCGAAAGGCTCCGCGACACATGTCGCATGAAGTTGGCCTTTTTTCGAGAGGCATCCAGCAGTACGACATCGCAGAGCGGCCGAAGCACGGCAAGGGGGATGCCCGGAAACCCTCCCCCCGAGCCGATATCGATCACTCTAGCTTCCGCAGGAATCCAGGCAGCCGGAGCGCAGGAATCCAGAAAGTGCTTCACGGCGACCGCCTCCGGATCCCGGATGGCCGTCAGGTTGATCCGGCGGTTCCAGTGGGCGAGCTCCTCGGCGTGCCGTGCAAATCGTTCCAGCTGCGCCTCTTCCAGGGTCAGCCCGAAACGCTCCGCTCCGCTGCGGATCAGCTCTTTCCATGCATCGGATCCCAGTTTCATAGTTTAATGATCC
Source organism: Desulfobacteraceae bacterium (assembly GCA_022340405.1). Taxonomy (GTDB): domain Bacteria; phylum Desulfobacterota; class Desulfobacteria; order Desulfobacterales; family JAJDOA01; genus JAJDOA01. The sequence continues at coordinate 12,457 of JAJDOA010000180.1, read as the reverse complement.
AATGCTCCAAACAACGGATAAAAAATCATTAAAAATCTGGTCGATGTGTTAGAGCAATTGCCGGAATTCTGTTCCGTTTCCGCTATGCGGTACCATGGAAATGGTTGGGCGGGGTTTATCCCCCCCCGTTGCAGCATCTCGGAGGCCCCGCAACATACGGGCGGGGATAAACCCCGCCCCTACGAAAGACAAAAACAGGCCATATCCATCGGAACATACTTTTGACAATTGCGATAAATGTTTTTGGAAATTCGAATTTCGTGCTTTGCCGATCGAATCCTTAGGATCGACCCAAACAAAGGCCGCTTCTTTTTTCCCGTAATTTGTGGGGCAAGATTTTAGACCTCGCTGCCGTCGGAAGTCTCCGGAGATGCCGGGTTGAAGGGCATCTCCACCCGCATCTCGCCGCCACCCTCCGTGATATTCGCCTTCGGGTATCGCTTCTTGAAAACCCGTATCATCGCCGGATTTTCCGCCAGCACACTGGCGACAAAAGCACGGTACCCGTTCTTTTTCGCGATACGCTCCAGGATTTCCAACAACGCGGTGCCCACCCCCAGTCCCTGGAAATCCTCCCGGACCACGAAAGCCACTTCGGCCTGGCTTTCTTTGTCCTCGGCATAGGATCCGATGGCCATGATCTCCTTGTGCCCCCCTTTCTGCACAAGTCCGATGATGGACATGTTCCGGTGATAATCGACGGATGCCCACTGCCTCTGGGCCATCTCGTGGGAGAAGCTTTTGATGCGGTAGAAAAACCGAAAATAAATGGTTTCCTCCTGAAGGGAGTAGAAAAAGTTGCGGTAGGAAAACTCGTCCGACGGCAGCAGGGGCCGAAACTCCACCGTCTTGCCGTTGCTCAACTTCAGTGTGCTTTTGTATTCCTCTAGGAAAAGCAAATCCTGGCTCGAGGGCGGCAATTGATCATGGAAGATATAGTGTCTCGATTTGGCAAAATCGACGAGTTCCTCGCGAAATCGTGGATGGGCGATCTGGGACAGCTCCATGACACGTTGGTAGATCCCTTTCCCCTGCAACTCGGCGATACCGTATTCGGTGATAACGAAATTCACATCGCCCCGGGTGGTGGCAACGCCGGCTCCCTCGCTGAGATGCGGGACGATCCGGGATACCCTTCCCTTCTGTGCCGTTGAAGGAAGCGCGATGATGGAAAAGCCGCCCCGGGACATGGAGCTTCCGCGCAGAAAATCCACCTGATCGCCGATGCCGCTGTAGAATCGGTATCCCATGGAATCGGTGCACACTTGGCCGGTGAGGTCCACCTCGAGGGCCGAACTGATGGAAACCAAATTGTCGTTTCTGGCGATCACCGTCGGATCGTTGACGAACTCCGAGGATCGAAAATAGAAAAAGGGATTGTTGTCCACATAGTCGTATATCCGGCGTGTTCCCATGCAAAGGGAGGCAACGACCCGATCGGCGAGAAGGGTTTTTTTCCGGTTGGTGATGACGTTCTTTTCAAACAGAGGCAGCATCCCGTCCGTGATCAGCTGGGTGTGCAGCCCAAGGTCCTTTTTCCCATCCAGATATTTGAGAATGGCGTTGGGAAGATGCCCGAAACCGATCTGCAAAGTGGCGCCGTCATCCACCAGCTGGCTGACGTAGAAGCCGATACGGGCGGCCACGTCTTCGTCCTTGAAGACAGGAGGGCTCTCCACCAGCGGTTCTTCATGAACGACGATGGCATCGAGGTTGTCGACGTGAACGAAACTGTCCCCCCAGGTCCTCGGCATTCGCGGATTGACTTGGGCGATAACCGTCTTGGCGTTTTCCATTCCGGCCCGCGTGATGTCCACGGAAACGCCCAGGCTGCAATATCCGAAGCGGTCCGGCGGACTGACCTGCACCAGCGCGACGTCCAGCCCGATGCGCTGGGACGAGAAAAGCTTCGGGATCTGCGAAAGATAGGTCGGCACATAGTCGATTTTCCCTTCGAATGCGGCCTGCCGCATGGAAGTGCTGATGAAAAACAGCTTCAGGGCAAACCTTCGAAAGAACGTGGGATCGTCGATGTAATCGGCAAAGGTCGAGGACAGCATTTGATATGCGAGAATGTCCTGCAGCCGCTGGTCCTCAACCATGGCACGGATTACGTGCTGGGGCTCTCCGCATCCGGTTCCGATGAAGACACGGTGCCCGTTTCGGATGTTCTCCACAGCGGCCTCGGCCGACATCACCTTTTCCGGGCAATACTTGTTCAGGTCCATACCGTTCTCTCCGGGTTGAGGGCGTTCACCATCGGCAGCGATCGCCTCCCCTCCTCACGAGGGCGGCGGGGATTGCTCCCTTCCAGTGGCGGCGGCGGGTTGGCCGACCGACAGGTGCGGTTGCCATTATGGTGCGGTTCACCGGCGAATTCAAGGGTGGGATGGGATTTGACGGCCAGGCGGAGGACTGATAGACTTATTGGAAGTTATCTCAAAATTAGGATTTTCGCTCCAGGTCAAGGAGGATCCGAGTTTTCAGCCAGAGGAATACGGCTGGTTTTCGAGGACTGGAAACGAGGACCCGACGCCGAGATGGGGCGAAAAAGCAATTTTGAGATGGCTTCTAGAAGATCCGAAACCTCACCGCCGTCCCGGCATTGCGGGCGGCAAGAAGCCATCACCGGAGCAGCGGCGGAACGCATGCCCATGAAACAGACACCCCGCAATCCCCTGGTCGCTGTGGACATCATCGTCGAGATGCCGGAGGGGGTCGTGTTCATCGAGAGAAAAAATCCGCCGCAGGGCTGGGCCTTTCCCGGTGGGTTCGTCGATTATGGCGAGTCCCTGGAAACTGCAGCCCGCCGGGAAGCCGAGGAGGAGACCTCCCTGCAAGTGGAGCTGCTGGGGCAGTTTCACACATACTCAGATCCACTAAGGGATCCGCGGCAGCATACCCTGTCGACGGTATTCATCGGCCGCGCCCAGGGAACGCCCCGGGCGCAGGATGACGCCGTCAACTGGTTGATCGCGGACCCACGGTCCCCTCCCCGCCCTCTCGCCTTCGACCACGAAACCATACTGGCGGATTACGTCCGATTCCGAAAAGGAGAAACGCGAGAAGAGATCTTTGCCGATCGGTTGCGTGGATAGCTCTCGGCCAGTTGGCAACCCGATCACCGGCCCTGCGGCATACCCGCCGGGGAGGGACTATGAAATCCGTCAAATCCTCCGGTAGCTTCGGCCCCTTTCGGGAGCTGAATCGCCTGATTCATTCCGATCCAGGGGTGAAATGCAGACGCCGCGATGACCACAGAACCTGTACCGAGGCCTCTTGCGCCCGGGATGGCGGCGATTTCCGCCTTTCCCTCCGTGCGGCTTCCGGTCTGAGCGACGAACAGCTGTTTCGACAGGCCATGGCCGATGTCACTCCCCTTGCCGCGGATCGGAGAAAGTGTCTTTCCCCCCGTCGTCGCACCCCCAGCCGCTCCGCAACCCCGGCACTGGAAGCCGATGCGGAAGCGCTGGCCCGGTTGAGGGCTCTGGTGGACAGCGGATCCGGGTTTGTCGTAGAGCAGACCCCGGAATATGCCGAAGGAACGGGATGGAATGTCCATCCCCGGGTCAGCCGCTGGTTGCACAGGGGGCTGTACGCAATTCAGGACCATATCGACCTGCACGGAATGACCGTGGAGGAGGCGAGGACGGCCTTGGACGCCTTTCTCAAACGGTCCATTCAGGCCGGGCGACTGGCGGTGCTGGTGGTCCACGGCCGTGGCCTTTCGTCGCCAGCGCGCCCGGTTCTCAAAGGCAAGGTGCACGAATGGCTCGGCCGCAGCCCCTGGAAACGGTGGGTAATCGCCTTTGCCAGCGCCAGAAGCGTGGATGGGGGTGCGGGGGCTACCTACGTTCTCCTGAGGGAGAGACCGTTGCGAAAACGAGCCTTCCGGTAAGAGAGGGGATCACCGGAAAGCAAACCCATCACGGAACTACCCGCCGACAACGCTGCCGCCAAGCAGCCGGCATGCCCTGAATGGGCTCTTTTCGAAGCTGCGGGTTGCGCTATTGCACCGGAGCGTCCGGCTTCACGGCCCTTGCCGAACCGGAAGAGGAGGATCGTCCCGCCTCCTGTAGGCGTTGTTGTGCGGCTTCCAGGTTTTTCCGAAACCGGCTGTCTCCGGGCTTGAGATGCAGCGCTTTTTTCAAATGCTCGATGCCTTCCTCGATCCTTCCCAGCCGGATGAGCAACACTCCCATTTCATTGTGGACCTGGGGTGCTTCGGCATCCAGCTCCAGGGCGGTACGGTACTGCTGCAGAGCTTCCTCCTTACGGCCCGTTGCGGCAAGAGCACTTGCCAGGCCGGAGTGGGCGGAAACCGACCGTGGGCTGCGCTGCAAAATCTCTTGATATTGATCGACGGCCGCTTCGGATCGACCGATGCGCAGGAGGGCGTCCGCCAAGCCTCTTCGGTATACGAGGTTTTCCCCATCCAGCAGTACCGCTCTTTGGTACCATGCCACGGCCTCCCGGCCCTGCCCCTTCTGCATCAGAACCGCGCCGATGTTGAAGTAGGCCTGCGGCCAGAGGGGCCGGCTCCGCATCGCCGCCAGGTAGTGCTGCAATGCTTGGTCGGGTCGACCTCGCCTGAACCAGATGCCTCCCAGGTTGAGGTGTGCTTCCGCCATTTCCGGATGGGTGCTCAGAACACGCCGATAGTGGTGGATCGCGGCATCGACTTTACCCATTTTTTCGAGCGTGACGGCCAGGTTGTACCGCGCCTCGGCAAACAACGGATCGATGTCCACGGCTCGCCGATAGTGCGACAGGGCGGCATCCACTCGATTCCTTCCCATCTCGATGTCGCCGAGAAGGTTGTGAGCTTTTGGGAAATCGGGCCTTTTCCGGAGCAGGGCCTGCACCGATCCCAGCGCCGCATCGATGTCTCCCGCTTTCATCCGCGCCACGGCGATGTTGTATAGAGCCTTGTCGTTGTCGGGTGCATGGCGAAGAACCTGCTGGAACTGGGTCAAGGCTTTTTTTACGTCCCCTTGTCGAAGATAGGCGTTGCCGAGATTCAAACGGGCATCGGCATAACGAGGATCGATCCCGAGGGCTTTGCGATAGCAGGAAATGGCCTTGTCCACTTCTCCCGCCGCGGCATAGGCCAGCCCCAGATTGTTGAGCATGCGATCGTTTTTATGGGTCACGCTCACCGCATGGGAAAAAAGGACGATGTCGCTTCGCCAAATGGAAACCTGGTGTCGCGCTGCGCCGGCAAGGAGCGCCGTGGAGACCAAAAACGCGCCGATGCCGATCGCCAGGCGCCGCTTTCGGCCTGCAATCGCCTCCCACAGGCTCCACGAGCCGGCGACATACAATCCGATGAAAGGCAGGTAGGCATAGCGGTCGGCCATTGCCTGCGCCCCTACCTGGACCAGACCGATCACAGGCAAGAGGGTGATGAGAAACCACAACCATCCAACGGCAAGGTAGCGATGGCGCCGGCCCCAGAAAAATGCCCCGAGGCACAGCCCGATCAGCAGGACCCCCTCCAGATTCATGCGGGATAGGGAGAAGCGGTCTGGAAGAGGATAGAAGACGGCCAGGTCCGTCGGCCAGAACAGGTTTTGCAGGTAGCGGCAGTAGGAATGAACGGCATTGGCCAATCGCTCCTCCAGGGGCAGTACCGCATATCCGGCCACGGCCCCCGCTTGTTTCTGGGCGATCCAGGTCGTGACTGCCGAAACAGCCGATAGCAGCAGCAGCGGCAGTTTCTCCAGCAGCAGTCGCACGGCGGACGTGGATCCCTGTCCTACGGCAGCGGGCTGTCTGCCGGACCGCTCCAGAGGCCAATGGTCGAGAAGAAGCAGTACCAAGGGAAACGTCACGAGCATGGGCTTTGCCATGAGCCCCAATGCAAATACCGCCACGAGCAGTACGTAGGAGCGGAGCCCGGGGCGCTGGGTGTAGCGGTGGTAGCAAAGAAGGGAGAGCATCCAGAAAAACCCGCTCAGAACATCCTTTCGTTCCGCAATCCACGCCACCGATTCGACGTGGATGGGATGGACGCCGAACCATGCCGCCGCCATGGCCGCCGGCACCGGGCTGCCGGTCATTCGGGTGAGGACAGCATAGAGAATCAGGCAGTTCAGCAGGTGCAGGAGCACATGAATCCCGTGATGGTACCCGGCCTGCAGTCCGAAAAGCTCGACGTCCATCATATGGGATACCATGGTGACGGGATGCCAGTTGCCGGCGACAAAAGCCGTCATCGCCCAGCGGAGATTCTCGATGGAGAGGCCGGAACGCACGCGCGGGTTTTCGGTGACATAGTCCGGATCGTCAAAAAGAGAAAATCCATGATGGCGCACCGGGGCATATACCGCTACGACCAGCACGGCCAGCATCACCGGAACCGCCGTTCGGCGCAGTACCGGCAATACGGTCTCTTGGAGCGGTTTGCCGGTTATTTTGCTCATGTCGCACATCCCTTATGAGACTGTGGATAAACGGCGCCTCCCACCTTGATACGGCGTCTCCCGCTATGCGGGATGACACGGTTGATTCGATGCCGCAAGCGGTGTGCCCCGTGTCTGAAGGCGGGATGCTTGTTTATCCACAGCCTTTTAGCGGCGACGGGTACGGGGCGGCCGCGTCCGCAGCGAAATGCAATTTGTTCTTGACAAAAGCCAAATCCGTCTTCATTGTAGCCAACTTTCTTTGGTTGATCGATTGTTTCATCGCTTTCAAGCATCCATGAAGCACATCGGCCTCGGCAATCAAGGGGCTCGCGCCGCAGAACGGTGCGCCTTCGGTTGCAATGATCTTGGCACAGCCATCCGAAACAAGGAACGAGCCATGAAGCAGGACGCAGACAAATTGCGAAACATCGGCATCAGCGCGCACATCGACTCGGGGAAAACCACCCTGACCGAACGCATTCTGTACTACACCCAGCGGATTCATGCCATTCACGACGTGAAGGGCAAGGACGGCGTCGGCGCCACCATGGACTCCATGGAGCTGGAGCGGGAGAGGGGCATCACCATTGCCTCGGCCGCGACCTATTGTACCTGGAAAGAGCACGAGATCAACATCATTGATACGCCGGGTCACGTAGACTTCACCATCGAGGTGGAACGTTCCCTCCGGGTGCTGGACGGGGCCGTCCTGGTGCTCTGCTCCGTTGGAGGCGTGCAGTCCCAGTCCATCACGGTGGATCAGCAAATGAAGCGCTATAACGTGCCGTGCATCGCCTTCGTAAACAAGTGCGACCGCAGCGGGGCAGACCCCTTTCGCGTCATTCGGCAGCTGCGGGAGAAGCTGGGGCACAATGCCGTTGCACTTCAAATTCCCATAGGACTCGAGGTCGACTTTGACGGTGTGATCGATCTGCTGGCCGGGAAAGCCCTGTACTTCGAGGGCGAAAACGGGGAAATCGTACGGGAGGAGGAGATACCGTCCGCGTTGCGTCAAGAGGCGGAATCCCACCGGGAGGCCCTGCTGGACGCGGCCTCCGAATTCTCAGACGATCTCACCGAGGCCATTCTGGAGGAACGGGAGGTTTCGACGGAACTGGTGATCCAGGCGCTTCGAACCGGCACTCTCCAGCGAAAAATCACACCGGTGCTCATGGGTTCAGCCTACAAAAACAAGGGGGTGCAGCCCCTGCTGGATGCCGTGACGCGTCTGCTACCCGGTCCGAACGAAGTGGAGAATCAGGCGCTCGACCTCGACCGGGAGGAGACTCCCGTTGTCCTGAGTGCGGATCCCGACGGCGACGTGGTGGCTTTGGCCTTCAAGCTCGAAGACGGCCCATACGGTCAGCTGACCTACCTGCGCGTCTACCAGGGAACACTGCAAAAAGGCCAGAGCGTTGCCAATGTCCGCACCGGGAAAAAACTGAAGATCGGCCGCCTGGTGCGAATGCACGCAGACCAGATGGAGGAAATCGAAAGCATCCCGGCCGGCTTCATCGGGGCGTTGTTCGGTGTCGACTGTGCCTCGGGGGACACCTTCGTCTCACCCGGCAAACGGTGGACCATGACCTCCATGTACGTTCCGGAACCGGTGATCTCCCTTTCCATCCTTCCCAGGGACAACAAGGCACAGATCAACATGTCCAAGGCATTGAACCGGTTTTCCAAGGAGGACCCCACTTTCCGCACCTTCGTCAACGACGAGACCGGGGAAACCATCATCGAGGGAATGGGAGAACTGCACCTGGAAGTCTATGTCGAGCGAATGAAACGGGAATACGACGCTCAGGTGGAAACGGGACAGCCGCAAGTCGCGTACCGCGAGACCATCACCCGCCGGGCCGAGTTCAACTACACCCACAAAAAGCAGACCGGTGGCGCCGGTCAGTTCGGACGGGTGGCCGGGAGCATCGAGCCGGCGAGCGACGAGGAATTCGTCTTCGACAACCAGATCAGAGGGGGCGTCATACCCACTCCATACATTCCCGCCTGCGAAAAGGGCTTCCGCAGCTGCCTGAAAAAGGGACCCCTGATGGAGTATCCGGTCACCGGTGTGAAGATATCCCTCACCGACGGCGCCTACCATGCGGTGGACTCCTCGGAAATGGCTTTCCAGGCGGCGGCCCGTGGAGCTTTTTTGGAAGTGTACCGCAAGGCAAACCCCATCGTGCTCGAGCCGATCATGAAAGTGGTGGCGGAAACGCCCTCGGAATACCAGGGATCGGTGATGGGCTCGCTGAACCAGCGCCGCGGTATGATCGTCGGATCCCAGGAAGACGGGCCCATGTGCGTGATCGAGGCGGAGGTGCCGTTGTCGGAAATGTTCGGGTACTCTACGGTGTTGCGTTCCCTTTCCCAGGGAAAGGCACAGTTTACGATGGAATTTTCCAGCTACAAACCGGTTCCCAAAAACATCGCCGAAGAGCTGATCAAAAAGGCCGCAGAGGCCAAGAAAAACGTCGCCTGAGACCGTAACCTCATTGATTCGATCTTTGTTGCCATCGATGCTGCGCAGAGAGGCGCAGGCTGCCGCGGAAAAGGCGCTGCCGACGGCGCCGGAGGCGACCCGCTTCCCGCCCGCACCGCCGAATACGCGTCTGGCCGTCATCGAACTGAAACAAAGGAGTCTGCAAATGCTGCATAGCGACCTGATCCTTCGCAATCCGCTGCGCTCCCTGGAAGGCACGGCCGAAAACCTGCTGACACCCGGCGGTTTCGGAGCCGTTCTGGCCAGGGCCGGAGTGGGGAAAACGGCCTTCATGGTACAGCTGGCCCTGTACTCTCTGCTGCAGGAACGCAACGTACTGCACATCAGCCTCGACGACTCGGTGAAGAAAGTCCGGCTGTGGTACGAAGAGGTGTTTCGGGCGGTGGCCGAGTCCTACGAGCGGCCGCAGATCCAGGCGGTTTGGGACGCCGCCCTGCCCCATCGCTTCATCATGACCTTCAAGGTGGAGGGGTTCAGCGTTCCCAAACTGCAGGAACGTCTCACGGATCTGACCGAACAGGGAATCTTTTCCCCCCAGGTGATTCTCATCGACGGCCTTCCGTTCACGGACGGCTCGCGGGATACCCTTCAGGGTCTGCGGGATCTTGCGGGAAGATACGGAGTTCCGGTGTGGTTTACCATCACCATCCACCGGCACGAAGAGCCGGGGGAGGATGGGTTGCCGGTTCAACTGGCCGAAGTGAGGGACCTTTTCGAAACGGCCTTGGTTCTTCTGCCGGACGGAAAGGACATTCACGTTCAACGTCTGCTCGGAGCCTCGCCGGAGGCCGGAAATTCCCCGCTGGTGCTGGATCCCTCTACCATGCTGCTGCGGGAGCGTTGATGAACGCGGCCATTTTTTCGAACGGTTGGGCTCCCACCAGAAGGCGGTTGCGGTACAACAATGCCGGTACGGCCCGGATGCCGAGCTTGTGGGAGCGGTAGCCGTCACGGTCAACCGCCTCGGCGTAGGTTCTCTTCTCCAATACCGCTGCCGCCGAGGCCTCGTCGAGACCGACGCTTCGGCAGATTTCGCTCAGAACCTCCCAGCGTGCGATGTTTCTTCCTTCGGCAAAATAAGCGTGGAAGACCGCCCGGTGAAAAGCCTCTCCCCTGCCCTCCGCTTCCGCCCATTTGCTCAACTCCTGCGCCCCGCGGCTGTTGAAGGTCATGGTTCGCTCACCAAAGGGCAGTTTCTCTTCTGCGGCGACCTGTCGGAGTCTCCGCATCATGGCCTGGATGTCGATCATCCGGCCGTGGAACAACGCCTCCAGCGTCCTTCCCTCTTCCGGAGTTTCCGGATGAAGGGGAAACGCGCGCCAGATCACATCGAGTGAGAATTTCTCCCGCAGTCTGTCAACACGCCCGGTGATGAAATAACACCAGGGTCAGACGTAATCGGAGAAAACCTCCAAGGTTTCGGCAGGAACGGGTCCTCTGGGTTCGATCGGGATCATGGGATTATAGCATCCACGAAAACAGAGCCGTCCCCAGCACGAGCATCAGGATGCCCATGAACCGGTAGGTCTGATCCGAAGCTTCGTTAGTGAACCATTTTTGGCCGACGGTGACGACATCCTCGGGATTGAGAAAAAACAGTACCCCTTTGAGAATGGCCAGCAGGCCGAGAAGAACGACAAACCATCCGTGAACGCTGTACGGGGACGCCGCCAGCAGCGCCAGTCCGACCACGACGGCCACACCGGCGATCAACTTCTGGGACAATTCCTCGAATACTTGCCGGATGAAACTTCTGCTCTGAAAGGTGTACAGGATGAAACAGGCCCCGGCAGCAATGTACAAAAAACTGAAGGCGTAAAGAAAGATTCTCATTTTGCAGTCTCCCTGGTGGTTATACCATTCGTCAAAAGCATGTTCCGATTGGAATGGCTTTTTTGTCTTTCGCAGGGGCGGGGTCGATCCCAGCCCGAGGTAGCTAAGTGAACATCCCGGACACGGGCATTGCGCAATCCGGTGGATTTCAGCAGAAGGGGAACCGGGTGTTCAGGGCCTTCATGCCAAAAGGCGTCGAAAGTAGGCGACCGTCTCGCGCAGCCCCTCCTCGAGCGGAACGCTCGGCGCCCAATTCAGCTGCGCCTCGGCAAGGGAGATGTCCGGTTGCCGCTGCATCGGATCATCCTCGGGCAGGGGATGGAATACGATTTTCGATCGGCTGTCCAGCATCTGGACGATCCGTTCGGCCAGTTCCAGAATGGTAACCTCACCTGGATTACCGACATTCACGGGGCCGGTGAAGGTATCCGGCGAATCCATCAAGCGCACCAGGGCTTCCACCAAGTCGTCCACATAACAGAAGGAACGAGTCTGGGAGCCGTCCCCGTAGACGGTGATCGGTTCGTTCCGCAGGGCCTGAACGATGAAATTGGAGATGACGCGGCCGTCGTTCGGATGCATCCGGGGACCGTAGGTGTTAAAAATCCTGGCCACCTTGATACGCAGACGATGCTGGCGATGGTAGTCGAAAAACAGCGTTTCGGCACATCGCTTCCCCTCGTCGTAACAGGAACGGACACCGATGGGGTTGACGTGCCCCCAATAGCTCTCCTGCTGTGGATGTACGCGGGGATCCCCGTAGACCTCGCTTGTGGATGCCTGCAGCACCTTCGCCTTTACGCGTTTGGCCAGCCCCAGCATGTTGATGGCTCCGTGAACGCTGGTTTTGGTGGTCTGAACCGGATCGTGCTGGTAATGAACCGGTGACGCGGGACAGGCCATGTTGAAGATCTCATCCACCTCCACGTATAATGGAAAGGTCACGTCGTGGCGGAGGATTTCGAAATGGGACTTTCCCATCAGATGGTGGATGTTGCTCTTGGTTCCGGTGAAAAAATTATCGGCGCAGAGGACATCACATTCGTCCTGCAGCAGCCTCTCACAAAGATGGGAGCCGATGAAACCGGCACCTCCGGTCACCAGAATGCGTCTTTGTAGATGCCTCATTGCGGGGCCCTTCCGGGTTGGATATGGATCCGCCAACGGCGGGCGAATTCCCCGCAGCCTGCTGCAGGGAGTCTTCAATCGACCCCCCATCTGGGGGCACGGGTGATCCACCGGTGCTGCATACCGGATTGTGAAGCGCTTTTCAAGAAAGAACACGGAAGGACTGCAGACCTGCGGCAGAGCCGTCGGCAAAATGGCTTGCATAGGCTACGGGGATAGGATATTTTGACAGTCCGATCGGGACAGCTGCAGGGTGTGGACACACAGGCCATGAATCCAACACACAGACTATTGATCATCGACGACAACGAGGAAGTGCTGGAGGCGCTGGGGGACTTCTTCTCCAATCGCGGCTATGACATTCTGTCGGCAACCAACGGAAAGGACGGTCTTTTAATTCTCCGGGAAAGCCAGCTCCCCATCGATGTGGTCATCACCGATTTGGTGATGCCTCAGATCAGCGGTGTCGCCGTAATTGCCATGGTCAAGGAGAAATACCCCGACATACCGGTCATCGCCATTACCGGATGGGGTGAATCGCCCCGAATCCTCGCCTCCCAGGCAAAAGCAGACCTGGTACTCG
>JAJDOA010000169.1 GCA_022340405.1 Desulfobacteraceae bacterium | reverse complement strand
ACCGTCCTTACCGTCACACCTGCCGTTCCGGCCGCCGGCTCACGGCTTACGGCTCACGTCGCCGTCTTTCCTGCTCACTGTTTACTCTTTTCAACACCCGACTTCCGACACCGGTCCTACCCCCCCTTCTGATATCGGCGCACCGCGCGGTTGTGCTCGCGCAGGGTCGCGGAAAAAGCGTGGGTTCCGTCGTTTTTCGCTACGAAGTACAGGTAGTTGGTGTCGGCGGGGAACAATGCGGCCTCCAGCGCGGCCTTTCCGGGATTGGCGATGGGGCCTGGCGGCAGGCCGCGGATCACATAGGTATTGTAGGGCGTTCCGGCCCTCAGATCCTTGCGCGTGAGGTTGCCGTCGAAATTCTCGATTCCGTAGATCACGGTGGGATCCGTCTCCAGTCGCATGCCCCGGCGCAGCCGGTTGTGGAATACCGATGAGATGGCGGCCCGTTCCGACGGCATTGCCGTCTCTTTCTCAATGATGGAGGCAAGGGTCACGATTTCGTGAACGCTGAAACCGATCTGGTCGGCCCGCTGACGCCAGGCATCGGAAAAAACGGTGTGAAACCGGTTCACCATGGTCCGGCAGAGGTCCCGGGCCGTCGCGGAGCCGGGGAAAAAATAGGTCTCGGGAAACAGGTAGCCCTCCAGGCTGTCGGCCGGAATTCCCAACGAGCGCGCCATTTCGGGATCCGTGGCAGCGGCGATGAATTCCTCAGCCTCGACCAGGCCGGCGGCGGCCGCCAGTTGGGCGATCTGCCGAATGCGCAGACCCTCCGGGACGGTCAGGCGGTGCAGCACCACACGACCCTCCACGAGAATGCGCAGCACCTGCAGGGGGGCCATGGCCGGGGACAGGGCGTACTCCCCGGCTTGGATGGTGTTCTCCAGGCCTTCCAGCCGGGCGAGAACCCGGAAGCGAAGGGGATCGTCTACAATCCCCTGCCGGTGAAGCACTTCGGCGGTGGAGCGCAGCCGCTGCCCACGCTCCACGCTCACGATCCGCTCCCGCGGGTCTTTTCCTGCGGCCGGACGCTGTGCCCAGGCGTGAATGTCCACGTACGCAATGACAACGGCCATTACGGCGGCCATCAGAACAGACAGTGCGATGATCGACAGATGCTTCACGCAGCGGATTCTAACCCCATCCGATCCCGCCTTTCAAGCGCCGATCCGTAAATGGGATTCGCTGCGGCGCGGGAAACCCTCTGTTGGGCGTCGTTTGAAAAAGAGTAAATCCGCCGGCGGCGGGATGGAAAAACCGATTGACAATCCTGCCCGGCATTGGTTCACTGGCGGAAAATGCGGCATTCCGCTGCCAGGCAACACGACACCAGAGAGGGCGACTGCATGGCCAAGCCGAAACTCAAGGAACACCACATCGAACGGGAATGGTGCAAGGGCTGCGGCATCTGCATCGAATTCTGTCCCAAAAACGTTCTCGAACTCGACGAAAAGGACAAGGCGGTGGCGGTACGGCTGGAGGATTGCATCGCCTGCCGGATGTGCGAGCTTCGCTGCCCCGACCTGGCCATCGAGGTCATAGTCCAGGAGTGAGGCAAACGAATTCCGATCCGACCCGGCCGGCCGACCCTCGCGAGCGGCGGCCGCGGCTAACCGAACCTTAACAGCAGGGCGATCACCATGAGCGACAATGTGAAGTTTGTCCAGGGCAACGAGGCCTGTGTGGAAGGGGCATTGTACGCCGGACTGAATTTTTTCGCCGGCTACCCCATCACCCCCTCCACGGAGGTGGCCGAGGCGCTGTCCAGCCGTCTGCCCCAGAAGGGCGGCAAGTTCATCCAGATGGAGGACGAGATCGCGTCCATCTGCGCCATCATCGGCGCTTCGCTGACGGGTCACAAGGTGATGACCGCCACCAGCGGACCGGGGTTTTCGTTGATGCAGGAGGGCCTCGGATACGCGATCATGGCCGAAATCCCATGTGTGATCGTCAACGTGCAGCGCGGCGGCCCCTCCACCGGAAACCCCACCCACGTCAGCCAGGGAGACATCAACCAGGCTCGGTGGGGAACCCACGGCGACCACGCCGTCATCGCCCTGACCGCCTCCAACCACCAGGACGTGTTCGCCATCACGGTGGATGCCTTCAACCTCGCCGAAACCTACCGCACCCCCGTGGTCCTGCTTTTTGACGAAGTGCTGGGGCACATGCGGGAAAAACTGACCATCCCCGATCCGGGACAGATTCCGCTGGTGGAGCGTCTGTGGACATCGGTCAAGGAGGGAGTGGACTACCACCCCTACCTGCCCCGGGAGGACGGCCGCCTGCCCATGTCGGACTTCGGCGGCGTGCACCGCTACAACGTGACGGGTCTGTTTCACGACATGTGGGGTTTCCCTTCCGCCGACCCCGGCGTGGTCCACGGCCTGCTGCGCCACCTGGTGGACAAGATCTACAACAACGAAAACGCCATCGCCCGGTACAAAGAGTACTATATGGAGGACGCCCGCACCATCTTCATCTCCTACGGATCATCGGCCCGTTCGGCGCTGCACGTGGTGGAATACCTGCGCCCGCGCGGTGTCCCCATCGGGCTGCTGGAACTGCAGACGCTGTGGCCGTTTCCCTCCCGCATCGTGCGGGAAAAGTGCGCCGACGCCCAGGCCGTGGTGGTGGTGGAGATGAACATGGGCCAGATCCTCAACGAGGTGAAAACCGCCGTGGACCGGCCGGATTCGGTATACCTGGCCAACCGAATCGACGGGACGCTGATCACGCCGACGGACATCCGCAACATCCTGCGGGTGATACAGGGAAAAGGAGTGTAGAGATGGCCGTGAGAGATTACCTTCGGGAACGGTTCTTTCCCCACATGTGGTGCCCGGGATGCGGACACGGCACCATCCTCGGGGCGCTTCTCCGGGCTGTGGAGAGTCTGGGCCTGAAAAAAAGCGAGATGGTCATGGTCTCCGGTATCGGATGCTCCTCACGCATTTCCGGCTACGTGGATTTTCACACCCTGCACACCCTGCACGGGCGGGCGCTGGCCTTTGCCACCGGCGTGAAGCTCAGCCGGCCCGAGGTGAAGCTGATGGTTCCCATGGGAGACGGGGACGCACTGGCCATCGGGGGCAACCACTTCATCCACGCCGCCCGCCGCAACATCGACATGACGGCCATCGTCATGAACAACCGGATTTATGGGATGACCGGCGGGCAGTACTCACCGTTGACCGGCTACGGGGCGCTCGCCACCACCGCGCCCTACCGGAACATCGACCACGGCTTCGACGTGGTGACGCTGGCCTCGGCCGCAGGGGCCACCTTCGTGGCCCGCACGACCGCCTACCACGTCCAACAGGCCAAGGACATTCTCCAGAAGGCCATCGCGCACAAGGGGTTTTCCGTGGTGGAGATCCTCTCCCAGTGTCCCACCTACTTCGGCCGGAAAAACCGGATGGGCAGCGCGGTGGACATGCTGCGCTGGTTCAAGGAGAACACCACCAAGATCGGCTCCAAGGCGAAGGCCGAAAACCCCGACCTGATCGAGCGGGGTATTTTCGTCGAAAAGCAGCTCCCCGAATACTGCAGCGAGTACGATAAGGTGTTGGAAAGGGCGCAGTCCGGGGGCTCGTGAAGCCCTTCGTCACGATAACGGCACCGCCTCCGGCAGGGATGCGGTCGATGCAGCGAGGAAGACATGGAAAGATGCAGAATGGTGTTTTCGGGTTCCGGCGGTCAGGGCGTCATCACCGCCGCCATTATCCTGGCCGAGGCGGCGGTGCTTCACGAAGGCCTGGAGGCGGTGCAGTCTCAGGCCTACGGTGCCGAAGCCCGCGGCGGCGCCACCCGCTCCGATGTGGTCATATCCGACGCGACCATCAACTTCCCCAAGGTGATCCAGCCCAACGTGCTGGTGTGCCTGACCCAGGCCAGCTACAACAAGTTCTCCCCGATCATCCGGCCCGGCGGCATGCTGATCACCGACAGCCGTTACGTGACCATCCAGAAGAAAGTTGACGCGCGGCAGTTTGAACTCCCCATGCACCGCAGCGTCATGGACAAAATCGGCAAACCCATCGTGCTGAACATCTGCATGCTGGGGGCAGTGCTCCGATTGACGGATCTGGTCCGTGCGGAATCGGTAATGAACGTGCTCAAGAGGCGCATTCCCTCCGGTTTTCTGCAGATCAACCAGCAGGCCCTGGACCTGGGCATGGAACTGGCCGGAGAACATGGCGTGTGAGCGACGATGCTGCCGGTCTGTACCTGCACGTCCCCTTCTGCGAGCGCAAATGCCGGTATTGTGATTTCTACTCCATAACGGACCGATCCCTGATCCCGGCCTACGTGGACGGAGTGTGCGCCGAAGCCGCAACGGTTCGTGCGGCCGGTGTCGCCTTCGATACGATCTACATCGGCGGCGGTACCCCTTCCCTGCTGCACCCGCGCGAGGTTGGGCGCATTCTCGACCGGCTGGGCGCCGCATTTTCCATTGCCGCCACATCCGAAGTCACCCTGGAGGTCAATCCGGGCACCGTGGATGCCGCATCACTGGCGGGCCACCGCACCGCCGGCGTCAACCGCTTGAGCATCGGCGTGCAGTCCTTTCACGAGGAGGCACTGCAGCGGCTGGGCCGCATCCATTCCCGGGAGCAGGCCCTGGCTGCGGTGGCGGCCGCCCAAAAGGCGGGCTACTCCCGCATCAGCCTGGATCTCATCTACGGAATCCCAGGCCAGTCGGAACGGCAGTGGCAGCGGGACCTGGTCCGGGCCGCATCCCTCGGGCCCGGCCACCTCAGCTGCTATCTGCTCACAACGGAGCCCGGCACGCCGCTGCATGCGGACGTGGACAGCGGCATCGTGTCGATGCCCGAGGAGACCGTACAAGGGGACCTCTTCTCCTTCACGCGGCGGTTTCTGACGGACCTGGGCTACCGTCCGTACGAGATTTCCAACTTCGCCCGAACGTCGGCCGACCGCTCCCGCCACAACGAAAAATACTGGAAGTTTGCCCCCTACACCGGACTCGGCCCCGCAGCCCACTCTTTCGACCCGCCCCGGCGCTGGTGGAACCACAGGGACCTGCAACGCTGGCTGCAGGATGTCCGATTGGGGCGACCGCCGGTTGCCGGCATGGAAACCCTCGACCGGGAGCAGCAGATGATCGAACGCGTGTACCTGGGTCTGCGCACCGCGGAAGGCATCGACCCAGCGGCGTTCGAACGGGAATTCGGCATCGACGTTTTCAGCAATTTCGGACCGATCCTGGAGTCACTGGCCCGGGAGCGCCTGCTGGAGGTCTCCGACACCCGTCTGGCGCTTACCGCCGAGGGAATGCGCTTTCACGAAAGCGTGTCGGCCCGTTTGATCGAGGCCATCTGATCGAAATGGCAAATCGCACGGACCCACCCCGATCCCGGTGAAACCAGCCAACATCAAACCTCTCGGTATCATTCATGAAAACGCATTTTCAGCGCTCTTGACATTTCAGAATCCGACCCCATTTTATAGCCCGGCGTCGGTCTGCCACAGCAAAAACGGGCGCCATTTTCAAAATGCTTTATCCGATACGAAAAGCGTGCAGAGGGATGCTTCACTCTTCCGGAATACAGGTTCGCGCGCCTTCCAGCAGGGGTTGCTTGCGTGAACCGCTCCGGCAACAGGAAAATCCCTACAACCCGAGAAACAGGAGGTTTGTCATAGAATGACCCCGAAAGCCGAAACCCACGAATTCAAGACCGAAGTCAAACAGCTGCTCAACCTGATCATCAACTCGCTCTACTCCAACAAGGAGATCTTTTTGCGCGAGTTGATCTCCAACGCTTCCGACGCCATCGACAAGGTGCGTTTCAAGTCCCAGACCGAGGAAGGGATCCTGGGAGACGACACCGAGTTCAAGATCCGCATCGAGCGGGACGCCATCCGAAACACGCTGACCGTGGAGGACAACGGCATCGGCATGACCCGCGAGGAGGTGATGGAGAACATCGGCACCATCGCCCGCAGCGGCACCGCGGCCTTTCTCGAGGCCGTGCAGCAGTTGGACAAGGAGTCCGTGCTGACCCCGGAGCTCATCGGCCAGTTCGGCATCGGCTTCTACAGCGCCTTCATCGTAGCCGACAAGATCACGTTGGTCACCCGGGCCGCCGGTTCGGAGCAGGCCGTGCTCTGGGAGTCCCACGGGGACGGGGAGTTCACCATCTCCGACGCCGAAAAAAAGGGACGGGGCACCCGCATCACGCTGGAGCTGAAAAAGAAGGAGGAAGGGGAACCCGACTTCACCGACGAGTGGACCCTGCGCGGCATCGTCAAGCGGCACTCGGACTTCGTGGCCTACCCCATCGTCATGGAGGTGGAAAAGGAAGAGCCGATCCCCGAGCAGGAGCAGCTCAAGGACAAGGACGGAAAGCCCATCGGGAAGACGACGCGCACCGTGGTCAAGGACGAGACCCTCAACTCCATGAAAGCCATCTGGTCCAGGAACAAGAACGAGGTCGAAGACCAGGAATACGAGGAGTTCTACCGGCACATCAGCCACGACTGGAACGCGCCGCTGGAGAAAATTCACGTGAAGATGGAGGGGACCACCGAATACACGGCGCTTCTCTACATTCCCTCCCAGGCGCCCTTTGACGTCTTCAACCCAGAGTTTCAGCACGGTGTGCAGCTGTACTCCCGGCGCGTCTTCATCATGGACGACTGCAAGGAGCTGATGCCCGAGTATTTCCGGTTCGTCAAAGGCGTGGTGGACGCACCGGATCTCAACCTGAACGTCAGCCGGGAGATCCTTCAGCAGGACCGTCTGGTTCGCAACATCCGGCGCAACCTGGTCAAGAAGCTTTTCGAGCTTCTCCAGAAGATGGACGCCGAAAAATACGAGACTTTCTGGGAGCAGTTCGGTTCGGTGCTCAAGGTGGGCATCTACACGGATCACGAAAACCAGAAGAAGATCGCCGACCTGGTCCGCTACAAGACCACCAAGTCCGATGGAAAATGGAAGTCCTTGAAGGCGTATGTCGACGACATGCAGCCCGGCCAGGAGAACATCTATTACATCACCGGAGAAAACCTGACGGCCCTGGCCAACAGCCCCCTGCTCGAGCAGCTAAAAAGCAAGGACTACGAAGTGCTGCTCATGACCGATCCCATCGACGAGTGGGTGACCCAGGCCCTCACCGAGTACGAAAAAAAGCCGCTCAAGAGCGCCGAAAAGGGGGATCTCGACCTGGACGAGGTGGACGAGGACAAAAAGGACCTCTACGAGACCCTGTTCAAACACATCCGGGCCACCCTGGAAGAAAAGGTCAAGGAGGTCCGCCCCTCTAGACGGCTGACCGAATCGGTGGCGTGCCTGTCCGGCGATGCCCAAGACATCAGCGGCTACATGGAGAAGATCCTGAAAGCCTCGGGGCAGGAGGTGCCGAAAACCAAGCGAGTGCTGGAACTGAACACGAGCCATCCGGTAATGGAAAAAATCCAGGAGCTTTTCGAAAAGGACAAGAAGGACCCCACTCTGGACGCTTATGTTCACCTGCTCTTCGACCTGGCCGTGATCGGCGAAGGCGGCAAGGTGGAGGACCCTGCGGCGTTCTCCAAGCAGGTGGGCAACCTGATGGCAGGCAAATAGGGCAATTGCCAAAAGGTCGATCCGGTTGGAACGGCTTGCTACTAGGGGCAGAGTTGATCCCCGCCCGCTGGAGCGAAGCGGAGATCACGGGGCCGGGGCAGGTGGTAGCAGAAACGGGAGGGGATAAACCCCTCCCCTACGGTTCGGCCCAATAGCACGCCGCAAACAGAGCGGAATTCTGGCGACCGCCGCAGAGTGTTCACACCGAGAACGGCTCACCGCAGGGGAAGACAAAACCCGCCCGATCTTCGAGATCGAGCGGGTTTTTTGTGGCGGAGGAAGGAAGAGATCAGGTCGACAACGTCTTGATCAGCACACCGAGGTAGAAGCGGGCGTGGCTGATGGGGGCGGCCAGGTTGGCGCGGTGGTTGGCGAGAAGGCTGCCCCAGCTGCTGTCGAGGACTATGATCGGATCGATTTCCATTGCCTCCCGGCAGGACTCGATGGCGTGGTGAAGCACCTCCGTACCGCGGCGGGATTCCACTATGCTGGAGAAATCGTGCTGCACGGCCTCCAGGATGGAGTGCATGGCGCTGGCCACGCCCTTGGTGTAGTAGAAGTAGTCGTCGGCGGAAAAGAAGCTTACGTGGGATCCGTCTTCCTCGCTATGCTTGACGAGGTTTTCGTCGCAGCTTCCCATCAGGTCTTCGAAGGCCATGAGCAGCGGAATCAGATTGTCCGTACGGGTGTGGAACTTGGCCTCCCCCCGGACGAGCCTTTCCTGGTAGGCCCTCAGTTCGTCCAGACCATCCTTGTACTTGCTTTCGGCAGAGGGGAACCAGTACCGGTCGGACTTGATCATGAACCAGTTCATGGCGTTTTCCAGGTTCTTGTCGAATGCGGCCGTGGACCCTGTGCGGGAGATGCGCTCGGCAAGGACGACGACCGTACGGCGGGTGACCTCCAGAACGCCCAGCTGGAATTCGTTCACGTTGTCGGTTAGGTTGATGAGGTCGTTGGGCCTCCAGCCCCACCAGCGATCGTTCAGCTCGTAGTGCAGTGGCCGCATGGTGGCCTCCATGAATGCGACACCCGCCGGCATGTCGGGGTCGAAGTAGGTCCCGTGGTCGGTCTCGCCGTGGCCGCCGGCCGCCTCGCCGTGACCGGCTTTGGCCTCATGGCCCGCCTCGGCATCGCGGCCCGCCTTTTCGGCCTCCGCGTGGGTTTCGGCTGTGCCGTGGGGTTTGGCTTCTCCATGTGAGGGCGTCGTCGCCGCGGCATGTCCGGTATCGCCACCGTGTTCCGCCGTCTCCTGTTTTTTTCCGTGATCGACAGCCGCCGGTTTTGCTGCGTGGCCGGTGTCGGCGGTGTGGGCTTCGGCGGCGGGCGCTTTTTCGTGTCCGCTTTCGACGGTGTGGGCCTCGGCGGCCGTTTTCGCTTCATGGCCGGCGGCGGGGCTGTGCCCCTCAGCGATTTGAGCGTGTTCCTCGTCGTGTGTCGCGGCTGTGGTGTCGGCGTCTTCGGAGTGACCGAAGGTTTCGGTTGCCGGTGCGTGGGAAACCGTCGCGGGAACTTTCGTCTTCGGCGAGCTGCCGAAGATTCCCAGCACGGCACCGAATCCCCACAGGGCCACGGCGGCCAGCACGATGCCGACTGCGATGCGTTTCAGGGCGTATCCCTTGAATTCCTTGGTTTCGTCGTTTCCGTTGTCGTTGCGCTTATTTTCGTCCATGACGGCTCCATGGTCAAACGGGTTACGAGGCTGTGGATAAACGGTTTCTCCGCAGCCTCTTATGGGCTCATCCGCTTTTTCGCAGCTTCCGGATGTCCCCGATGCGAATGGTCACGTTGCGGGCATCGAAGTACTCCAGCAGCGGAATGACGTATTTTCTGGAGGCCCCGGTCATTTCCTTGAACTGCGGTGTGGCGATCTCCTCGTTTTCGGACAGAAAGTCCACCAGCCGCTGTCGCAGCTCCTCGACGGCGTCCTGATGAAAGTACAGATCCTCCTTGACTCGGACGACACCGCCCTCTTCCACCAGCAGCCGGAGGACTTCCCCGGCGCGCCGGGCGTCCAGGGAGTGGGTCTGGACGAACTCCCGGAAATACGGCGGCTGCAGTCCGCTGGCCCGGTAGGTTTCCAGGATCTTCTTCCGGATGTCGCTCTGCTCCCCTCCCAGGGAGATCTTGTGTCCGGCCAGCCGCACGGTGTTCTCCTCCACCGCCACGGCCTCCTCCCGGACGAGGAGGTTGAGCATGTAGGTGAAGAGCTTGCCGCCGACCGTTGCCGGAAACTTGCTCTTCAGCTCCTCTTTCGGCATGCCCTGGCGGAGGGGGTTTTCCTTGTGGTAGCGCTTCAGCCGGTCCCTTGCCTGGTTTCGCAGGGCATCCACCGTTTCGCTGTGGATGAAGATCCGGCTTTCCTTGTCCACCTGGACGATGACCTGCTTGGACATCAAGGCCTGCAGGGTGCTGTCGAGAACCTTGTCGGACAGGTTGGTCATGACCTTCAGGTCGGAGAGAGACACGCCCCGGTAGTCCGCACTTTTCACGAAATACAGGATGGCGTCCTCCGGCCCGCTGTCCATCAGCTGTTTGAGCCCCTCGACCACGTCCGGTCGCAGACGGCGGTGCTTGACCGGGATCGGGTTGAGGACGCGCCCTCCGCCGATGGTCCTCACCGGTGAGTAGCTGCGGATGACGAAACGATCGTCCTTGACCACGGATACGGGAGCGTCCAGGCGCAGCTGGGCCACGGTGCGCCCGCCCGGTGCCAGCTCGTCGGCCTCCAGCAGCGCCAGCACCCCCAGCACTTCGCTGGTGCCCGTGTGGCATCGGACCCGCTGTCGGTTCTTGGCGGGCTTGCGGTTGCTGGCCAGGTAGTTCAGGGACACGTCGATCATGTAGCTCGGCCGCAGGGCGGAGGGTTCGGAAACGACGTTTCCCCGTTCCACGGAGGCCTTCTCCAGGCCCTGGAAATTGATGGCCGTGCGCTGGCCGGCGACGGCCTCGCCGACACTGTCGTTGTGCACCTGGATGCCCCGCACCTTGGAGCGAACCCCCGACGGAAATACCACCACGGGATCGCCGACCCCCACCCTGCCGGAGATGAGCGTCCCGGTGATGACGGTGCCGAACCCACGCATGGTGAACACCCGGTCCACCGGGAGCCGGAACACGCCCGTGGGCTGGCGCGAGGGCACCTCCTTGCAGAATTCGTCCAGGGTCGCCACGAAGCGGTCGATTCCCTCCCCGGTCTCGGCGGACACCGGAACGATGGGGGAACCTTCCAGAAAGGTGCCCCGAACGAACTGCTCCACGTCGTCCGTCACCAGCTCCAGCCACTCCTCGTCCACCAGATCGGTCTTGGTCAGGACGACGAACCCGTGCCGGATGTCGAGCAGGGAGCAGATCTCCATGTGCTCGCGGGTCTGGGGCATGACCCCCTCGTCGGCGGCGATGACCATCGCCACCAGGTCCATGCCGGACGCCCCGGCCACCATGTTTTTGACGAACTTCTCGTGCCCGGGCACGTCCACGATGCCCAGGTGCTGGCCGCTGGGCAGGTCCATGGAGGCGAATCCCAGCTCGATGGTGATGCCCCGGAGCTGCTCCTCCTTGAGACGATCGGTGTTGATGCCGGTGACCGCCCGTATCAGCGTGGTTTTGCCGTGGTCGATGTGCCCGGCGGTGCCCAGGATGATCTGTTTCACGAAAACGGCACTCCTCGATACAAATTCCGTACGGACCCGGGAAAGATCCCGGCTCCGATGCTATTCCGATTTCTCGCGGTTTCGAAAGTGGCTGGACACGTAGCTGAGACCGATCAGCGCGGCCGCCAGGAAAAACGAGTACACCAGGGGCGCGTTCGGATAAAAGATCCGCATCAACAGCAGCGCAACCAGCAGCCCCACAACCAGCCGGACGATGAAAATAATCGATGCATTCAAACCGGACAATCCTCTCGCGGTTATCTATCGCACGGGCCCATGCCACCCGCAGGGAACCCTTGTAATATGCCAGCTGCCGGGGGTCAATAGCCAGTTGCCGGCTAAAGGGCCGACCGACCGTCTGACCGACCAACCCTCTGTTCCTGCTTACTGGTCACTGCTCACTGCTTTCTGTTTTTCTGACATCCGACCTCGGACCTCTGACATCCGCTCTCCGAGATCCGACCTCGTTCTTTTCCCCTTGCCACGAACCGGCGGATCTGGTAGATGGAAATTTTCGTTTATGGTGGGTGTAGCTCAGTTGGTAGAGCACCGGGTTGTGGCCCCGGTTGTCGTGGGTTCAAGTCCCATCACTCACCCCATTTAGAGGTCGCGGACCCTTGCAGCACCGGCTTTGATCTGCAAGGGTCTTTTCCACAGCGCTCCGCGAAGTCGTCACGCTGTGCGGTACGATTGACCCCTACCAGATATTTCAGGGCCAAGCGTGCCGCAGGCGCAAGGATTGCGACATGAAGCCGTAGTCAGACTACTGCGAATGTCGCGTGACGCACCGGATGCGGTGCGATTGGCCCTTGCAGTACATTTCAGGGCCAAGCGTGCCGCAGGCGCAAGGATTGCGACATGAAGCCGTAGTTAGACTACTGCGAATGTCGCGTGACGCCGCGAGTGCGGTACGATTGACCCTGAAATATGCGCCCGTAGCTCAGCTGGATAGAGCGCCGGACTTCGAATCCGTAGGCCGCAGGTTCGAATCCTGCCGGGCGTACCAATCAAATCAAGGGGTTATGACAACCATGTCATGCCCCTTTTGATTTTGGTGTGAGAGTTGGTGTGAGACTTTTCCCGAAATGGTCCCATCCAAAGCCCTCATCCAATGACTTCATCG
>JAJDOA010000167.1 GCA_022340405.1 Desulfobacteraceae bacterium | reverse complement strand
CGAGTACGCGGGGGATTTTCAGGGAGCGGACCTGTCGCCGGTGACCACGGCGGCGCTGCGAGGGCTGCTGGCCCCGGTGGTCAGTGACGACGTCAACTTCGTCAACGCCCACATCATCGCCAAGGAGCGCGGCATCCGGGTCTCCGAAGTCACTTCCAGGGAAAGCGAGGATTACATCAATCTGATCTCCCTGCGCGCCGTCACCGGTCAGATGACCAGCACAGTTGCCGGAACGGTATTCGGCAAGAGGGATTCGAGAATCGTCAAGATCAACACTTTCCGACTGGAGATGATCCCCTGCGGGCACATGGCCCTGATCTACAACCAGAACAAGCCCGGCGCCATCGGAAGCGTCGGCCAGATCCTGGGAAAGCACAGCATCAACATCGGTCAGATGCAGGTGGGCGAGGAGGAGACCGGGGATGTGAACATCATCTTCCTCAACACCGACACACCCATTCCGCCGGCCGTCATCGAGGAACTGCTCGCCCTGCCGCTGATCGAATCGGCCGTCTCCCTGGAGTTTCCAACCCAGAGCCCGACCGTGCTGCCCAGCACCTGCCCTGTGTGACAGCCCCTCCAGCCGCGGCAGGGGGGAAATTCCCCCCCCCTTTGCGCCCGGCAGAACATTCCCCGCTGCTTGTTGGAGCGAAGCGGAAATCCCGGGCACCGGGGCGGCGGGGAGTCTTCAATCCGCCGGCCGGCGGCTACCGCGACTCCTTGTAGATCTCGTCAAACAGCTGCCCTGCCGTTTCGGCGTCCATCCGCCTCAAAATCTTGTATTCGTCCAGCGCGGAAGCCTTGTCGCCGATGGACAGGTAGGCTATCCCCATGAAGTAGTGGGAGGGAAGATGGTCGGGTTCGATCCGAAGGGCCTTGCGCAGGGCGGCGATAGCCTCTTTTCCGCGATGCAGTCGGGTGAGCGTAAGTCCCATGTTGCTGAGCGCTTCCACATAACCGGGCCGGATGTGAACCGCCTGTTCGTAAGCCTCGACAGCCTCTTCCAGCCGGTTCATGGCCGCCAGTGTGACCCCCATGTTGAAGTGTGCCTGGGCGAATTCGGGGTCGAGCCGAATCGCTTTCCGGTGCGCCTCCAGCGCTTCCGGATAGCGACCGGTCTGGGCTCGTGCGATTCCCAGCCGATCGAGGGCCTCGGCATCTTCCGGATCGAGCACGAGAGACTGCTCGAAAGCGGCGATCGCCTGCTCCGGCTTTTCCATACGCAGAAAATAGGTTCCCAGCTGGTAAGGGATCTGCGGGTCCTCCGGGTTGGCGGCCATGGCGTCCCGGTAGGTCTGCACGACGTTTTCCTGCTCCTCCAACCCCAGGTAGCACTGGCCGAGACCATACCAGGCGTCGGTGTCGGTGGGATCCTCCTCCGTGGCCCTGCGGTAAAAATCCAGCGCCTGGCCGTACTGCCCTTCCAGTGAAAAGGCGAAGCCCTTCCGGCAAAGCTCCCTTGCCGCACCGGGATGGTGAAGGCTCTTTCCATAACTCCATTCGGCCAGGGTTCGTTCCGTTTCTTCCGGCCGGAGGGCGAGAACGCTCTTTCCAGAAACGGCGAAATTCAGGTTCTGACCCATCACCATCATGAAAGTGGCCACTCCCACCACACGTCCGTGTCCGTCCAGCACGGGGCTCCCGCTGGAGCCCCGTGAAATGGGGGCCGACACCTGAAAGAACTGCCCGATTCCGGGCATTTCGCGAATCCCGGATACGATGCCTTCGCTGACCGTCTGCTCCAGCCCCATGGGGGTTCCGACCACCACGACGGGTTCGGCCAGATCAGGGAGATTCTCCTCCACCGGCAGCCACCGGTAGCTCCCCTCCGGTATATCCACCCTCAACAGGATCAGATCGGATATCTCATCGGAGGCCACGATGCTTTTTACCGGAAAATGCAAACCGTCCAGTGTCTTGACCTCCGCACGGTAAGCGCCCTGCATCACGTGTTGATTCGTGACCAGCGTACCCTTCCCATCGATGAAAAAGCCGGTTCCCAAACCTTCCAATGTATCGCCGGTGCCGTAGGTGATCACCGTCACCACGGCCGGCCGGACCTGTTCGACCAGTTGTTTCCACTGGCCCGTTACCTCCACCCCACCAGTGGCCGGCCGGCCGGGAAGGCTGGCTGCGAAAACGATCGTCAAACACATCAGAATGTGTCGCATTGCATTGCTCCCAGAAAGGGTTTCCACGCATCCGAGAGTAAGCAGGAGCTCCTGCACCGTCAACCGGCCCGCAGTCGACTGGACGGCGACACGTTCCTTAGAAGCCATCTCAAAATTGTCTTTTCGCCCAATCTCGGCGTCGGGTCCTCGTTTCCAGTCCTCGAAAACCAGCAGTATTCCTGCGGCTGAAAACTCGAATCCTCCTTGACCTTGAACGAAAATCCTAATTTTGAGATAACTTCTAAACAACCTGCGGAATCCGCGGCAAAAATAGCCGTTCACAACCAAACAAAACCAAACAAACCAGACCAACCAAAAGAACCAAACCAACCCAAAAATCAGACGGCCGCATCCTTTTTCAAGGAATGCGGCCGTCTTCGATTGGCGGTGTGATTGTCGAGGTGTTCTGGGGTTACGCTCCGGACTTGGCCTTTTCCCATTCTTCCACCTTTACCCCCTCTTCCACTTCCTCCCAGCCGGTGATCATGGCCCGTATGTGGGCGAATATCGCATGGCCGGTGGTGGTCATGTACAGGTGGATGACAAGGAACTGCAAGATGGCGAATGCGCCGGCGGTGTGCACCAGGGCGACGACCTCCAGCGGCAGCCAGGACAGGCCCCACTCTCCCCAGGAGTTGTAGCTCCAGTACAGAAAGCCCGTGGTCATCTGAACGGGCAGCAGCATGGCGGCCAGACTCAGGTAGGTCAGCCGCTGCAGGGGGTTGTGCTTGGCCTCCTTGCGTTTGGGCACGGGATGGCTTTCCCCCCGGAAAATGCCGTAGCTGTAGTACCGAATGACCGCGAACATCTTGCGCGTGGTCGGTATGTATTGACGCCACTCACCGGTGGTAAACACCCAGAATACGAAGAAGGCGAATGCGATGAGCCAGGTGATCCCCACGAAGTTGTGCACCTCCACGGCCGTCTCGAACCCCAGCAGGGAGAAGCCCGTGTTGATCTCGAATCCGGTTGCCAGCAGCAGGATGATCAGTGTCGCCTGCAGCCAGTGCCAGAATCGCTCGTATCGCGTGTACAGGTAGATGAGCTTCATCTTTGCACGGGACATGTTTCAGTTCTCCTTTCTGCCATTGCCGGAAGTGAAAATGCGTCCCAGACCGTGAAGCATCACGCCCACCAAGGCACCCAGCACGGCCACCCAACCGATGGTGTTCAGCCAGGAATTGTGGTCGCGGCCCGGCATGTAGAAACCGCTCAGGCTCTGCAAGCGTCCCTCTTTCTTCACATGGCATTCACTGCACTGCACCACATTGTCCTTGGGTGCGACCATGTGTGTGGTGGGAAACACGTAGGTGGTGGGCACGAAATCGAACTCCCCGGAAAACGGCAATCCCAGCGCCTTCTGGCCGTTCTGCAGGGCCCCCTTCATGTCGAAGGTGGTCCAGTACCCCTTTGGTGTGGACAATAGGGGAGCCAGCAGGGTCTTGTGCACCTTGTCGTAGGGCTGCTTGCCCCGGTGGACCTTGAACGGATAGATGCGGCTGTCCGGATCTGTGCGGTCGCCCACCGGATGGCTGACGGCCACCGTCCCCGACGGATCCACGGCGTCCTTGACCGTCACACTCTCGATGACACCGTTGTACCAGAAGTACTCGGGTTGGATGTTCTTGTCCCAGCGCATCTGGCCCTTGATGGACATGTAGTCGTGTTTTCCGAACTCGTCTTCCGTGGTGTAGGGCTTTCCGTCCTTGAGCTTGCCGGCCTTGGACCAGTCCCACGACATCTTGGTGGGGTTCACCCGGGCCATGGTCGGGATGTGGCAGCTCTGGCATGCCACCTTGTCGGTGTGATCGTTGGGCTTGGATCCTTCCTTGTGGGGCGTGCTGGTATGGCACGACTCACAGGTGATCTTGGCGATCAGGTCGTCCTCCACAAGGCTCTTGCGATCCGTGTAGGCCGGGGCCGTGTAGATGCGGCCGGCGATGTGGTGCTCGTGGGTGGTGTGGCATCGCGTGCAGTCGAAGTTCTGCCCGTCGACA
Organism: Desulfobacteraceae bacterium; assembly: GCA_022340405.1. GTDB lineage: Bacteria > Desulfobacterota > Desulfobacteria > Desulfobacterales > JAJDOA01 > JAJDOA01. Next base: position 3,520 of record JAJDOA010000167.1, on the reverse strand, counting down.
CCCATGTGCACGTCCAGCGCCTTGTTGGGTTTGGCCAGGGAAGAGTCCAGGTCTCCGTGCTTCACACCGTCTCCACCCCCCCCGTAGAAGTGGCAGGAGCCGCAGTTCTGGCGGCCGGGCTGCGCCACGGCCTGGGCCGCGGCTTGAATCTCGGTCTGGATTTCCGCGGCGATTTCCTTTTCGTCCGGGTCGTCGGATTCGGCAAACGCGGCATAGTCCTGAAAGATCTCGTCCCACTGGATCTTCTTCTGTCCGTGGCAGACGAGGCAGTTGATGGCCTCGGTGGATTTGCCCCATCCGGGGTGGCATTTCATGCACCCCTTATCCATTCCCTTGTTGGCGGAAATACAGAAATTGTTCAGGGAGTAGCCTGCCTTTCCCTTTTCCTCGCCGGCGCGCCAGCTCCAGTGGATGGATTGGTGAAACTGGCTTTCCGCCTCGGTGTGGCAGGACATGCAGGCCTGGGTGATCTCGGCCCCTTTGGTGAACGTCCGTTGCAGCGGCTCCAGGCGGGAGTGATCGGTGGTGATTCCCGGACGCTCCACCTTGGTGACCTGCCGCGCCATGGCCCGACCGGGCGCCGGCTCGTCTTCGGAACTGGAAGCCCATGCCGCCAACGGCGTGCCCGCGACCAGGGACAACACGAGCCACAGGGTTCCCGCTGAGATCAGGGTTTTTGCGTTTCGCATGGATTTCATGGATGCTTCTCCGGTGATGTACTGTAGAGGTGCCGACTCGAATTCGATTGGAAACCGGCAGCCGCAGTTGCCAAACCGCGGCTGCCGCTGAATCGGCGCGTTGCCGGTCCGCCAGATCAGGATTTCGGCGGAACGATTTCGAAAGAGCCGTCTTCTTTGAAGGTCATTTCCGCCTCCACGTAGTAGACATCCTTCAGCTCCGGACGCAGGTCCTGTACCATGTAGAAGGACTCTCCGCTGCGGGCGCCGGTGCCGCAGATGAACACGACGGGCTTGTCCGCCGGGAGTTCGGAAATCCGGGTTTCCAGCTTGTCCACCGGAATGTTCACCGCTGTTTTCAGACTGCCGGTGGCGAATTCGTCCGGATCCCGGACGTCGACCAGGTAGATGCTCTCCGGCGACTCCTTTACCAGCCGCTCGAATTCCGCAATATCGATGCTGCCTTCTTCCTTGCCGGCCTTGAGGGCAGAGGCCGGCTTGGCGGCGGCCGCCATTTTATCGCCGTAGGCCGCCTTCCACTCCGGATAGCCGCCGGCAAACACCTTCACGTCGGTGTAGCCCAGCTCCATCGCCTTGGCGGCTGATTTGTGGCTGAGCTTGCACTTGTAGCCGCCGCAGTAGAAGACCACCGGCTTGCTCTTGTCCTCGGGCAGCTGTCCCTGTTCTTTGTCGAAGTACATGTCCGGAACGCTGATGGCTCCGGGGATGTGCCCCTTGTCGAATTTTTTCCGCTTGGGCCGGGAGTCCACCAGCACGATGTCCGCATCGTTATCCAACTGCTTCTGGACCCAGTCGACGGATACCGCCGCATAATTTCCCTTTTCCTTCATCCATCCGGGAAATCCATTGGCGAACACCTTGACATTTGCGTACCCCAGCGCTTCGGCCTTGGCGGCCGACTTGTGGCTCAGTTTGCACTTCAGGCCGCCGCAGTAGAAAATGAGCAGGGCGTCCTTGTTTTTCGGGAGCTGGTCCACATGGTCGTCGAAATAGGTGTCCGGAATGCTGACGGCTCCGGGGATGTGCCCCTTGTCGTACTTGGCGCGCTTGGGGCGTGCGTCGATGATCATCACGTCCTCGGACATGGGGATGGTGATGTGCTGTTTGACGAATGCCGCGTCGACGATGTCGTGGAAAAACCAGTCGGGCTTCTCGGCCTGTTCGGCGGCGATTGCGCCGCCGACGGCAAAAAAGATCGCGGCGGCCGCGGCTACGGTCCAGACGGCTGCTTTGCGGTACTTCATTTTTCACTCCTCCTTTTCGCACTGGGTGGCTTCTCCGGGGGGGCTTTAAGTCCCCGGATGTCAGAATCGTTATTTACACTTCAACGGCGTCGGGGAGTCGGAAGCATGGGCGTGCAGATAGGTGTAGATGTCCACGATCTGATCCTCGGACAACCCCTTCCACTCCTCTTCGCAACCGAAGTTGTCAAACTGCTTTCCCTCGAAAATGGTGGTCCACTCCGCCTGGGTGTGGGCATCGGGATTGAGCGGCGGCTTGGCCGTTTCCACGGCGCCTCGCTCATGGCAGGATTTGTAGACCTTGCGGTAAATGTATTTCCCCTTGCGTTTGTTTCCTTCTTCCATTGCCCAGACGGCGCCGGTGAAACTGACGGATACCAGAAGCGTCAGGGCGATGGTCATCAGCTTTTTCCACATGGAGCGTTCTCCTTTCCGTTTCGAATCGGGTTCTGAAATGGGGCGTGAAGCGTTTCGTTCGTTGGTACGGTTTCGATGACGAATTTTGTCGGGGTTGAGCTTAGCAAGGTGTGTGCCATCGACCGAAAAAGCGAAAACACATTGAAATTGATTGGTTTATTTGCAGGATCATTTGCCGGGCGATTCCCAGAAGCGTTAAGGTTATCCCGAAACGGTTAACAGGTGTTGCTTTTTTCCGAAAAGCGGTTTCGCATCAGAACACCACGTAGCGGTCGCAGCCGCCGACGAGCTCCACCAGACGGGATGCGGGCGCCAGCAGGCCGTCGGACTTCAACCGGCTGGCGGCCTCGTCCGCCGCACTGTCCATACAAACCGTCACTTCCGCCCAGCCGGCCAGGTACGCCAGCATCCGGGAGGTTGCCAGATGCACGCCGGTTCCGGCAAAATGCACCTTCACCGCTTTGCCGGCCTGACGGGCCGAACGGGCAAGTTGCCGAACGTATTCTGGATGCCGCGAAGAGGTCACGAGTATGGCTAGGCTTTGTTCCAAAAGTTTCACCACCAGCAGATGACTTTGTCGTGCTGGAAGATGTCTTCCACGAGACGGGCCCAGTTCACCGGGGTGTGGGACACGTCGTCCTCATAGAGGCAGGACACGGTGACAACGCCCGGCGCCGCCATGGCCTCTATCAGCTCCGCCACCACATCCTCGGGGGCGTTGCGAAGTATGTGCAGCGTCTTTTTCATCCGGCGTTAGAAGGGCAGGATGACGGATGCGGACTGGAGCAGAAGGGCGGCCCTGTCCATTTGCGGTTTTCTTTGTTTTCCGGGCGCGGTACGGTGCCCGCCCGCCGACAGCATTTGGCAGGGCAGCCGGCCGCAGCATTCGTTTTCCAGACAGGCAAACAGTTGCCCGGCAAATCGGTCGGCAATGGCCGGTGTGGCCAGAACACTCACTGCATACCCCTGGTCGGAAAGACTCCGGGCCGCCTTGGCTGCTGTTGCAATCTGTTCGGGATCCCGGGAAATGACCACGGCTGTCGGTTCTGTAGGTTGCGTTTTCATAATTTCTCCCTTGCACCTTTACGGTAGGAATTAGCAATGATTGTGCCGAAACGTCGGAATTCATTATAAACGTTTGAAATGGTATAATTTATTTCAATT
>JAJDOA010000190.1 GCA_022340405.1 Desulfobacteraceae bacterium | reverse complement strand
GGCAAGGGTAAGATGTGGAAAGAGGCGCCGCTTCCGGTGCCGAAGAGCAAGCCCTTCTCACCCTGGCCTCCACCTGCGAAGCAAAGGCAAACCGATGAGCAAAGCTTTCAACCTCATTTTCACAGGCAAGCTGTTGCCGGGAACCGATGCGGCCAAGGCCAGAAAAAAGCTCGCCCTGGCGATGAAAATCGATGACGCTCGTGTGGAGCAATACTTCAAGAGGGCGCCTTTTGTTTTGAAAAAGAATATTGATGCCGCAACCGCCTCCAGATTCGAGAAAGCACTCGCCTCGACCGGGTTTGGGTGTCGCATCGAACCGGTCGGCTCCGGCGGCGCCGTTGCAGCGGAGACACCCCAGCCGCCGCCGTCGCGGCCGGACATACGCGCGACCACCATATACAACGCCGATGGAGGCAAGATGATCATCACCAATATGGAATCGGTTCCGGGAAAGACCATCGTGGCGCACTACGGCCTGGTGTCGGGGAGCACTATCCGTGCCAAGCACGTGGGGCGTGACATCATGGCCGGGCTGAAGAACATCGTGGGCGGCGAATTGAAGGGGTACACGCAACTGCTCCAGGAATCCCGGAAACAGGCCACGGATCGGATGGTCGAGCATGCCAAAACGCTGGGGGCCAACGCCATCGTCAATGTCCGGTTCTCCACTTCTTCCGTGGCCCAAGGCGCTGCAGAGCTATACGCCTACGGCACCGCGGTGACGGTACAGTGACCGGTGACGACCGGTTGACGGTTCATCTTTGACATGAAGTGATCTCAGTCAGGGAGCGTCCATGTACGATCTCTTGTTCCTACTGGGGTTGATCGCCCTGGGCTACATTTCGGGTACCCTCATCGAGAAGCGGCACTATCGCCGGATCCATGAGAGGGAAAAAGCATTTCTCTCTCTTCCGGCCGTCACCGTCAAAAGCGTCGACTACCCGGACGAGAAAATTGCCTCGGCGCATCTGGTCACCGGCAGCGTCGTCATCTCCATCGACTACTTCAAGAAATTTTTGGCAGGGCTTCGCATGATTTTCGGCGGCACCGTGAAATCTTACGAAACCCTCATCGACCGTGCCCGTCGCGAAGCAGTGCTGCGCTTGAAGGAAGATGCCGGAGACGCAGACGTCATCGTCAATCTCCGCATCGAAACATCCAGCGTCGGCAAGAATGCCCACAAAAAGAGCGTGGGCAGCCTCGAGGCGGTGGCATACGGCACGGCGATAAAGCTGCATCCGGATGCCTGAAGCCACAACGGTGCCGGAATCATGGCCATTTGAAATACGTGCCCAAGGACATCCGTGACGCGCCGAACCCCAACGTCACCCCTACCCACCCCCTGAAAGAACTCATTGTCCTTCTGTCGGGTGCCCTGGGATGTATTGTGGGCGCCTACATCGTTCTCGGTTTTCTCGTCGACTGGGTGGTGCCGAAGATATCCTTCGAGACGGAAGAAAAAATGGCCGCCCTATTCGCCCCGCTCGATCTTCAGCGGGACGGGAGTACGGATGTGGAGCGCAGACTCCAGGCCATGGTCGACGAGATTCAGGACAGCTGTACCCACCTTCCCTACACGATTTCCGTGAGCGTTGCGGACGAACCCATGATCAATGCCGTGGCGCTTCCCGGAGGGCGAATCGTCGTATTTCAAGGCCTTCTGGAAAACGTTCGTTCGGAAAACGAGATCGCGTTCATTCTGGGACACGAAATGGGACATTTTGCCAACCGGGACCATTTGCGCGGCTTGGGGCGCGGCCTGGTTCTGTTGGTGGTGTCGACGGCCCTCTTCGGCGCGGACAGCAGTGTCAGCGATCTCATCGCCGACACCATCACCATCACCGAAATGAGCTTTTCGCGCGCCCAGGAGACCCGCGCCGACGAATACGGCCTCGAGGTACTGAATTGCAGCTTTGGCCATGTGACGGGCGCAACCGATTTTTTCGAAAAAATCCCGAAAGAAAGCGACCCCGGCCGATTCGGGCACTATTTTTCGTCTCACCCGGAAAACCAAAGAAGGATCGCCCGCCTCAAGCGCATTGCAGAGGAAAAAAAGTTCCCCGAAGGGCGGCGGATCCCGTGGGAAGAATGACCCGCCGATGCCTTGCACTCCCTGTTCTCGTTGGGCCTAGTCAGAAGCCATTCGGCTCAATTTCTCCAGGCACGCCGTGTTGAGTGCGCGGGCCCGGTCCGGATCGCCGGCCTCGTTGTAGCAGCGGAATTCGGGGGCGTTCCCGGACGGGCGCAGGTGCACGACCTCCCCGTTGTCGAAGGTCATGCGGACGCCGTCCGTTCGGTCCACGGAGGCCAGGCCGCCGCAGAGATCTCCGAACACCTCTTCCATCCGCTCCCGGTCGACGGCCGTATCGCCTGTTGAAAAATGGTCCAGTACGGCCCGGCTCTTCTCCTGCGGAAAACGGGTGAGGCGGTCGCTGGCCGTAAAGCGTGGGGGGAGGGACGCGGCCAGTTCGGAAACGGTTTTTCCCTCCAGGCCGACCCGGCAGAGGAGGCTCAGCATCACGATGAAGGCGTCGCGGGTAGGCAGCGCCGGCAGTCGTCTTCCCTCTATTTCGATGTCCGAGTTCGTGAGAAATCCTCCGTTGGCCTCGTAGCCGACCACCGGATTTTCCCCTGCGGCAGACGCTTCCATCATGGAGGCGATAACGTAGGGCGATCCGATCCGGGTGCGACGGACATTCGGGAACCAGCCGCACTTTTCCACGGCGGAGTTGCAGCTTACGGGCGTGCTGACCGATTGCGCGCCCAGATACCCGGCGCAGAGAATGCCGGCCACGTCGCCGCGCAGCCACCGGCCGTGCTCGTCTGCGATCAGCGGCCGGTCGCTGTCGCCGTCGGTGGAGACAATGGCGTCGAAACCGTGCTGCGCGGACCAGCGGGCGGCAAGGGCAACGTCCTCCGGGCGTATGGCCTCCGTGTCCACGGGGACGAAGGTGTCCGAACGGCCCAGCGGCGTCGCCTCGGCGCCCAATTTGCCCACGATTTCCAGCAGCAGATCGCGCCCCACCGCGGAGTGCTGATAGACGCCGATGCGCAGTCCGGCCAGGCAGCCGGCGGGAAAAAAGTCCAGATACCGCTTCACGTACATGCGCCGGGCGGAGTCTTCCGCCGTCGGAGAGTCCGAGGACCGGTCTCGGAATGCCTGCGCGTCGTCGAAGATCGCCGGATCGACAACCACCGATTGGGCCCGGATCCCGGCCTCGTCTTCTTTCAAAATTTCCCCTTCCTCTTTGTTGAACTTGATGCCGTTGCGGTCTTCGGGAATATGGCTGCCGGTGACCATCACGGCGGGTATGCACCGGTCGAGCCCGTACAAAGCGACGGCGGGGGAGGGGATTTTGCCGCACAGCAGGGGCCGCCCGCCCGCATCCGCAACGGCGCGCCGCACGGCCTCGACAATGCGGTCGGTGCTGGAGCGCAGGTCCCCCGCAATGGCCACGTCTGGAGGCGCCGCATGCGGCCCCTCGTTCTGTCGGAGATGCTGGAGAAATGCCAGGGTGTATGCATAACAGACCAGGTCCGTCATGTCCGATACGAGGCCCCGTGCACCGCTGGTGCCGAAGACCACGCCGCTGGTGTCCATGAGTTCCTGGATGTGGATTTCCATGGGAGTTTCCAATTGGGGGTTCGGGTCGCCGACGGCCTTTTCACCGGCAACCAGGATTTTATCACCAAACGATATTTGGCAGCAATCGCCTTCGGATCCGACGGGGGTTTCGGCTACACATCGAAGATCACCTGCGCCATCCACCCTCCTTCCCACCGCCGTACCTGAAGTTGATGGTAGGTGACCGCCTTGATGTCCCTTTTGATGGGATGGCGGTCCTGATCGTATCGGTCGTAGCGGAGGCGGGCTTCCAGCCGGCCGGACGAAAGACGATCGATGTGGAGGTCGCGTATCAGTTTTTGTTCGCCGTTCCACAGGTACAGCAGCTCGCGGAGCCAGTTGAACATCAACTCCTCGCGGTCTTCTCCCGAAACGGACAGCCGCACCGACGCGTCGCCCGTCACGGCGGCCACATCGACGATCTGATCGAAAAGGGCGCCGCCTGCGTTTTGAAACAGCTCTTTCAGGTCTTTTCCGAATACCTGCAAGCCGAAGTCCGCCGTGTGATCGATGATGCGGTATGGCATGAAAAAAATCCGCCTGCGGGCTCGGTCAGACCGGCTGTTCTTTTCCCGTTTCCGTCACGTCATAGCCTCCGAGCGCCCGTACCCGCTTTTGAAAGGCTTCCGAGCGGATGGTTTCCAGAACGGACCGGATCGGACCGGATTCGAAATGGGCTTCGGCGATGACCAGGTCGTATTCCTCGGTTACCACCGGTATGAAGTCCAGCTTCAGTGCCCGGGCGGCGGCGAGTATGCCAAGGCCCACATCCGCGGTGCCGCTGAGAACGGCTACGGCCACCGACATGTGCGTGAATTCCTCGTCGGCATATCCGTGGATGGCGGCCGGATCGATCCCCAGCTGCTGCAGACGATAGTCCAGCAAAATCCGCGTACCGGATCCTCCCTGCCGGTTTACGAACCGAACCTCCTCGCGGATCAAGTCCTCGATGCCGTGAATGGATTTGGGGTTGCCGCTTCGCACGATCAAGCCCTGGTCCCTTCGGACGAGATGAATTCGGCGCACGGGTGTGCCGGACAGATGCTTTCGTATGAAGGAGCGGTTGTAGCTGCCGTCCTCGGGATCCAGCAGGTGGGTCCCGGCCATGTGGCACGCACCGCGACGCAGGGCCATCAACCCTCCCATGCTGCCGACGTGGCTGCTGGACAGGTTCAAATCCGGCGCGCGTCTGCGGAGTTCATCCGCCAGCACGTCGAGGGTGTTGTCATGGCTGCCGACCACCACGACGGTGTTGTCCAGCGCCGCCCGGCTCTGCAGCAGTTCGGCCTGCACAGGCTCGCCTTCGCCGACGCCCTCGACGGCATTGGGGATGCGAATGATGCCGTGTGCTTCTGTGAAGGTCGTTATATTGCCCGATCCCCGCGGCAGAGGCGTCGCCACGATTCGATCGCCGACCCTTCCGAGCTTCACACGGAGAAATTCCTCCACCCCCAGCTTGGAGGGAATCTTGCGTGTCGGATAGACGGTGGCCCTGTCCCGCTCGGGCTCCGGCCGCCCCTGCATCCGCATCAGCAGGGGCCGGACGAGCTGTTCGTAGGCCACGATGCCCGACACCGGGTATCCGGGCATCCCGAAAACCGGCTTTCCGTGCACCTCGCCCACGACCACCGGCTTGCCGGGCATCATGGTAACCCCGTGCACGAGAATCTCTCCCATGGATTCGACGACCGCCCGGGTATGATCCTCCGAACCGGCGGAGGATCCGCCGATGGTCATCGCCAGGTCGAAATCCCCCTCCAGGGCCTCCTCTATCGCCTGGCGGATGCGACCGGGGTCGTCTTCCAGCAGCTCGTACCTTTCGGCCTGACCGCCGTCGGCTTCCACCAGATACCGAAGCATGTAGGAATTGCTTTCCAGCACCTGGCCCGGTTGCAGGTTTTCCAGCGGGACGTTCCGCCAGTCCACCAGTTCCGATCCGGTGGGAATGATGCACGCCTTTGGTTTCCGTTTCACGGAAAGGGAAAAAACGCCGGCGGAGATCATCGCCCCGATGCAGACGGGGGTCACCCGGTGCCGTTGGGGAAACAGCATTTCCGATGCGACGATGTCTTCTCCCACTTTGCGGACGTATTGCCATGGAAACGCCGGAGCTTCGATGACGATGCGGCGATCGTCTACGATCCGGACGTTCTCGATCATGATCACCGCGTTGCACCCCGAGGGTATGACGTTTCCCGTATTGACAAAAATGGCGTTTTCGCCGACGTGCAGCTCCATCGGGTTCGTCTCGCTGGCCCCGAAAGTGTCCTCTGCGGCAACGGCGATGCCGTCCATGGCGGCCGCATGGAAGAACGGGGAAGAAATCGCCGCCGAGACCGGTTCGGCGAGGATCCGGCCCACCGATTCCAGAACGGGGATGGTTTCGGACGACCGCGGCATCCGGCCGGGAAACCGCTCTTGAAGGATGCGGCGCGCTTCCTGGAGCGTCTTCATTTTCAGGTACACCGTGCCCTGTCGTTTCATGGCATGTCTCCGCTCCAGCCGGTCTCGGGTCGAATAGGCCATGTCAGAGGGATCACCAGAACCGAGCTGTTTTCATCCAATCCCTCGTCGTTGACACCGATTTCAACCAGTCCGTCGGCTATGATCATGGTTCTCAGCAGTCCGGATTTTCCCAGAACGGGCTCGGCGGTCAGTTCCCCTTCCTCCATCCGCAGCCGCACCCGCACGTAGTCGATCCGCCCCTGGGCAGAAGGAACGTTGCGCGTCAGGCGGGCAGGAATCTTCAGTACGGCACCGGTGCCGTGCCGCATTCCCGCGAGCGCTTCCACAAATGGGGCGATCACTCGGTCGAAAACCACCATGGCCGACGTCACCTGACCGGGCAGACCCCATACGGCTTTCGTTCCGCAGCGCGCCAGAATCGTCGGTTTGCCGGGACGGATGGAAATGCCCTGTACCAGGATGGCGCTGTCGGGCAGATCGGAGAGTACCTGGACGGTGTAGTCCCGCGTGCCCACCGAGCTGCCTCCGGAGATCATAACCGTGTCCGATTGGCGAAGACCCTCCAGCAGGCGCTCCCGCAAAGCGCGGGGTTCGTCCCCGACGATGCCCAGGGGCAGGGGTTCGGCCCCGAGATTTCGGATGAGACCGCATAGGGTGTAGGTGTTGACATCCCGGATTTGCCCTGTCGCCGGTTTGGTTTCGATGGGAACGATCTCGTCTCCGGTGGAGATGACGGCGACGACCGGCCGGCGGTACACGGTGACCTTGCGCTGCCCCAGTGCGGCCAGTATGCCCAACTCCTGGGGGCGCAGTCTCTTGCCGGGGGGCAGAAAAAGCCCCGATTTGGCGACGTCCTCTCCTTTTTCGATGACATTCTGGCCGGGGGCGACGCTGCTAAATACTTCCACCATCGTGTTGTCGACGGTTTCGGTGTGCTCCACCATCACGACGCTGTCCGCCCCTTCCGGAATCATGCCGCCGGTCGCAATGCGGACCGCCTGCCCGGGACCCACCTGCATCGGTGCCGTCTCTCCCATGGCCACATCGCCGACGACCGTCAAATAGGCCGGATTGGCCTCACTGGCGCCGAAGGTGGACATGGCCCGAACCGCAAAGCCGTCCATGGTGGCCCGGGAAAATGGGGGAAGGTCTTCGGGCGAAACCACGGCTTCGGCTGTGATGCGGCCCAGGCAGCTCTCTATGGGCAACCGTTCGGTGGATACGGCGCCGAACTCCCCGATGCGCCCGTAGACGTCCTGGAGGTCGGTGACTTGAAGAAAGGAACTCATGGAGATCCGAGATCGGTTTTGGGAAGGTTGTCGTGGAAACGTTTCATGGATCACCCCTGCAGAATGTTTCCCCCGTTTCAGGGGTCATCCCCGCTGGATCTTGTGGCTCGGCGAAAGCTAACACAGATTCGACGCTTAGGGAACAGCGGGAGCGTCAAAAAGCGGCTCGACAAACGATCGGAGCGGCACCCTCCGCTCATAGCCCGAGGTTTTCCAGATGTCGTCGAAGCCGGGCCCTTTCGGCATCGGAGGTGATGGACCAGGGGCCCACACCGGCGTTCATGGCATCTACCAGCTCCCGCAGTCCCCGCTGAAATTTCTCCGCGTTTTCGCCTGCGCGCCGGCGGATGCGCTCGAGCTCGACCAGGAAAAGCACTTCGGCGCGGAACTCCGGTGATATGCCCAATATTCCCGCCACCTGCTTTTTCCCTCCCTGTTCCAGTTTGGCGATCTGTCGGCCGTAAACGCTGCGAAACAGGTCCAGGGAGTCATCGTACCGGTTGGAATCGAAATGTTTCATGGCCATCCGGAGCGCTGTTTTCGGCTCGTAGGTCCCGGCGGCAACGGCCGGCGGCTTCGGCCGGTCGATCCGGGGGATCCGCACGGAAGCCGAAGCGGTTGTCGTGGGCGGTTTTGCGGCGGCCGCGGCTTCCTTTCGTTCCGCCGCGGACCGGTCGGCTTCGTTTTCCGCCAGGCGTTGCTCGGTGACAAACAGGAGATCCCACCGATTGGAGAGTGCGATGGCCTTGTCCTCCGCCTCTCTGTACAAGGCCGCAGCGCGGTCCCACGAATGCGGTTCTCCGGACCGGCGGATGCGGTCGGCCTCGTCGATATCCTGGAAAAACGCCACCAGAAGCTGGGCAGCCGATTGACCTTCATCCCCCAGATACGGAATGAGAAGGCGGAGGTGCTGCAGGCAGATGCGTTTGGCCTCCTCCCAGTCTCCCGGATTCAAACGCTCTTGTGCATCGTGGAAAATCTTTTCCGCCAAGCGCTGTTTTCGATCCCATTCCACGGATTCCTTCTGCCGCTTGATTTCCTGGCGGGGTTCTTCCATCAAAAAAGAGAGATCCGCAACGGGAGCCAGGGCATCGACGGTTTTCTCGGCTTCCTGGAATCGGGCAAGCGCCTCGTCCATGCGCTGTCGGTCGATCGGTTTCTGTCCCAGAATGCGGTCGACATCTTCCAGCAAAACCGTCAGCTGCAACAGCTGCTCCACGGTGCGACTCTCTTGCCGCGGCAACGCGTCGGCGAGCAGTTCCCGGTTCTTGGCGAGCAGGCGGCGGGCCTGTTCCCATCGATCCGGCTCCAAGGCCGAAACCACTGCGTGATAGATCGAGACGGCGGATTCCTTCCGGTTTTGCGCCGCCACCCGGCTGCGCTGTGCCGACATGGTATCCAGGCGCGGCTGGACGAGACCGGCGATGTCGATTTCGGGCGGAAGGGATGCGGCGGCGGTCAGGGCCTTTCGGTAGTGGCCTTCCGCCTCGTCGATAAATTCGATGCTGCCGGGTTGGGCGCCGGCTTTCTCGTCTCCCTTCTCGATGGCCTCCAAGACCGCGCTCAGCTGCCGTATCGTCTGCCACTGCTCGGGGGTCAGGTTTTCCTCCAGCAGACGCCGCCGGTCACGGATTTCGCGCAACGCTTCGGGCCACCGCTCCGTCCCGGCGATTTCCAGCAATTGCCGGTAGTCGGCCATCGCCTCGGCTTTTTCGTTTTGCTTTATCAAGGCAACCCGCAGGCGCTTCGCCTCCCCCTGTTTTTGCCGAACGATAAAACGAAGGTTCACCGTATCGATCAAGGCTTCGGCCGTCTTGCCGGCTCGTAGAAAGGAAGCCTCGGCGGCTTCGATCAGCGTTTCGCTCATTGGTCTCGTCTGCAGCAGACGTTCACCCACTTGGACATCGCGGAAAAAGTCGATCAGGGCAAGCATCTCCGCCCTGGCTTCCGGTTCCAGATGTACGGCGATCTGCAGGTGGTTTTCCTCGAGTCGGGTTCGTGCCTGTTCCCAGGCAGCGGGTGTCATATCGTCGATAATGCTCCGATAAATGTCCTGTGCGATCTGCCGCTCGCGCCGCGCAGCCAGTTCCTTGCGCAGACTTTCGAGGGCATCGATCCTTTCGGCCGCCATTGGAGAAGCGTCCAGTTCCGGTGGCAGTCCGGCGGCTGTTTCGGAGGCCCGGCGATAGCCCTCGGCGGCCCGTGCAACGCGGCTCTCGTCGATCGGGGTCTGCTGCAGAATGCGGTCGGCGGCCGCAATGTCAGCAAAGAAGGCGGACAGAATCAAGAGGTGTTCCTGTTGCCTTTCGGGCAGATATCGGTCCAGAAGGGTACGGTTCTCTTCGATGAGCACTTGCGCACGCTGCCAGGAAGAAGCAGCGATGTCGGCTGCTATTTGCTCATAGATCTCCAAGGCGGTTTTCCGGGAGTGGTCTCCGGCCAGAACCTTCTGCCGCTGCTGCACCGACCGGATCCGGGAGTCCACGATGGCGGCAACCGCCAGACCCTCGGGCAGGCCGGCGGCC
>JAJDOA010000132.1 GCA_022340405.1 Desulfobacteraceae bacterium | reverse complement strand
ACCTGGAAGGGCGATGGGGACAACTTCGTGTTCCAGAACCAGAAGGGGCGACCTATCCACCGGCACACCCTGAATCGACGGGTCATCAAGCCGACGCTGGAAAAAATCGAGATTACCACGCCCATCAGCATCAAGGACACGCGGGCTTCGTACATCACCAACGCATTGGATGAAAACGAGCGGATAAGTTTTGTCCAGAGGCAGGTTGGGCACACCTCGACGCGGATGATTATTGACCATTACTACCGGCACACACCGGCACCGGATGACGGCTCCAAACTCGAACACGCGTGGAATTCTACCAGGATTCTACCAGAGTCGGAAAATCCAGATTTGGATGTGCCTGTAATCACTGAAAAATAATGGTGGAGGCGGCGGGAGTCGAACCCGCGTCCGGAAGCATTCCGCACAGACATCTACATGCTTAGTCCGGATTTTGATTTTCGTCCCTCGGGGCTCTTCCGGACAAGATCCCCTCAGGCTTAGTCCGCTGGAGTTTCGCCTCACCCGCTGCGGGCGATCGGGATCGGCTATCCTGCTAGTCGACGCCCCATCCAGGTCCGCAGGAGAGACCCGGTGGGACGGTGGCTATCGCCTAATTAGGCAGCCACGGCGTAGGCATAATCATCTGCGATTATGTTTAGGTTCCCGTCGTTTTACGAGCAGACAGGAGAGCTCGGCATGCAGCCTGAACTTCTTTACCCCCGTCGAAGCCGTTTCGCCCCCATGAACGCGTGCGGTGGAGTCGCATCCACCGGGTTGGCGGGGAAACGTCGAGGGCCGTTCGACGGCGCTGCCCGACCGAACGACTTTACCTAAATAATAGGTTGTAAAACCCGATTTGTCAATCTATAGCTGTTTGAATTTTCAGTAAAAAATTTGTTGCTTCTTCCACCGCCATCCAGCGCTCGAAACGGCTGCCGATGGGTCGAATCCGACGCTGGAAGTGATTGCCAAAATCAGGTTCCGATTGGAAAGGATTGTTTACTGCCCTTCGCAGGGACGAGGTCGATCCCTGCGCGCTGGAGCGTAACGGAAGTCCCGGCAACGGGGTGATCGCATCACGGTGATTCCGGCCACAGAGTTGGGGAATGGGTTCGCTGCAGCGGGAGGGGATAAGCCCCTCCCCTACGGTTCAATGGAGGTTACGGGACGGATTCGGCCGGAAGATCCTCGGGCGCGGCAATGGGAAGACCCGAGGTGCCGGCTTGGCGCAGCGTTTCGAAGCGGTGGTCCTTCTCCTTCCATAGATCGTTGAGCCATGCCTGAAAACGGCGCCGGAAGTCGATGTCGCCGGCGTAGTCTCCCATCAGGTCCGGGGTTACCGGCAGGGGCCGGACGTGAACCCGGATCTCCGGGATTTTGCCGCAGAGGAAAGCCCAGAAGCTCTTCGGCCCCTGGCTGTAGACGATGGTCACATCCAGGATGTGCTGGATCTGCTCTCCCATGGAGCCCAGGACGAAGGCGATCCCTCCGGCCCGGGTCCGAAGCAGGTTCGCGTACGGCGACCGCTGCCGACGGTGTTTTTCCCGTGTAAAGCGCGTCCCCTCCACGAAATTCATGATGGACACCGGCAGGGTCCTGAACTTCTCGCATGCCCGCCGCGTCACCTCCATGTCCCTTCCCTTCAGGTGCGGCTTCCGGGCCAGCAGTTTTTTGGTGTAGCGCTCGACGAAGGGAAATTCCAGAGCCCACCACGCCTGCCCCAGCAGCGGAAACCAGATCAGCGGCTTCTTGATGAAGAACTTCAAGAACGGAATCTTTCGGTGAAAAATGCGCTGCAGCACGAGGATGTCCACCCAGGACTGATGGTTGGCCAGCACCAGGTACCACCCGCGACGGCTAAGCGTCTCCACCCCCTGGACCTCCAAGCGGGTGTCCCCGGTGATCGTCTGGTTGAGGCTGTTGACTCCGACCCAGCCCTCTGCGATGCGAGTGATTCCGCGCGTGCATCCCCTGCGCCACGGGTCCCAGGGCACCAAGGCCTTTGCAGCCGCAAGGACAAACAGCGGCACGCAGCAGACAGCGGTGTTGAGGAAGTACAGCAACACGGAAAGCACACCGCGCACAGGTGCAGGTAGAATTCGGATCATCGAATGGCTCCGTCAGCGTTGGCAAAGGGTCCGGGCATAGCTGCGGAAGTCAATAGCACCGAGGTGCTCAAGTCGTTGCGGTTGCGACCGGGTGCAAAGCACCCGGTTTGAAAGCAACAAATCACGGGAGCCGATTTCCAGCCGGACCGGATCGCGTGTCTGGCAGACTACAGGGAGGCATGCGTGGATGGCAATGCGGCCACTCAGGTTTACAAAAATTTTACAAACGATCAAGAGCCCGTCAGGCACACCCGCAGCTGTTCCCACCGCCCCTGCTGCACCCACTGGAGCTTTTCGTAGAACAGCTTATCGCTCAGGTGAAACCGGCTCGTGCGGCTGCGGGCGAGAAACTTGCCGAACTCGCCGGGGCCGCCGTTGTAGAGGGCGTACACCAGGCGGGAGAGGGTGTCGGAGGACACTTTTGCCAGCAGGCCCTGCTCCTTCAGCTTCCGGATGGCATACCGCTGGAAATACACTTGGAGGATCTCGCAGCCGGCCTCGACATTGTAGCGGACGTTCCATCGGAGGTCTTCCTCCCGGTAGATGCCCCGCCAGACCCGGGTGTTGATCTGCATCAAGCCCACCGAGGAGCCGTTATAGGAAACGATGTAGGTGACCCGGCCGGCTTTTTTTACGAACTGCCGAAAACAGCTCTCCTGCCAGGCGGCGGCGAGGACGGTGTTCCGGAAGGTTTCGTGCCGGGAGGTGGGAAGTTCTTTTTTCCGAAGCGTCTTTTTCGCTGTGTCCTCCACCAGCTGCCGCACCCGTTTCGTATAGGTTTTGAGACCGGATGCCGAAACGAGCCACTGTCCGATTTCGTCCTTGTCCGGTTCGCCCGCCCAGGCCGCGGCGGCAGACGGAAACCGAAGCCACTGAAATAGGAATCCGGCCGCCGGATCCAGTGGCGGTGGTGGTTACGGCATCCGCAGTCGATGCGTTTCCCGGACCCGGTCTTCCAGGCCGAGCACCTCCATGAGCCGGTGGTCGAGTCCCGGGGTGTAGGCGAGGGAAACCGGTCGCGCGGGGTCCAGCAGCCGCCCCAACCGAAGCAGGCCCCGGCTGCTGATCTCGATGCCCAGCGCGGGCCCGATGCGATCCAGAGCCACCAGCGCGTCCGATGCGGAGAACAGGGCGAGATAGCCGAGCATCGATTTGGAGGGCTCATCTCCCAGATGACGGCGAAACAGCGGACCCAGGTTTTTCCAGGCCGCCACGAATTGCCGCCGGACGAAGTCGTCGTGGAGTTCCAGGCTGTTCTGCGCCGCCACGAACTCGTGCCGGAGCATCAGCAGCGTCTCCAGCAGAAGAAGGCGGTCGTCGTCCGACAGCGGCTGGTCGGAAAGCCCGGAAATCAGGAAGGCCAGGTAGGCGTCCCAGTGCTCCCAGGCTTCCGTGATTTCGCCGATTTCCGCCTCCGTGAGCTGCCTGCCTTCCGAAGCCTCCGGCACCGGGGCCGGCAGTGCCAGCTCGCCGCGCACGTCGATGCGCAGGGCCGCAGCCGTGGCGGTCGCCGCCTCCGGACGGAGGCTGTCCAGCAGGGCGGCGACCCGCTCCGATTCGGCCGGAGCAACCTCGGTCAGAAAACTTTTCATTTCGGCTACGGGAGGCCCCAGATCCACCGTCACCGCCTCCAAATACCGGATCACCTCGGACTGGACCAAATCCCATACGATCCCGGCAACAACCGCAGGTCGTCGGTCGCTTCCCAGAACGAAGGAATCCGTGGTTTTAAAAGAAAGTCGCCACTCGCTGCGGATTCTCGGCTCCTGCAACAGCACCACGAACCCTTCCCACTGCACCGGCAGTCGGCAGGTCTCGGCCAGCATGACGCCGACGCGGATGGTCACCTTCGTTTCAAAACGGACGGCGCCGTCGGAGAACCGTAACCGAGGATCCGACAAGACGACCCGGCGGCAGCCGCCGTCTTCGTCGAGCAAAACAGCCGTCCGGTCCGGCCCGGTGAATGCGCTGCCGACCACCAGAGAACGGAGCATGGGGTAATCGATGGAAATGGGCAGGTTCACCTGCTCGGCAAGGGCTGCCGAAGCGGTGAATCCGACAAAGAGCGCCGCAACGAGCCAGACGGCAAGTGCGCGCAGAAGGGTTTTCGATTTCTTTCGGTGCATAGGCGCAAGCGTATGCGAACGGACTGCCGTTGGCAATGGGCAATGGTTGCAATCGGGCGACGGAGAGATCGACTTCCTCCCCGTCGTCCGCGCCGTCGGGCCGGACACTCTGCGGGTGATGGAGCTCAAACCCGGAACCGAAGAGGCGGGAATCCGAAGGGGACTGGATCATCTGCAGGCGACTTTCGCCGGGGGTTTGGCGTCGGCTTGACGAAATCCTTCCCGGCCCGGTGAAGCACCCTTCGAAAATGAGCGACCGCGCTCACCGCACCGGCGTGAACCGGCTGCCGCCGTAGATCTGCTCCACGGGCTGCAGCTCGATGCTGTTGACGTTGACGTGCCAGGGGGCGTCCAGGGCGTAAAATACAGCGGCGGCGACGTCTTCGGGCTGCAACTCGCGGACGCCGCTGTCCTTGATTCGGCTTCGCTGCCGCGGGTCGTCGATGGCTACGTCGTAGAACTCCGTGTTCACGCGGCCCGGGCAGATCTCGGTGACCCGTACGCCGGTGCCTTCCAGCTCCAGGCGGAGGTTTCGCGACAGCATGTGCACCGCGGCCTTGGTCCCGCCGTATACAGACGACTGCAGAGCGTAGAGCCCGGCCATGGACCCGATGTTCACCACGTGGCCGCGGCGGCGCTCCACCATGCCGGGCAAAACAGCCCGCAGCAGGTGATAGACGGCCCGGACGTTGGTGTCGACGCTGGTGTCGATATCCTCGGGGGCCACCGTGTGCAGGGCCGCAAAGCCTTTGCCCAGCCCGGCGTTGTTGACCACGACGTCCACGATCCGGCCGTCGAACTCCCGGTACAGGGCCGCCGTGTCCCGGACGTCCATCGGGTGCACCACGCAGCCCGTTTCCCGTGCAAGGGCCTCGAGACGGTCTTTTCGGCGGGCTGCGGCGTGCACCCGCAACCCTCTTCGGGCCAACCCGGCGGCGACGGCGGCCCCGATGCCGCTGGACGCACCGGTGACCACGGCGGTCCGGTAGTCGGAAAGGCTCATCAGCGGAACATCGCTTTGTATGCGGCCCGGGTCTCCTTGTCCCACTGAGGACAGAAGGCGGGTTTGCCTTTCATCACCAGCTCCATGCAGGCGTTGCACTTGGGATTGCAGCGCCGAATGGCACGGTCTTCCCCCCGGCGGGCCTTGGCCGGCCACTCGGGGTCGACCCAGAGCATGCGGGCCAGACCGATGAGATCGGCCCGGCCCCCTCGCAGGATGGACTCGGCCAGCTTGGGGGTGGAGATGCGCCCGGCCGCGATGACCGGCACCTTTACCTCCTTTTTTATGGCCGAGGCCAGCGGCGTCATGTATGCGGGCCTTTTGGATTGCGCCACCACATCGGGCAGGAAAAAGCTTTCGTACGTGCCGCCCATGACCGAGAGGTAGGCCACCCCCGCATCGTCCAGCGCGGCCGCCAGCACCTTGGCCTCATCGAGCTGGAGCCCGTCGGGAAGCCACTCGTCGGCCAGAAAGCGATAGCCCACCGGAAACGCTCCCACCGTGTCCTGGACTGCGCGGAGCACCTCCAGCGGAAACCGCATGCGGGCCTCGAGGGAACCGCCGTAGGCGTCGGTCCTCCGGTTGGTGCGGGGGGAGGCGAACTGGGCCAGCAGATACCCCGTACCGCCGTGCAGCTCCACCATGTCGAACCCGGCCTCCTTCACCCGCAGGGCCGCGCGCGCAAACCGGTCCCGAACAGCCTTGATCTCTTTCCGGGTCATGGCATGGGGCGTGCGCCCGAAAGCCTCCACAGCCGAAGCCGACACCGGCGCAGCGACGTAGGCGAACCGGCCGGCGTGGTTGATCTGCAGCACCGCACGACACGACTGCGCCCGGATGGTCTCTGCCAGACGGGACAATCCCCCGCGATACCGGCCGTGGTCGCAGCGCAGCACACGGCCGCCCGCACTTCCGGAGGGGTGAACGGCGGCGTTTTCCACCACCACCATGGCGGCGCCGCCCGCGGCCATGCGCCGATAGTGTTCGAGCATCAGGGCGGACACCGTTCCTCCTTCGGCGGCATAGCCCAGAAACAGCGGCGCCATGGTGATGCGGTTTTTCAGGCGAACGTTGCGAATCGTACGGGGCTTGAACAAGTGGGGGTAGGCAGGTTTCGGCATGGACGCCTCCTTTTCGGCAGCACGGGTTGATGTTTTTCCCTCGAAACCGAAAGGCTCTGAAGAGGTTCAGTCAATCAGATGGAAACGGGTTTGTCAAAGGCGAAGAAAAAGGAGATCGGAGCGGTTGCACATGCTCCCCCTTCACTGTAGGATCATCCCAGTGGACCGGGTCCAGGCGGATTCCGGGAGGATCCCATGCAGGAAAAAGACAGCATCTTTCTCGACCGCGAGGAACTGTTGGCGGCGGTCCGCGGCGACTTTCGTCAGTACGGGCCCCAGCCGCCGCTGTTTCTGGAGCTGTGCCGATTGGTTTTCGGCCCCGGCACCGCGGTGGCGCGGGACCGGCATGGAGAGGAGATTTGGCTGGAGGTGCCCGGAAGGATCCGCCGGCGCCGCGTCGACCCCGCCACCCTGGGAACGATGCTCTGCGAGGAGCTGGAACGGGCGGCACCGCCCATAGAAACCCTGGCGGCTGTTGCAAGCCGGGTGTTCCGCGCACCCGCACGCCCGGAGACAATCCCCAAAACCGGTGTCGAGGGCGTGCGCCTCGACACCGGGATGGAGGACTTTTCCTGCCGCCGGTGCGGGGACTGCTGCCAGCGTTTGGGCCACCGCATCGAGTGCGTCCCGGAGGACGTTGCCCGGTGGGAGGCCCTCGGGCGCACCGACATTCTGGAGTGGGTGAAAGCGCACCGCGGCAAGGACGGAAGCGTCTCCTATTCCGTTTGGATCCACCCGGGAACGAGCCGCTACGCCGAACGCTGCCCGTGGCTGGAGAAACCTCCGGATTCCCGGGGGCAGCGCTGCCGCATCCACGACGTCAAGCCCGCCGTGTGCCGTGAATACCCCGGAAGCCGCAAGCACGCGGTGATGACCGGTTGTACCGGTTTTGGGAAAAAAGGCCGTGTAGGGTGAACCGGCGTTGGCAAGCGAACCCAGCTGACAGATTTCCTTACCGGGCTGCGCGGCACTTCCGCCAGGCAGAACTTTCCACGCCGCTTGTTGGAGCGAAGCAAAAATCCCGGGCACCGGGGCGGCAGCGAGTCTTCAATCCTCATCCCGCAAAATGGGCCGTCCCGGTCCGGTGACCGCAGCGAACGAGAGGCCATATGGGGCGGCTTATCGGCTGGAGAAGGTCCGGTAGGCTTTCAGCGCAAGCAGCAGGGTGGGCAGCAGGTGAAACACCAGGTCGAAAATGTCGATGGGCCGCGTGAGGGTGCCGTTTTTGAGCATGATCAGCTTTTCGACCACGTGGGGCATCGGCCGTACGGGCGCCGCCAAGAAAAATAGGGCCACGACGATCAGCAACGGATAGGGGATGTTGTCGAGCCATTCCAGCATGCCGTCCTCCCCGGGTTCGAACGTTTGGACAGACCGTTTCATCTGCATTATGGTGATCGCGTACCGAAAACGCAAGGGGAGAGCCCATCATGCCATGGATCGAATACAGCTGCCGCAAGTGTGGTCACGACTTCCGGCGACTGTCGGAGAAGCGGGCCGCGGAGAAACGGGTCCGCTGCCCTAAATGCGGGGATGCCGACGTTGCGGCCATGCCCTCGGCAGAGCCTCTGTTCGGCGGTATCGCGGGCTTCTCCCGCCTTTCCAAGGACACCAACTGAACCCGATAGCCACTGCGGCGGTCTGCCGCAGCGTCTTCCACCGGCGAGCGAAGAACGAAGAAGGGGAGTTTCAGTGAAAGTCATCAAAGTCGGCGGGGGCTGCCTGCGAAACAAAAAAACCATCGCGGAAATTCTTGCGTTGCTGGCCGAGCGGGCCCGCGGCCACATCGTCGTGGTCTCGGCCCTGAGCGGCATCACCGATCTGCTCATCGACGGGATGAAAACCTGCCTGCTGGACGAGGGCGCCATCGCTTCCGTCGTCGGACGCGTGAAAAACCGCCACATGCTGGTGGCCCGGCACCTGATGCCCGCCGGCCCCCGTCTCCGAAACTACACGCGGGATTGCAACCGCACGCTGACCGGCCTCGAACGGCTGTACTACGGGCTGAACTTCACCCGCGAAATCACACCGCGCATCGCCGATGTCGTGGCCAGCTACGGCGAGAGGCTCTCCGCCCAGCTGCTATCGGCGGCCATGAACACCAACGGGACGAAAGCGACGCACCGGCTTCCCGAGGACCTCGGCGTTGTCACCGACGGCAAGTACGGCGACGCCACGGCCGATGTGAAGCAAACCGAGAAGCAGCTGAGGCAACGGCTCCGTCCCATGATGAAGTCCGGGCAGGTGCTGTTTGTGCCGGGCTTTTACGGCGTGAGCCGCGACGGGGAGATCACCACCTTCGGCCGCGGCGGTAGCGACTACGCTGCGGCCGTTCTGGCCGCTGCCTCCGGCGCCGAATGCCTGGAAATCTGGAAGGACGTGGACGGCTTTCTCAGCGCCGATCCCCGCATCCTGCCGGAGGCCTCCCTGATCGGGGAGTTGTCCTATGACGAGGCGGCGGAGCTCGCCTACTTCGGCGCCAAGATCCTCCACCCCAGGACCGTGGAGCCACTGCGGGCCAAGCGCCTTCCGATCCTCATCAAGAACACGCTGGACCCGGACGGCACCGGAAGCCGGATCGCCGCCGGTCGGCGGGTGTCGAGCGAGGTGGTCAAAAGCGTGGCCCACACAACCGACATCGGCATCCTGAAGGTGCACGCCTCCGGTGTGGGCATGCGAAGGGGGATTCTTGGAGAGGTGGCCGCGGCGGTCGCCGCGGACGGGATCAACATCAAGTCGGTGGTGACCTCCCAGACCAGCATCAGCCTCCTGCTGGCCCGCAGGGACGTCGGGCCCGCCCGCCGGGCCCTCATGGCGATGAAACCGAGGCCCTTCCGCCGGCTGGGCGCCGCCGAGACGGCGGCACTGGTCGCCATCGTCGGTGAGGGGCTCTCGCGCAAGCCCGGCATCGCCGCACGCTGTTTCACCGCGGCCGCCGAGTGCGCCGTGAACGTGGAAATGATCGCCTTCGGACCTTCACCGGTGGCCCTGTATTTCATCGTAAAGGAGACAGACCTGCACAAGGCTGTCGCGGCCATCCACCGTCATTTCTTCTCCGCCCCCCAGTGCTTGATCTAGGGGCTGTTTCTACATTGTCTTTTGGCCCCATCTCGGCGTCGGGTCCACGTTTGCAGTCCTCGAAATACACCAGTATTCCTGCGGCTGAAAACTCGGATCCTCCTTGACCTTGAACCAAAATCCGAATGTAGAAACAGCCCCTAAGAGCATTTCATTCCGTGAGGAACAAAAAAATGTACCGGCCGTCGTTGACGATCACGGAAAGATCGGCGCCCCGGGATTCGGCGTAGACCCTCCAGGGGGGTTTTTCGTGGCCTGCGCACTCGAAGGCAGGGTAGCCCTCTCCGGTCGTGGCGTCGAACCAGGAAAGGATCATGGGATAGGTCCAGCGTTTCCGGGCCGTTTGCTTGGCCAGGTCCTTGGCGGTCTCAAAATCCGCATCCGGATCGTCGGTGGCGATCCGGATGTATTCCCCAGGCAGATCGGGCGGGATCTCGTACATTGCAGCTCCTTTCCTTCGCGCTCGAAGCTCTTTCACGGGTTGTCCGGCGGCGCCTCCCCGGCCGTGCCGGTGCCCTTGTCTCGGAAGGCGGCCAGAGCGTAAATCTCGCCGGCGATCAGCACCAGCAGCAGCACGATACCGGCGGGAAACAGCAGGGGGCCGGATGTCGTCCCGGCAAATCCGAGGTTCCAAGACTCGAGGAATCCGACCAGGAGAAACAGCGCTGTAAAGGCCGTCATGGCCAAAAAGACCATGGTGATCATCCACGGGTTTCGGGCACGAAAGCCGGCGGCGCCGAAAACGAACCAAAAGGCGCCGAACAGTCCCAAGGCGCCGGCGTCCCAGCCGGCGTCGGCCGCAAAGTAAGCGGCAAGGCCCCGGTAGGCGAAAGGCACGGCCAGCAGCAGGTAAGCGGCGGTGAAAAAATGGCGGATCATACCGGCGTCTTTCGCCTCCCTTCCATGGTTCGGGTGCTGAATATGCAAGAAGCAAACACCACCATAACAATCCCGGGCCATTGCGTCCACCGGGGCCCGGACTGGACAACCGAGGCCATTGCATGACCAGCGGGCCACAGATGAGACGGGCCGGCTGGCCTCGCCCACGACTTGAGTCGAACGGCAGGCTGCTTATGTTTTGGGTATTGGCAAAAGGAGGATTCGGATCATGGGAGTGTTATGGATCACCGACAACCCTTCCGGCCCGGTTCGTGAAGCCGTGGCGGAGCGACTTCCCGTGTCTGGTGCGGGAGATTTTTCCGTCATGGCCCTGTGGGTGGATCGCCTGGACGATGCCCTGACACGGCTGCAATCGTATCGCGAGACTGCGGCGACAAAAGAAGGGATGCCGCAATTGCGGTATTCCGATGCCAAGGATCTTGCCGGCCTCGTCGGCGTGCTCCGGCAAAGCGGCATCCATGCCACCATTACCGACATCGCCGGGGGGTTCTATCAGGGGTGATGACCGCATGTTCCGCCGGTGCGGCGGAATGATCGCAATCGGGCGCCGAAACAGTCGGCGCCCTGGAAAGGCGGGCGATCCATGATCACCGGTGCGGCAACGCCGGAAGGCACCGAGGCATTCGGGCAAAAGCACGCAAACACGGCATTCCGGAGACTGGGGAAAACGGACCTGACCGTTTCACAGGCCGGATTCGGCTGCTACCGCGTTGCGGCCGGCGAACGGGTGCACGAGCGGGCCCTGCTGCGGGCATTCGCCAAGGGGATCAACCTCGTCGACACCAGCACCAATTACGCCGACGGCGAATCGGAAAAACTGGTCGGGGGCGTGCTGGAAAGCGGTGTCACGGAAGGCGTTCTGCAGCGGGAGAATGTCGTGGTGGTCTCCAAGGTGGGCTATCTTCAGGGCGCCAACTACCAGCTCAGCCAGGAACGCAAACGCCGGGGCGAGCCTTTCCCGGAACTGGTGGAATACGCCCAGGGACTGGAGCACTGCATCCACCCAACGTTCCTGGAGGACCAGCTGACCCGCAGCCTGCAACGCCTGGGCCTGGAAACCGTGGACGTCTACCTGCTGCACAATCCCGAGTATTATCTCGGCCGGACGAAAAAGGACGGCATGGCCGCACAGGAGGCACGCCGAGAGTACCACCGACGTATCCGGGATGCTTTCGCCCATCTGGAGACGGAGGCCGATCGCGGGCGAATCCGCTGGTACGGCGTCAGTTCCAACACCTTCGTGGAGGGCCCGGACCACGCCGAGTTCACGAGCCTGGACGCGTTGGTGCACCTGGCCGAAGATCTGCGCAAGGATCACCGATTCGGCGTGATTCAGCTGCCCATGAACCTCATGGAACCCGGGGCCGTTCTGGAGGCCAACCAGCCCGGCGACCGCAGCGTGCTGCAGCGGGCGGCCGACTCGGGCCTCGGGGTGCTGGTCAACCGTCCGCTGAACGCGATCCGGGGCAAGGGACTGTTTCGGCTCGCCGAAGTCGAAGCGTCGGAGGCTGGGGAGCCGGAAGATGTGGTGCAGGCGATCCAGGCGCTGGCCAAATCCGAATCGGCGCTCTCCCACCGGATACTGCCTGAACTGACCGTTCCCTCCGGGCTGCAGTTGCGCATCAAAAACCAGCTTTCCGTAGGCGAATACCTCAAGCATTACTGGCGCGGGCTGGAGACCTACGAGCGTTTCCGCCAGTTGCGTGACGGCGTCATGATGCCAAGGGTGCAGGGCGTGATGGATTTCCTGGAAGGCTACCGGGCGGAATCCCCCGCCCTTGCGGCCTGGATGGAAAAGCACCCCCACCGCCTCGATGCGGCCCTTTCCGGTGTGGGCGCGATGTACGCAGCCGATGCCGCCCGGGACATCCGTTTTGTGCGGCACGCCGTCTCCGAGGCGGATGCGGACTGGGCGGCCGCCGACAACCTTTCACAGCGGGCACTGCGCGCGGTTCGTTCCACGGCGGGGGTGACATCGGTGCTGGTGGGAATGCGCCGGGAGGTCTACGTCGACGATGTGGCGGCCGAGCTCGCCCGGCCGATTTCCGCCGGGGATCGCGTCAACGCCTGGCGGCGTCTGTCGGAGGCGGTGAACCGCGGGTGACGCTCCCCCGGAGGGGAGGGGCACCGGACGGGCCGGCTCCCTCAACGAAGCTTTTTGACGTACTTGGCCGCGGACAGACCGGCCACACACCCCTCGCCCACGGCCTTGGCCACCTGCCAAGGCGGCCCGCAGATATCGCCGGCGGCATAGATGCCGGGCACGCTGGTTTTCTGCTCCTTGTCGGTATCGATGTAGCGAAAGGTCTCGCTATCCAGTGCAACCCCCAGGTTGGCCGCCAGCTCCACGGCCCCTTTGGCGCCGGTTTCCACGAAAACCCCCTCCACCGAAAGAACGGTTCCGTCGTCCAGCTCCAGCCCCGTGACCGCGGTATCGCCGATGATCTTCACCGCCTTTCTTCCCAGATGGAGAATGGCCTCGGCGTTTTCCAGCTGGTAGGCCAGCCGATCCGTCACCCGCAGCTCCTCGGCCACCAGGTGCACCTCGGCGGCGTAAAAAAGCAGGGTCAGCACACCGGACACGGCGGCCGACTCGCTGCCCACGACGGCCACACGGCCGCCCTTGAAAAAACCGGCGTCGCAATCCACGCAATAGCTGACCCCCTTGCCCAGGAACTCTTTTTCCCCCGACACGCCGAGACGGTTGCGGTGGATCCCCATGGCCAGGATCACGGCCCGTGTAAAAAGCGGATTGCCGCTTTCGGTGCGGATGGCGAAGCCTTCCTCCTCGGGGTCGATCCCCAGCACGTCCTCGTCAAGGAAATCGGCTCCGGACTCGGCGGCCTGCCGGTACCCCTGCTCGAGGAGTTCTTCTCCGGAAATCTTCTCCAGGCAGCAGTAGTTTTCCACATGGGCCCGGTACAGGCTCGATTTGTGGCGCCGCCCCAGCACCAGCGTCGAGACCTTGGCCCGGGCGGCATGGATGGCGGCCTGCAGCCCGGCGGGTCCGGTTCCCAAAATAACCACCTCGTAGCGTTCCCTCATCGGTACCTCCTTTACTGTTTTCGGGAATCCGGAGAAGCGGACGAAGAAATGGCTCCGGCCCTGTATGCGATGCGGAGATAACACGCACCGCAATCACTTGAATAATTGGCCGTATCGGCCGTATCCCTCCGCTTCCAGTTCGGACTTGGGGATGAAGCGCAGGGCGGCGGAATTGATGCAGTATCGAAGTCCCGTCGGCTCCGGGCCGTCATTGAAGACATGGCCCAGATGGCTGTCGGCGTGCCGGCTTCGCACCTCGGTGCGGACCATGAAGAGGCTCCGGTCTGTGTGCTCGACGATGTTGTCCGGCTCCAGCGGACGGGTGAAGCTCGGCCAGCCCGTGCCGGACTCGAATTTGTCCACGGAGCTGAACAGCGGCTCCCCGGAAACGATGTCCACGTAGATGCCTTCCTTTTTGTTGTTCCAGTATTCGTTTTTGAACGGCGGCTCCGTGCCGTCTTTCTGGGTGACCCGGTACTGGATCGGGGTCAGCCGCTGCTTCAGTTGCGCGTCGTCGGGTATTTCGTACCGGGCTTTGCCGCCCGTTTTGTCTGCGGTCTCCGCTTTCGGCTCCAGCGGTTGGCCGGCCCACATCCGCTCGAGGAACTGGTCCCGTCCGGAGTTGGCGCGGTAGAACTTGTAGCGAAAGGAGCTTTTGCGGTAGTAGTCTTGGTGGTAGTCCTCGGCCGTGTAGAACGTATCGAGCATCAAAATATCGGTGACAACGGGCTTTCGGAATTTTCCGGAAGCGCTCAGGCGGCGTTTGGAATCCTCCGCCATCCGGCGCTGCTCCTCGTTCACTGCAAAAATGGCCGAGCGGTACTGGTCGCCGCGGTCGACGAACTGGCCTCCGGGATCGGTGGGGTCCACGTGCCGCCAGAACCAGTCCAGCAGCTCCTCGTAGCCGATTTTCTCCGGATCGTAGACCACTTTGACGGCCTCAACGTGGCCGGTCCCGCCGGAGGAAACCTGCTTGTAGTTCGGGTTTTCCACATGACCGCCGGTATATCCGGAAATCACCTCGATCACCCCGTCGAGCTTTTCGAAATCCGCCTCGGTGCACCAGAAGCACCCGCCGGCGAATACGGCGAATTGGGTCGCGTTCGGTTTTTCGTTCATGGTGTCGTCCTTGTCCGTATTCATACTGTTCACCTGATGCCATCCCAAGATCGCAAACAGCGCCAGGGTCAGTGCGATGATCTTCGTTTTCATCAGAAGGCCTCCTTCCGGTCGATTCCGCGTCGGTTCGACGTTGCGGAACGAAACGATAGAATCACTATAATACCGATCGGGCGGGGATGCACCCCGGGCGCCGGAGCACGCCCCGTCGAATTGACACCGCGGCGAATTTCACGATATGGGAAGCCTCTGAAAGCCCTGGCAACCCGGTCGGAACCTAAGCTGGAGAAACATCCGCCATCTGGTGGATTCGGGCGTGACGTACGGGTTGATGAGCGATCATCCCATTTGCCCGGCCCGCAATCTGTTTCTGCAGAGCCGGTGGTTTTTCCGCCACGGACTGAACCGGCAGCAGGCCATCGAACTGGTCACGGCGCGAAACGCCGAGATATTGGGCCTGGGGGGAATTCTGGGTTCGCTGCAACGGGGCCGGCTGGCTTCATTCGTCTGCTGGAACGGAGACCCCTTCGACCTCACCCGGTACCCCGTGGCGATTTTCGCCGAGGGGGAACGCATCGACGGGGAAGCGCCCGGCGAAAAGGAAAAGCCGTCTTGAAAGCACGCCCCACGGACACGGGTACGGAGGTGATGCGGGATTTCGACCCGGGCAGGCCGCTGGCGAGCTTCGCACGGACCGTAGGCGCCGTGCTGCTGTCTCCGGGCGCATTTTTCCCCCGGATGCGCCGCGATGCCGGATTCCTGCCGCCGTTTCTCTTCATGACGATCTGTCTGGGCGCACACGTCGCCGCGGTGTGGCTGCTGCGGACCGATCTCGTTCTGGTGGAGCGGAACCTGGCGATGGGGTTGCTCTTTCCGTTTCTGACAGCGGCCATTCTCCATCTGGTGCTGACCCGCATCTTCCGGGCGGGGGGCGCGTACCAGGTGGCCTTCCGGGTCAATG